>CAZMLX010000286.1:0-1540 GCA_964567275.1 uncultured Thiopseudomonas sp. | reverse complement strand
CGGCGAATACGTCACCGGTGACGTGGATGAGGATTATCTGAGCCGGATTGAAAATCCGCAGGCCGAGCTGGATTTTGACGGCCGCCCCCAGGCCAATGCAATTATCGAGCTGCACAACAACGAAAACTGATGTAGCAGCAGTTTAAGGCGGCCGCTGACAGTAGCGGCCGGCGTTTTGAATTTGACCCATAAGGCAACCGCATCATGACCACCCCATGGCAATCCGGCCAGCTGGACAGCGATCTGACCGACAGCAGTTTTGATACCCTGGCCGTACGTGCCGGCTACCGCCGCAGCCCCGAAGGCGAGCATGGCGAAGCCATTTTTACCACTTCAAGCTACGTGTTCCGCAACGCTGCCCATGCCGCCGCCTGCTTTGCCGGTGACGAACCGGGCAACGTCTACTCGCGCTACACCAACCCTACGGTACGCACCTTCGAAGAACGGCTGGCTGCGCTGGAAGGCGCCGAAAAGGCGGTTGCCACCGCTTCCGGCATGTCGGCGATCATGGCCACCGTGATGAGCTTCTGCAGTGCCGGCGACCATGTACTGGTATCACGCAGCATCTTTGGTGCTACCGTCAGCCTGTTTGACAAATATTTCAAGCGGTTCGGCATTGAAGTCACCTATGTCGGCATCAACGACCTTGACGGCTGGCGTGCTGCCTGCCAGCCCAACACCAAGCTGCTGTATCTGGAGTCGCCGTCCAACCCGCTGGCCGAGCTGGCCGACATTGCGGCTCTGGCTGACATCGCCCACCAAGCCAATGCACTGCTGGTGGTGGACAACTGCTTCTGTACGCCTGCGCTGCAACAGCCGCTCAAGCTGGGTGCCGATGTGGTGATCCATTCCGCCACCAAGTACATCGACGGCCAGGGCCGTTGCCTCGGCGGTGCGGTGGCCGGCAAGGCCGAGTTGATGACCGAAGTAGTGGGCTTTTTGCGTACCGCCGGTCCCACCATGAGCCCGTTCAACGCCTGGGTGTTCCTCAAGGGGCTGGAAACCCTGCGCCTGCGCATGCGTGCCCACTGTGATAGCGCCATGCAGCTGGCCCGCTGGCTGGAACAACAACCGCAGGTGGAAAAGGTCTACTACGCCGGCCTCACCACCCACCCGCAGCATGAACTGGCCCGTATCCAGCAGCCTGGCGGCTTTGGTGCAGTGGTCAGCTTTGACATCAGGGGCGGCAAGGATGCGGCCTGGCGTTTTGTTGATGCCACCCGCATGATTTCCATTACCGCCAACCTGGGTGACTCCAAAACCACCATTACCCATCCGGCCACCACCACCCATGGCCGGCTCAAGCCGGAAGAGCGTGCCGGCATGGGCATTGGCGACGGCCTGCTGCGTATTGCGGTGGGACTGGAAGAGCTGGCCGACCTCAAGGCCGACCTGCAGCGCGGGCTGGATGCGGTCTAAAGCGGATTGCAGCTATACTGCGGGCCTTTTTGAATTGATAGAGGAAGCGGGCAATGTCCGGTAACAGCTTCGGCAAAGTGTTTACAGTGACCACGGCAGGAGAAAGCCATGGAGCCGGCCT
>CAZMLX010000285.1:0-1552 GCA_964567275.1 uncultured Thiopseudomonas sp. | reverse complement strand
TCAATCGCCCGTGCCCGACTGCTTTTCAAATCCACAATAGGTGCCGGATAACCACCGCCAAACAGGTCGCTGCCGGGTTGTGGCAGATGGATCTGCTGGTTGTCCAGATGCGCCAGCTCGGGCAGCCAGCGGCGGATAAATTCACCCTTGGGGTCAAAGCGTTGCGACTGGGTGACGGGGTTGAACACACGGAAATAGGGCGCAGCATCGGTGCCGGTGGAGGCACACCATTGCCAGCCGCCGTTATTGGCGGCCAGATCGCCGTCAATCAGGTGCTGCATAAACCAGCGTTCGCCCAGCCGCCAGTCAAGCAGCAGGTTTTTGCAGAAAAACATTGCCACCACCATACGCAATCTATTGTGCATCCAGCCGGTGGCCGCCAGTTGGCGCATGGCGGCATCAATCAGCGGAAAGCCGGTTTTGCCCTGCTGCCAGGCGTGCAGATAGTCAGTGTTACTGTCCCACCTGATGCGCTGACCTACCTCCAAAAATGGCTGGCCTTTGGACAGCCGTGGATTCAGTGCCAGCAGGTGCTGGTAAAACTCGCGCCACAGCAGCTCGGTCAGCCAGGTGACAACGCCTTCGCTGCCGCTATCAAACTCGCCCTGATTGGCCAGCACAGCCCGCTGCCAGCAACTGCGTACCGACAGCAGACCGCAAGCCAGCGCCGGTGACAGGCGGCTGGTGCTGTTCAGTGCGGGAAAATCCCGTTCTTGCTTATAGCTGTAAATATCCTGTTGGCAAAAGGCTTCAAGATGCTGCCAGGCGGCCTCTTCGCCAGCCGGCCAGAGCTGTTCCCAGTTTGCATTATTAGCCAGATACGGCTGAATGGCATCGAGCTGGCTGGCAATACCGGTTGATGCTTGTGCCGTTGGCGGTGGCAGGCTGGCCAGTGGCGCAGCGTGCAGGCGTTGCCAGCAGGCTTTTTTGAAAGCAGTAAACACCTGAAACATCTGTCCCTGTTGGGTGCGCAGGCTGCCGGGTGGAAACAGGCAAGTGTCGCCATGGCTGTGTACGGTAATGCCGGCTTTTTGCAGCAGTTCGCTGCATTGCCGGTCACGTTGCTGCTCGTTAACGCCGTAGTCGGCATTGAAATGCATGCTGCCGATGTGCCAGTGCTGGCAAAACTCCAGCAATCGCTGCGGCAGTTCCTGCCATAGATCGCACTGAATCACGATCAAGGGCACGTTGAACTGTTGCAGACGCTGTTCGAGTTTTTGCAGGCTACGCAGGCGAAAATCCAGCTTGATGGCGGCATCATCATGCAATTGCCACTGCGCCGGGCTAAGCACATAGAGCGCCAATGTCGGCCCCTGTTGCAGGGCATGCTGCAGGGCGCTGTTGTCGATGCAGCGCAAATCATTGCGCAACCAGACCAGCTGGCGCATTACAGGTGCTCCGTGCGGTTGGCCGGATACAGTTGGGCAGGGTAAGGGCTGAAATAGTGCTGTTGGCTCAGATAGTTGCGCTCCAGCTGGGCGGCGTAGTGGTGCAGCAAACCCAGTGGCACATGCAGCGGCTGATGGCCGTGGCGGAATTGTTCGATGCTTTT
>CAZMLX010000284.1:0-1592 GCA_964567275.1 uncultured Thiopseudomonas sp. | reverse complement strand
GACAAGATTGGTGAAAAAGTTCAACTGGTTGGCGACGACCTGTTTGTCACCAACACCAAAATCCTCAAGCGTGGCATTGACGAGAAAATTGGCAACTCCATCCTGATCAAGTTCAACCAGATCGGTTCGCTGACCGAAACCCTGGAAGCCATCCAGATGGCCAAGGCGGCCGGTTTTACTGCCGTCATCTCTCACCGCTCCGGCGAAACCGAAGACGCCACCATTGCCGACCTTGCGGTAGGTACTGCGGCTGGCCAGATCAAGACTGGCTCCCTGTGCCGCTCCGACCGGGTTGCCAAGTACAACCAGCTGTTGCGCATCGAAGAGCAACTGGGCAGCAAGGCGCCGTACAAGGGTCGTGCCGAGTTCCGTGGCTGATTGCAGTGGCATAGTCAAAAGGGCAGCTTCGTGCTGCCCTTTTCTGTCCAAAGGCTACAGGTCATGAAAAAAATGTCTTTGCTGGTGGCTGCTCTGCTGCTGCTGTTGTTTGCCGCCTTGTTGTACCGGCTGATGCTGGGCGACGGCGGCTATGCGGAAGTCGCTGGTTTGCAGCAGCAGATTGACGAACAGAAAGCGGAAAACGAGCGGCTGGCGGAGCGTAACCGGGTCATGGAGGCCGAAGTGGCCGAGCTCAAGCAGGGCATGGAGACGGTTGAGGAGCGTGCCCGCCAGGAGCTGGGCATGGTGCGCGAAGGCGAAACCCTGTACTTGCTGATGGAGTAGCCGATGAAGTTCTGGTTGATCATTCCGGCCGCAGGTATTGGCGCACGCATGCAGGCGGACCGGCCCAAACAATACCTTGAAGCGGGCGGCAAGACCATTCTTGCACATACCCTGGCATGTTTTCTGGATCATCCCGGCTTGCAGGCCGTGGTGGTGGTGCTGGCGGAGGATGACGGTTGGTGGCCTGCACTGGAGCAGGCGCAACATCCGCAGGTTTATCGGGCCCGGGGCGGGCAGGAGCGTGCCGACTCGGTGTTGTCCGGGTTGCACCGTCTGTGCGAGCTGGGTGCGGCAGGGGACGACTGGGTGTTGGTGCATGATGCTGCCCGGCCGTTGCTGACCCGGGCTGATCTGGACGGCTTGCTGGAGCAACTGTGGCAGGATCCGTGCGGCGGTCTGCTGGCGGTGCCGGCCAGTGACACCCTGAAGCAGGGTGGGCAAGAAAACCGGGTAGTGGCGACCGTTCCCAGGCAGCAAATCTGGCATGCACTGACGCCGCAAATGTTCCGCTTGAAGGTGCTGATATCAGCGCTGGAGCGTGCATTGGCTGCGGGCGCAGAGATTACCGACGAAGCATCGGCGATGGAACAGGCAGGGTATGCGCCCCGGCTGGTGGCGGGTAGCCGGCTGAATTTCAAGATTACCACCCCGGATGATTTGCGGCTGTTTGAGCTGCTGCTGAGATAGCGGGGGTGGCCGGCTGCAGCCCAATCACCCGGCTGGAAGTTTATTTTCAAAGCCGCTTGACATTGCCGCTGCCGGGCCTTAATATGCGCCCCGTCCTGACGAGTTGGGGCTATAGCTCAGCTGGGAGAGCGCCTGCATGGCATGCAGGAGGTCTGCGGTTCGATCCCGCATAGCTCCACCAA
>CAZMLX010000283.1:0-1605 GCA_964567275.1 uncultured Thiopseudomonas sp. | reverse complement strand
ACTTCAGCCAAAACAGCTCATGCCGCCGCACGGCCTTGCGCATAAATTCATCATCGCCGGTTTTGGGCCAGCGCCGCCCGGCCAGCAGCCGTTGAATGTGGCGGCGCAGTTGGCGCTTGAACGGCAGCGGCGGGCGCAGGTCATGCTGCATTTGCAGCGCCATGGCCTTGTCCATTTGCTGACCGGCGCTGAGTTGCAGACTAAAAGGTGTGCCCAGTTGATCCGGCGCTATGCCCTGCTCGACCTGCGGCGGCAAGGCCACGCCGGTGCCGGCATTGCCCATGGGCCAGCGGTCGTTGTCGTGCAGGTGGTTGGCATAGAGCAGCAGGTGTTCGGGTTGTTCCTGGACTTGTTCCAGCGCCTGCTGCAATGCCTGGCCGGTGGCGATGTGGTCGGCATGCGGGTCCAGCTGCGGATGCGGCATAATCACAATTTGCGGGCGAAAATGCTGCAAACAGCCGACAAGATCGGCAATCAGGTTGTTCCAGCTGGGTACACCGTCGTTATCGCCGGGCAGTTGCAGAGTGTTCCAGTGCCTGACGCTGCGAATATCGCTGTCGCCCGACTCCCGCGAGCCAAAGGACGCATCCGCCTGCTCTCGCATGGCCGGCAGTTGCAGGCAGTAGTAGCCCAGTTGCACACAATTTTGCTGCGGTACGCCGCCCCACTGGGCAATGGTCATGCTGTCCCAGCTGCGCAAGCGGCCTTTGAGTTTGGCGGCCTCGGCTTGGTTTAGCCCCATCTGCTGATAGTGTTCGGCCTCGATTTCGCCCTGGGTCAGGGTAACAATGCTGACCTCTTTGGCCTGGCTATACAGCCCGAACGCTGCCAGCTCGGCATCATCGGCATGAGGCGCCAGAATCATGATGCGCTTGTCCTGCCAGTGCGGCGCCTTGAAGGTGCGCAGTTCAACCGGCGCCGCCAGCCGGCAGAAACGGCCCCGGATCGGCAGGCCGCTGTGCAGCTGTGACAACTGACCGGTGAGGTTGAGGTAGCGGATGCCCCTGGCGCCACGTTCGAAGGTTTGTACGTCGTCGCCCAGCCGCACCTGCGGGTCGAACAGCCAGCCCAGCCAGCTGCTTTTAATCTGTACTTTGGCGATAACGGTGCTATTGGCGTCGATGTTGTTTGCATCGGGCCAGTGCAGCTGGCCCTTGCTGATACGCAAGCTCTGACAGGTATTGCTTGCGGGAAAGTGGTACTGATAGTCGTCACTGGCGGCATAGAAAATATGGTCGGCAAACCAGGCCTCGTGGATCAGCCAGGCCAGCAACAGCCCTGCCGGCAAGCACCACCACGACAGCAGCACACTGCATGCGCCCATCAACAGCATCAGCACCAGCATGGCCAGCCGCTTGTTTTTACGATGCTTTTTTAATAGCTGCTGTTTGCGCTGGGACATGGGGTTTAACCTTGCTATGCGGCTGATGTAGACGTTTTAACAGCGCAACAGGGTACCCGAGTTGACCCCTGGGAGCTAGAAGGTAACCGCTGGATTCCGCGACTCTACTGCGTTGCGCACGGAATGACAATGTGCCGTCATCTACGCAAAGCGAAGCCCGCACCCGTCATCCTGCGCGAAGCGAAGCGTAGTCGCAGGATCCA
>CAZMLX010000282.1:0-1653 GCA_964567275.1 uncultured Thiopseudomonas sp. | reverse complement strand
GTCCGGATTATCCCGGCACGCCAGGCTGTTGAAGCGGTTGTCAATCATGGCCACGGTGTTGCGCAGGTTTTGCTGGCGGCTTTCGCCCCGGGCCAGGTTGGCAAAGTTGGTGGTCAGGCGGGTATTGGCGGCCGGCTGGTAATTTTCGTCAAAACGGGTGGTTTTGATTGCAAAGGTAAATTCGGTACTCATGGTAGCGGGTGTCCAGGCTTGAGGGGGAAGGCTTGAGGGTCGCTCTGCGCTTCCGGCACGGGTTAAACATCCATCAACCTGCATCAGCAGATTTCATGTTTGTCTTTAAGATGGCGCATTCTATGCTTGGCCGTCGGCCGCCGAGAAACGAATTAACCTCAGCTTCATCTTGAATAAAATTCATGATAAAGCTTGCCAGACATGCCTGAAGCGCAGCCCCCGGCCCGAAGCGCCGCTACCCATCCTGCCCACCCCCAGAAAAACAATCATCCGGATAACTGTTTGAGTGCGCAGGATTTTAACCCTGACGGGGCAGCCGGTAGCCTGCGCTCCCTGGTTTTTGGTGTATAATCCGCCGCATTTCTTTTCTGGCTACTGTTAAAGAGAGTCTTCATGCAACTATCCGCCCTGACTGCTGTTTCCCCCGTCGATGGCCGCTACGGCAGCCGCACCGTATCCTTGCGCAACATCTTTAGCGAATACGGCCTGATCCGTAACCGTGTGCATGTCGAGGTGCGCTGGCTGCAGCGTCTGGCACAGCACCAGCAGATCAGTGAAGTGGCTCCTTTCTCGGCTGAAGCCAATGCCCTGCTCAACGAACTGGCCGAAGACTTCAAAATCGAACACGCCGAACGGGTCAAAGAATTCGAGCGCACCACCAACCACGACGTCAAAGCGGTGGAATACCTGCTCAAGGAACAGGCGCAAAAGCTGCCCGAGCTGGCCAAGGTCAGCGAATTCATCCACTTTGCCTGCACTTCCGAAGATATCAACAACCTGTCCCATGCCCTGATGCTGCGCGAAGGCCGCGACAGCGTGCTGCTGCCGCTGATGCGCCAGATTGCCGACAGCATCCGCAAGCTGGCGGTTGATCTGGCCGAAGTGCCGATGCTGTCCCGCACCCACGGCCAGCCCGCCTCCCCCACCACGCTGGGCAAGGAAATGGCCAACGTGGTCTACCGTCTGGAGCGCCAGATCAAGCAGATCGAAAGTGTCGAGCTGCTGGGCAAGATCAACGGTGCGGTCGGCAACTACAACGCCCACCTGTCCGCCTATCCGGACGTGGACTGGGAAGCCAACGCCCGTGCCTTCATCGAAGGTGATCTGGGCCTGACCTTCAACCCCTATACCACCCAGATCGAACCGCACGACTACATTGCCGAGCTGTTTGACGCCATTGCCCGCTTCAACACCATCCTGCTCGACTTCGACCGTGACGTCTGGGGCTACATTTCCTTGGGTTACTTCAAGCAGAAGACCGTGGCCGGCGAAATCGGCTCCTCGACCATGCCGCACAAGGTCAACCCGATTGATTTTGAAAACTCCGAAGGCAACCTGGGTATCGCCAACGCCATCTTCCAGCACCTGGCCAGCAAGCTGCCGGTATCCCGCTGGCAGCGTGACCTGACCGATTCGACCGTGCTGCGCAACCTGGGCGTGGGCTTTGCCCATAGCGTAATC
>CAZMLX010000281.1:0-1679 GCA_964567275.1 uncultured Thiopseudomonas sp. | reverse complement strand
TTGATCGGGTGATCTCTCTCAGAACAGTACTAAACTGGCCCATGCCGTCATCCTGTGCGGAGCGAAGCGTAGTCGCAGGATCCAGACCGAAAAGCTGGATTCCGCGACTTCACTGCGTTACGCACGGAATGACGGGTTGTGCGTTGGACGGCTGTATCAGCCAATATGCATTACGCCGTCCATTTCCACTTCGGCGTTGCGGGGCAGGGCGGCGACGCCGACGGCGGCGCGGGCGGGGTAGGGTTGTTCGAAGTAGCGGGCCATGATTTCGTTGACGGCGGCAAAGTTGCCAAGGTCAGTCAGGAAGATGTTGAGCTTGACCACGTCCTGCAGGCTGCCGCCGGCGGCTTCGGCAACGGCCTTGAGGTTTTCGAATACCCGCACGGTCTGGGCTTCAAAACCGCCCTCGACCATTTGCATGGTGGCAGGGTCCAGCGGGATTTGTCCGGACAGGTAAACAGTGTCGCCGGCTTTGATGGCCTGTGAGTAGGTGCCAATGGCGGCGGGGGCCAGGTCGGTGCTGATGACGGTCTTGCTCATGGGGGCTCCGTAGGGTCGGGTAGGCGGCACGGCGCCGGCTGGCGCCGCAAAACAACAGTCAGGTACGGGTGATGCGGGTGACGCCGGTCAGGGTTCGCAGACGGCGGATGACCTGGGCCAGATGGATGCGGTCACGGACGCTGACCAGCAGCTGTACCACGCTCAGGCGGCCGTCTTTTTCGTCGACACTGATTTTTTCGATATTGGCATCGGCTTCACTGACGCTGCCGGCCAGCAGGGCGATCAGGCCACGCTGGTGGGCCAGTTCGATACGCAGTTCGACATTGAACTCGCCGCGGATGTCTTTGGCCCAGCTGAGCGGAATGTATTTTTCCGGCTGGTTGCGGATATCGGCCAGGTTGCGGCAGGTTTCACGGTGCACCACCATGCCCTTGCCGGCCGACAGGTGTCCGACAATGGGATCGCCGGGAATCGGGCCGCAGCAGCGGGCGTAGTTGAGCACCATGCCTTCGGTGCCGTGAATGACCAGCGGCTGGTCGATCACCGGATGCTGTTCGCTGTTGTCGTCGGCCAGCAGGCGGCGGGCGACGACCTGGGCGGTGCGGCTGCCCAGACCGATGCTTTCCAGTACGGCCTCGATGCTGTCTTGCTGGTATTCCTCCAGCAGGGCATCAATGCGTGCTGCGGGAATGTCGTCCAGCCGGGTGGCGTGAATGTCCAGTGCCTTGTCCAGCAAGCGGCGGCCCAGTTCGACCGACTCGTCCTGCTGTTGCAGTTTCAGTGCATGGCGGATGTGGGTACGGGCCTTGCCGGTGACCACAAAGTTGAGCCAGGCGGGATTGGGGCGGGCGTTGGGGCCGGTAATGATTTCCACGGTGGCACCGCTGGCCAGCGGTTGCGACAGCGGCGCCAGGCGGCGGTTGACCCGGCAGGCAATGCAGGCGTTGCCAATGTCGGTGTGCACCGCATAGGCAAAGTCCACCGGTGTGGCCCCCTTGGGCATTTCCATGATGCGACCCTTGGGCGAGAACACATAGACCTCGTCCGGGAACAGGTCGATCTTGACGTTCTCGATAAATTCCAGCGAGTTGCCGGCGCTTTGCTGCAGCTCCAGCAGGCCCTTGACCCAGCGGCGGGCCCGGGCGTGGCTGGTGCCCTTGTCGTCGCTGTCGCTCTTG
>CAZMLX010000280.1:0-1686 GCA_964567275.1 uncultured Thiopseudomonas sp. | reverse complement strand
GCCAAACTGGGCACCAGCCTGACGCCGTTTGGCGCTGAAAAAGCCGGTAACGCTGACGGCAGCATTCCCGAGTGGACCGGCGGTCTGAGCACCAGCGCTGCAGCGGTGGATGCCAAAGGCTTCATGGCCGACCCCTATGCCGGTGAGCAACCGCTGTTTACCATCACCGCCCAGAACGTGGATCAGTACAAGGACCGGTTGACCCCGGGCCAACAGGCCATGTTCAAGCGTTATCCGGACAGCTACAGGATGAATGTCTACAAGACACATCGTTCAGCGGCCATGCCGGCTGATGTGGCTGAAGCCACCAAAAACAACGCACTGCAGGTGAACCTGGCGTCCTCCGGCAACGGCGTGGAAAACTTCCGGGTGGCCAACGCCTTCCCCATCCCGAAAAACGGACTGGAAGTGATCTGGAACCACGTCACCCGTTACCGTGGCGGCAGCGTCAAGCGCAAGGTAACCCAGGCGACCCCGCAAACCAATGGTTCTTACTCGCTGGTGTACTTTGACGAGCAGTTTGTATTTCCCAACATGCTCAAGGACCACGATGCCAGCCAGCCGTCCAATATCCTGTTTTATTTCAAGCAGAGCGTAACCGCACCGGCCCGCCTGGCAGGCAATGTGCTGCTGGTCCATGAAACAGTTGACCAGGTCAAGGAGCCGCGCTCGGCCTGGCTGTACAATGCCGGCCAGCGTCGTGTACGCCGTGCGCCGCAGGTGTCCTATGACGGTCCGGGTACGGCTGCCGACGGCCTGCGTACTTCCGACAACCTCGACATGTTCAACGGTGCGCCGGACCGCTACAACTGGGAGCTGCATGGCAAGAAGGAAATGTACATTTCCTACAACAACTACCGGCTGGATTCGCCTGATCTGAAGTACAGCGACATCCTCAAGGTGGGCCACATCAACCAGGAGCTGCCCCGTTACGAGCTGCACCGGGTGTGGCATGTGACTGCTACCCTCAAAGATAACGAGCGTCACATCTACGCCAAGCGTGACTTCTATATCGACGAGGATACCTGGCAGGCAGCGGTGATCGACCATTACGATGGCCGCGGCAACCTGTGGCGGGTGGCGGAAGCCCATGCCCTGCAATACTTTCACAAGCAGGTGCCCTGGTATGCCTTTGAGACCCTGTACGACATTCAGTCCGGCCGTTACCTGGCCATGGGCATGAAAAACGAGGAAAAGCAGTCGTACGAGTTTAACGTTCCGGCGACCGCCGGCGAGTTTACGCCCGCTGCCCTGCGTCAAAGCGGCGTGCGCTGATCGCAGCTGGAGTGGTGTTATCAGGCCCGGGTACAGTGTATCCGGGCCTTTTTTTGCGGATAAAAAAAGGCCCGCCGAAGCGGGCCTAAGCCGTGTTAGCCTGATGAGGAGAACATACACGTGAGGGTGTATGTATTCCGCTGAAAAGACAGCAAATAAATAGTAATCATTATCATTATCGAATGCAAGCGTTTTTTTCCACTTGGCTTTTAAACCATGGGGCTATGGTAAGATTGCCCAGTTTTCAGGAGTCGGCCCAGATGAATAAAGACGAGTCACCCATCTTCAAGGTTATTTTTGTCAGCCAGGACCAGTTGTACGAGATTTACGCCAAATCCATTTTTCAGAGCGATCTTTGGGGTTTTCTGGAAATTGAGGAATTCATATTTGGCGAGCGCACCCAGGTGGTGG
>CAZMLX010000279.1:0-1691 GCA_964567275.1 uncultured Thiopseudomonas sp. | reverse complement strand
TAACGTCCGGCTGAATGAAAAACGCCTCCAGCTGCTTGCGCTCGCTTGGCAGCGTCATCAGTTCTTGCTCGCTCATTCCGCTTGCTCCTGCTCTTGATTTTTCATGCCATCCAGCGCTTGCTGGATGGATTCGATAACGTTCCGCGCCTGCTCCGGACTCATGCTGATAGCCACCTCGTCGGGCACCTTCCCTCCGATCCGCAGGTTGATGTATTCAGGGCAGTCATTTACTGCCGGCCTAAACTGGCAGCCGATAGCTGCGTCGTGCGGGATGTTGATGGATGTGTAAATGCTCATGACTCGCACTTCCTCATGTCGTAATTCGGCCAGCCCCTGCGGGCATGGTCGTCAATACCGGCGTCTGCGTCAGCGTCCCAAAGGGCTACCATTTCGCAGTGAATCCGGTGGGTGTTTTCGGCGTCTGACGCATCACCGGCGGACACTGCCGACCATGCGAAAAACGCGGTGACCATCAGCACTACGCCGACGATTGTTTCCTTCGTTTGCTTGTGCGTCAGCACGCCTCCTGTCGCTGGTAATGACGCTCTGCAGCCAAGTCCTCATCGTTCTCTTGCTGCCTTCTTGCCGCCGCCTTATCGAACAGGTCGTTAAGGTCGCTGCTTGCGTACAGGTCCAGCTTTTCAGCGAGCGCGTGAATTCCTTTGTCGGTGAACTCCCACACCACGTAATCAGGGTCGTCTTTGTCCCAGTCGGTTATTTGCACTTCGGCCATGTGGCCATCCAGGTCGATAAACATAAAAATCACCCACGACAAAACGGCGCACTGCAGGGCAGGCACCTAAGGAAAATAGGGAAAGGGAAGGGTTTGAATCAGCCTGCGGGCGCAAGCTCGTCAACTGGCGTACCGTGTTGGCGCACCAGGGTGAACAGCTGGTCAAGCTGCTCGTCAGTAAACTGGTGGCCCGAGATAGTGAAGACCGCGCCTCGGGCAACGATGTGATCCAGTCTCTCCTTTTCGGTCAGCTCCTGACCTTTGGCCGCTACCGGACGCAGAATGTCCCTGAGGTTGCGCTTGTGCGGCACCGGCAATTCAGCAAACTTGTAGAAGCTGTCCATGCCATTGTTCATCTCCAGAACCCACCAACATGTCCAGTCGTATGCGAACTGGTTCATTGCCTCTCGCACCATGTACGACTGGTTGTTCCAGGGCAGCACTTGCATCGTCTTGAAGTTGACGTATGCCGTCACTTCACAGTCAACGTCCGGCACCTGGAGGGATACCCAGCAGATGTGCCGCAGGCCCATGCGGGCAGATGCGGCACCGGCGGCGTGGTGGAAGCTTTTCAGTGTCTTTTTGCGTTGCTTGGCCATGGCTGCCTCGGCTCTTTGATGCGGTCATTTGCCGGTCATTTGCTGACCATTTTCGTGACGCTACGAAAATGATGTGAAGGGGTGCCCGGTGCTGCGTTTCGATCCGCCGGGCTGCGAATCCTCATGCCCGCTGTAACCGCAGCGGGGCCGGCCTGTCTTTCCAAGTGTCTGCTATGCCTCGGCGCGGTGTTACGCTCTAGGGTTAGTCGGTCACCTTGCATAGCTACCGGTGTTTTTTCCTATCAGGGCACTAGCCGGCTAATCCCTGTCCAGAGGTCGCCGCTTGCGCGGCCCAGTCTGGCGCTGGTGTAGGCTTTCAAATGCCGCCTCATTGAAGCGGCATAAAAAAACTAGGGTGT
>CAZMLX010000278.1:0-1716 GCA_964567275.1 uncultured Thiopseudomonas sp. | reverse complement strand
TGGCTGATGTCGGCCCGCTCACTCTGGCCCAGCAGGGCAAATTCGTTTTCGATAAAGCCCACGTCAAAGGGGGCGTTATGAATGACCAGCTCGGCACCCTCGATAAACTGGTAAAACTCGTCGGCAATGTCCTTGAACCGGGGCTTGTCCTTGAGGAAATGGTCGGTGATGCCGTGCACCATCATGGCCCCTTCGTCCACCTCGCGGTCGGGCTGGATGTAAACATGGTAATGACGTCCGGTCAGACGCCGGTCCACCACTTCCACACAGCCAATCTCGACAATGCGGTGCCCGTCGGTCACCGGCATGCCGGTGGTTTCGGTATCCAGTACTACATACCTCATGATTTGCGCACCTCTTCTACGCCCTTGTTGGCCAGATCATCGGCCCGTTCGTTACCCGGATGGCCCCGGTGACCGGCCACCCACTGCCATTGCACATCGTGCTGTTGCACCAGCGCATCGAGCTGCTGCCATAAATCCTGATTTTTGACCGGCTGCTTGCTGGCGGTTTTCCAGCCCCGCTGCTTCCAGCCGGCCAACCATTGCTGCATGCCCTGCATCACATATTTGGAGTCGGTAACCAGCAGTACCTGGCTGCGGCGTTTGAGGGCCGACAGGCCCTGGATGACCGCCATCAGCTCCATGCGGTTGTTGGTGGTGTCGGCCTCGCCGCCACAGAGCTCCAGCTCGCGGCCCTTGTATTGCAACAGGGCGCCCCAGCCGCCGGGGCCGGGATTGCCCTTGCAGGCACCATCGGTATAAATGTGAATCAGGTCAGTCATGGTGTTCCCTGGAGTCAAATACATCATTGTTCACGCCCTGGCGCACCACCGGGACCGGCATCAATTCCGGCAGTTTAAGGCTGGCCGGCCGGCGCAGCGATACATGCACCTGTTTGCGTGCTACCAGCAAATAGCAGGCATGGCCGGGATGCAGCGCCGTCTGGCTGGCCGTTCCGGCGGTGCTCGCAGCCGCCTGGCTTTGCCACCGGCACAGCGGTACCCGGGCAAAGCGGGGCGGCTCACAGGCCAGCCCCAGTACCGCCAGCCATTCGGCAATCCGGGCGGCCGACAGTCGCCGCCCCTGCCGCCAGGGGGTCCGACTGAAGCGGGAGGCCAGTCCGGGCAGGCTATAGGGGTTCAGGCCGGTGACCAGCAAATGCCCGCCCGGACGTACCGCCCGGGCCGCTTCGCGCAGCAGGTCATACGGAGAATGGGCAAACTCAAGGCTGTGCCTGAGCACGACCACATCCACACCATCGGGCTGTACCGGCCACAGACAGGCCTGGCACTGGATGTCATGCCCGTCAGCGCCTTCGCCCAGCCGGATCTGGTGACGAATGCCGGTCGCCGCCGGAGCAGCCGCCAGCGAGTTGTACTCCAGCAGGTAGCTGCCAAAACAGCTGGCCAGCCGTTCATCCAGCAAACGGTTGCCGGCCTGCAACAACTGTGCCCCGGCCGGCGACATAAACCAGTGCCGTACATCAGCCAGGGATAACCGGCACTGCCGCTGAAAGCTGAGCATGAAATTCTCCACGGGGGCAATGGTCGACAGCCGTTTTAACGGTTTGCTATGGTGTGCACCATTCATAAAAAGAGCTGGCCGCTGCTACAGACGGCCAGCCAGGCCCGAATGATACAGGAATTCCCCATGCCGACCCATATAGCCCTGCCCGCCTTTGATGACAACTACATCTGGCTGTTACAAGACACGC
>CAZMLX010000277.1:0-1722 GCA_964567275.1 uncultured Thiopseudomonas sp. | reverse complement strand
ACGCCAAGGTCACCCTCAACTCGATCAATCAGATGATGGATTTGCCACAGGAGCGCCAGGAACAGGAAAAACCGCTCAAGCGTCACCGTTTACAGGGTGCCATCGAATTCCGGCAGGTCAACTTCACTTACCCCGAGCAGGAGCAGCCGGCGCTGCGTGATGTCAGCCTGAACATCAAGCCCGGTGAGAAAATCGGCATTATTGGCCGCAGTGGCTCGGGCAAAAGCTCGCTGGCCAAGCTGATTATGGGACTGAACCAGCCCAACTCCGGCAACCTACTGATTGACGGCATGGATGTACGCCAGCTGGATATCAACGATTTGCGCTACCACATTGGTTATGTACCGCAGGATATCCAGCTGTTTGCCGGCACCCTGCGTGACAACCTGACCAGCGGCGCCCGCTATGTGGAAGATGAAACCATTTTGCAGGCCGCCGAGCGGGCCGGGGTACACGAGTTTGCCCGGCTGCACCCGAAAGGCTATGAACTGCAAGTCGGAGAGCGGGGTTTGTTGCTGTCCGGCGGGCAGCGCCAGAACGTGGCCCTGGCCCGTGCCCTGCTGCTCGACCCGGCCATTTTGCTGCTTGATGAGCCTACCAGCGCCATGGACAACGCCACCGAAGAACGCATCAAGCGGACGCTGACTGAGGTTAGCACCGACAAGACGCTGCTGCTGGTTACCCACCGGGCGTCGATGCTAAGTCTGGTCAACCGGCTGATTATTGTTGACCGGGGCCGGATTATTGCCGATGGTCCAAAAGAGTCTGTTCTCGAAGCCTTGAAGAAGGGACATATCAGTGTCGGATAACCCATTACCCCAACTCCAGGTAAAACCTGCAAAACTGGACGCCAGCGCACCGCTGCCTGAAGTACAGAAAGCACTGATTGAGGACGCTCCCAGGGTGGCCCGCTACACCATTTGGGGCGTGGTGGGTTTTGTCATTTTTTTTCTGGTTTGGGCCCACTTCGCCGAAATCGAGGAAGTCACCCGGGGTGACGGCAAGGCCATTCCTTCCTCCCGCCTACAAAAAATCCAGAACCTTGAAGGCGGTATCGTGGCGGAAATTTTTGTCCGTGACGGACAAATTGTCGAAGCCGGTGCACCGCTAATCCGGCTGGATGACACCCGATTCTCGTCCAACGTTGGCGAAACCGAAGCCGATCGCACCGCCCTGCAACTGACCGTTGAACGGTTGTCGGCTGAAGCCGCCGGCCGTGAGCTGGTGCAGTCGGCGGAGCTGGTAGCCAGCGATCCCGACCGGGCCGAAAGCGAACTGGACCTGTTCAAAAGCCGACAAAAGCAGCTGGCCGATGAAGTGGCCGGCCTTGAAGAACAGCTGGTTCAGCGTCGCCAGGAACTGCGCGAGTTTATCTCCAAACAAGGCCAGTACCGCAATAGTCTGGGCTTGTTGCAACGGGAAATTCGCATGTCCGAACCGCTGGTCGCTGAAGGCGCGATTTCTCCGGTTGAGGTGTTGCGACTGAAACGGGCCGAGGTGGAAGCCCGTGGCCAGCTCGAAGCGACTACGCTGGCCATTCCACGGGCCGAGGCCGCCATTACCGAAGTTGAACACAAGGTGCAGGAAACCCGGGAGCGGTTTCGCAGCGATGCCCTGGCCCGGCTGGGTGAAGCCCGTACCGACCTGAACAAAATCCAGTCCACCGGCCGTGCGCTGGAAGACCGGGTCAAGCGTACGCTGGTTACCTCGCCCGTGCGCGGC
>CAZMLX010000276.1:0-1769 GCA_964567275.1 uncultured Thiopseudomonas sp. | reverse complement strand
AGGCCGGCGCATTGCGCGCCGGCCTGACAGGGCAGATGTTACTCGGCCTTGTTGGAGAGTCCGTAGACATAGGCAGCGAGCAAGTGGATCTTGTCTTCGCTGAGGAACTCTTTTTGCGCCGGCATGGTGCCGATGCGGCCGTAGCGGATGGTTTGTTGCAGCTGGGGCAGGCTCTGGCCGTAGATCCAGCCGGCCGGAGCGGTCAGGTCGGGCGCACCCAGGGCGGCAAAGCCTTTGCCGTCGGCACCGTGGCAGGCGAAACAGGTGGTTTCGAAGGTCTGCTTGCCCTTGGCCAGATCGAACTCGGAGCCTTCGGGCAGCGGCAGGCCGGCCAGCTGGTTGCGCACATAGGCGGCCACGTTTTTGACACCTTCTTCACCAATGATGTCGCCATGCGGGGTCATGTTGCCGGTACGGCCGTCGGTGATGGTTTTCTTGATCACGTCAGGCGCACCGCCCCAGCGCCAGTGCTGGTCGGCCAGGTTGGGGAAGCCGGGTGTGCCCTTGGCGTCGGAGCCGTGACAGATGGCGCAGTGGTTGGCAAACAGGCGGGCGCCCATTTTTTGTGCGTCTTCGTCTTTGGCTACGTCTTCCACGGACATGCTGGCGTATTTGGCGAAGATCGGGCCGTATTTTTCGTCGGCGCGGGTGACTTCGCGTTCCCATTGTTTGGCCGATGTCCAGCCGCCGTCGTAGCCCGGAAGGACGCCCTTCCAGTTGCCCATGCCGGGGTAGAGGATCAGGTAGCCGACAGAAAAGATGACGGTGCCGATGTAGAGCATGAACCACCAGCGGGGCAGGGGGTTGTCGTACTCTTCGATGCCATCATAGACGTGGCCCACGGTTTGGTCTGTGGTGTCGCTTTGCTGGCCTTTGCGGGTGGCCAGCACCAGCCAGACCAGTGCCACCAGGGTGAACGTGGTCAGGATGACAACGTACCAACTCCAAAATGAAGTCATGACTTACTCCTTGGATTCTTGTGCGGAGTTAGCGGGAGTGGACGCATCATCGGCAAAAGGCAGGTTGGCAGCCTCATCAAAGCCGCTTTTGCGCTTGCTGTTGTAAGCCCAGAAAACCACCCCGATGAAGGCGATAAAGACCACTACCGTGCCCAGGCCGCGAAGCATTCCAATTTCCATAACTGTTACCGTTTATTTTTGATTGATGTACCCAGAACCTGCAGGTAAGCCACTACGGCTTCCATTTCGGTCTTGCCCTTGACGGCGGCGACAGCGCCCTGCATGTCCTCATCGGTGTAAGGCACGCCGAGGGTTTTCAGTGCTTTCATCTTGGCTACGGTGTGCTTGCCGTCCAGATGGTTCTCTACCAGCCAGGGGTAGGAGGGCATCTTGGACTCGGGCACCACGTTGCGGGGGTTGTACAGGTGGGCACGGTGCCAGTCGTCGGAGTAACGGCCGCCAACCCGGGCCAGGTCCGGTCCGGTGCGCTTGGAGCCCCACAGGAAGGGGTGGTCGTAAACGCTTTCACCGGCCACGGAGTAGTGGCCGTAACGTTCGGTTTCGGCACGGAACGGACGGATCATCTGGGTGTGGCAGCCAACGCAGCCTTCACGGATGTAGATGTCACGGCCTTCCAGCTGCAGTGCGGTGTAGGGCTTGAGGCCGTCGACCGGCTCGTTGACCACGTCCTGGAAGAACAGTGGCACGATCTGGGTCAGGCCGCCCAGGCTGACGGCAATGACCATGAAGAACGCCAGCAGGCCGACGTTCTTTTCAAGTTTCTCATGCGACTTCATTAGTGAGCTCCTT
>CAZMLX010000275.1:0-1788 GCA_964567275.1 uncultured Thiopseudomonas sp. | reverse complement strand
GGCCTGCTGGTTGTCGTCACGGGTTACCAGGATATTGACGTAAGGCGAGTCGCCGCCTTCAAGCGCCAGGGCGTCTTGTTGCGGGTTGAGGCCGGCTTCCAGCGCATAGTTGGTGTTGATCAGCGCCAGCTCAACTTCTTGCAGGGCACGGGGTACCAGCGCCGCTTCCAGCTCGATCACCCGCAACTTGTGCGGGTTGTTGCTGATGTCACGGGGCGTGGCAGCAATGCCGGTGCCTTCTTTCAGCTCCAGCACGCCGCTGGCTTGCAGCAGCAACAGGGCACGGCCGCCGTTGGTGGCGTCGTTGGGAATGGCAACCTTGCTGCCTGACTTCAGCTGGTCAAAGCTCTGGATTTTTTTCGAGTAGGCACCAAAGGGCTCGACGTGAATGCCGGCCACGCTGACCAGTCGGGTGCCACGGGTCTGGTTGAATTCGTCCAGGTACGGCAGGTGCTGGAAGAAGTTGGCATCCAGCCGGCCTTCGGCGACTTGCAGGTTGGGCTGGACGTAGTCGGTAAACACCTTGACCTCAAGGGTAATGCCCTGCTCGGCCAGTTTGGGTTTTACAAATTCCAGAATTTCGGCGTGAGGCACCGGAGTGGCCGCTACCTGCAGTTTTTCTGCCTGGGCAGAGAAGGAAAAAGCAGCCAGAACGGCGGCCAGCACTACTGATTTTTTCATAAAAACTCCACAGCATCCCGGTATCGGGCGCTATTTTCATTGATCATTTATTTGCGCGAGAAATGTACAACCAGCCGGTCGCCCAGCATTTGCATGATGGAAACCATAATCAGCAACAGCACCACAGTTACCACCATCACGTCGGTCTGGTAACGATGATAGCCGTAACGGATGGCGAGGTCACCCAGCCCGCCAGCGCCGACCGCACCGGCCATGGCGGTGTAGGACACCAGCGTAATGGCGGTAACCGTGACCGCCGCAATGATGCCGGGCCGGGCCTCGGGCAGCAGTGCATTCCAGATGATTTGCCGGGTGCTGGCTCCCATGGCCTGGGTGGCCTCGATAATGCCCCGGTCCACCTCGCGCAGCGAAGTTTCCACCAGCCGGGCAAAAAACGGCATGGCGCCTACCACCAGCGGCGGAATGGCGCCGGCAATGCCCAGCGTGGTACCGGTCAGTTCGCGGGTCACCGGCATCATCACAATCAGCAAAATAATGAACGGCAACGAGCGCAACACGTTGACCAAAAACGATAATACGGCATAGAGCGCAGGCCGCTCAAACAGCTGTCTGGGGCCGGTCAGGTATAGCAGCACGCCCAGCGGCAGCCCCAGCAGTACGCTGAAAAACAGCGAGCCGCCCAGCATCCAGCCGGTGTCCTGCGTGGCTTCAAGGATCTGGCCCCAGTCAATATTGGCAAACAGTTCGTTCATGCCCGTACCACCTCTATGGTGACGCCCGCTGCCTGCAGCTGGCGCTCGGCTTCGGCCAGCTGTGCACCGGTCAGCGCCAGCGTGAGCTGTCCGCAGGGCTGGTCCTTGATGCGGCCAATACGGCCGGCCAAAATGCTGTAATCAATGCCGGTGTTGCGTGCCACCTGCCCCAGAATGGGTGCATAGGTGGCTTCTCCCAGAAAGGTCAGCCGCACAATGCGGCCCTGCACATGGTCCAGATCATCGCCGCTGGTCTGGCTGTCTTCGTCGCTTTCCTGAACAAAACGGCGGGTGGTGGGATGCTGCGGATGCAGGAACACCTCGGTCACCTCGCCCTGCTCGACAATCACCCCGCCGTCCATCACCCCTACCCGGTCACAGACCCGGCGGATCA
>CAZMLX010000274.1:0-1873 GCA_964567275.1 uncultured Thiopseudomonas sp. | reverse complement strand
TGACGTAGCTCTGCTGGGCGGCTTCGAGGATGATGCTCTGGAAGGCCAGTTTGGACAGGGCTTCGGGGTAGTCTACTTCGCGCAGTTCGGCCTGTACTTCCTGGTTGACCAGGGTGACGTTTTCGTTGTCGGTGAGCGTGGTTTCGATGATGTTCATGCGTGCGCCAATGTCGCCACGGGTGCGGTCGATGGTGACCATGGCGTGGTCGATGTTGGTGATGGCGGCAGCGACGGCGTCACGGGTGGCACGGTTGCCTTCGGGGCTGTCGGGGTTTTCTTCCAGGGCTTTGCGCAGCTGGTAGATGGTGTCGAGTACGCCCTGTTTTTCGCGACTTGCGGTGCTGCCATCCGGCCCCGGCACGGCAGAGGGCTGGCCGATGCGGATGGTTTCGCCCCCGCTGGGCACGCCGTCGATATGCACCACAATCCCGGCAAACACCAGGCTGTCGTGGACTTCGTCCCGGTCATCCAGCACACCGCTACCCAGCACCTGCCCGCTGCCTATTTCGGTAATGGTGTATTCCTTGGGGTTGTCCGGGAGGGACTTGAACTCGATCTGAAATTCGCCATTGGGGTAATTCGGGGAGCCGGCAAAGGCAATTTCGTCCTGAATCAGCGGCGGAGATGCCTGGAGGGTGGACTGAAACTGCCCGGCACCCAAAGCGATGGGCAGGCTGGCAGCGTTGAAGTCCTGCACCACCAGACCATCAAAGGTGAGTTCGGTACCATTAAGCACTGCAGGGCCTATGGCGTTGGCCATATCCCGCAGCCCGTTGTCGTCCAGCGGCACCAGGTAATAGTCACCGGGGTTGAGCGGGTCATCAAAAATTTCTGCCCCGTACGCCATGCCGGAAAACTTGCTGCTATCAACCACCAGTGTTTGTCCGGCACCCAAATCAAAATAGGTTGCGCTGCCATTGAGCCGGCTGGCGTTGGTGACGTTTTCAAATACTTTTTTGCCGTTGTCGCTGATGGCAATGTCGAGCGAGCTGGCGACCTGCAGTTTGCGCTGGCCTTCGTCGCCCAGGTATTGAAAGCTGCCGTCGCCCTGGCGGACAAAGGGCTGAGTTTTGCCCTGAAAGCCGGCAAACAGGTATTCACCCCGGGCGTTTTTGGTGTTCATCAGCCCCAGCAGTTCGTCTTCACGCTCGCGCAGTTCAGCGGCGATGGATTGACGGTCGGACTGGCTGAGCGCACCGTTGCCTGCTTCTTCGGCCAGCACGCGGATGCGCTGCATGATGTCGTTGACCGAGTTGAGGGTGGACTCTTCCTGCACCAAACTGTTGTTGGCGGCGATCAGGTTTTCCTTGTATTGGCCGAGCATGTTTTGTTGCTGTTCCAGCTGCATCAGGCGCACGGAGGCAACCGGGTCGTCGGCCGGTGTCAAAATGCGGTTGCCGGTGCTGATTTGCTGCTGGGTGCGAATCATCTCGGAATAGTTTTGCTGAATGCCTTTAACGCCGAGGTTGAATGCTTGCAGGCTGGAAATACGCATGGTGTTGCTCCTTTGGCTGGCTGGCAGCCGGATCGGCCAACCTGCCGGTTTTTTGGCAGGTGTGGCTGTATCGGTCAGTTCTGATAAATCTAAAGCAGGTTTTGTGCCAAGACAGCAGGCAGCTAGTGGTTGCTGTTGTTCTGCGTTTTGCCCGTCGGCATGACAAATATCGGGGCCGGCCATGGATCCTGCGACTTCGCGCAGGATGACGATGAAGAGGGCAGGATGACGATGAAGAGGGCAGGATGGCGGTGAAGAGGACAGGAGACGGCGTGAGACAGGAGGGTGAAGGATTGCACCTGACTCTGCGGGCGTCATCCTGCATGGAGCGCAGCGCAATTGCAGGATCCAGTGTTTACCGTCACCCTGCCGGGAGGT
>CAZMLX010000273.1:0-1886 GCA_964567275.1 uncultured Thiopseudomonas sp. | reverse complement strand
ACCACAACCTGGAAAAGCTGTTTAGCGCCTGTGCCAACAACAATATTTTCATTGTCGGTGCCTTCCCCAATCCGGAATCCGATGTGCTGACACTGTTCCGCCAGCGCTACCTGATTGAGCGCCAGGGCGGTCACCCGACCCGGCTCAAGCGCATCGAGCCGCAGATCAGCCGGCTCAGCCAGCTTTTGCAACAACAGCGTGAGGAGGTTGCCCCATGATCCAGTACGGACCCTTGCTGGAACAGCTGCTGGCCGGCGGCTTTGTCTGCGCCATCAGTGACAGCCACAATCATGAGCGCCTGCAGGATGAAGCAGTGCGCACCCGGCTTGACCAGTATTTGCGCCCGCTCAACCGCCGGCTGGCCAGCAGCGCCGACGGTTCGGTCTGGTATCTGGCCTGGTTGGAACTGGACCAGACCCTGCGTGACGAGCTCAGCCAGCAACTGCGGGAAACCCTGGACAGCCTGATGCCGATGCTCGGCCTGATGCAGCTGGTACAGGACACCACCGGCAGCGACCGGGTGATCAGCGCCGGCGATGTGCTCAACCGCCATGATATTGCCTCGCGCATCGAGAACAATCCCAGCCTGCGCCAGCAGCTGCAGCTGTTGTGCAATACCCGTCTGTTCCAGTCACAAAGCGAGGATGTGGCCGGCCAGCTCAAGCTGGTGTTTGAACGGCTGCGCCAGCTGGGCTATCTGCTGCAGCCGCACAAGGACCGCTTGCACTTTATTGTCACCGGCAAAATTGATTACCTGCTGGAGCTGGTGCGTTTTATCCAGGAAGAAGAGCGCATCCCGATTGACGACGAACCGGTCATGCAGCAGGAGGCGCTGCTGTCATGAGCAGCCTGGATTATCAGGGCGAAAGTTTTCGCCAGGGGGTTGAGCGGCTCAAGCTGCTGGGTAAACACGCCGAACTGGTGATGCGCAGTTATTACGGTGAGCCGATTGACGAGCTGGCGCAGGGCAAGTCCATCGAGCGCCTGCTGGGGGCGCGGATTTTTTCCCATGTGGATGAACATAGCGGCCCCAAACTGGGCGAACCGGCTCGCCAGCTGATTGCCCAGCTGATTGCCGACGAGCGCCGGCGCAAGGTGAATCCGGAAATTGGCGACTTTCTGGAGGAAATCCGCCGGCTGGCCAACGAGATCAACCAGGCCCAGCAGCAGGGCAATCACAGCCATGCCGACTATCTGTTTGGCGGCCTTAGCCAGGACGTGGACGACCTCAACAGCCGCATCATCAATGGGCTGGAAAGCCTGTGGAACCGCCTCAATAGCGACTTTGCCTTTGTCAGCAGCCTGCCGGAAAAAATGGCCGAAAACGAAAAGGCCGGCAAGGAAGTGGAGCGCTGGCTGGAAGGTCTGAAAATGATCGACTTTGCCGAACTGATCAACCTGTGCGGCAGCAATGCACGGCTGCGCAATCTGCTGGTGCGCGAGCTGCAGGACCAGGTCAGCGAGCACTTTAACCGTCTGCGCGAAGTGCAACAGCGACTGATCGAGCTGCTGGCCCGCTTCCGCCAGCAGCATGCCCGCAATCGCTTGGTGCGCGGCATGCTGGCGCATTTGCAGCGCCATCCCAATTTCAAACCGGGCGACTATGCCCAGCGCACCGAGGTGCCGCCGCTGTTCAATCAGGCCCGCGCCTTGCAGGCTGCCGCCAGCTTGTCGCTGGACCGCCTGCAGGATGGCGACGTGTTGCGCGAGCTGTTGCAGGCATTGCCGCCGGCACCCCGTCCGCACGCCATTCCCGCCGAGGCGGTGGGTGCGGTCAGCCATGTCGAGCATGAGGTGGTGCTGGCCCGCCGGCTGGCGCTGCAGCAGGATGTGGAAGCATTCTTTTTGCAGGTCTGGCAACAGCAACAAGCCCAGAGTGCCTTGGA
>CAZMLX010000272.1:0-1893 GCA_964567275.1 uncultured Thiopseudomonas sp. | reverse complement strand
CCGCCCTGGCGGGCAAGGTTATCGGCCGCACGCTGCTCCTGCTGCGGGCGGGTCAGAATGATGTACCACATGGCGATCGGGGCCGCCGCCACCGGCGACCACCTGTCCGGCTAGCGTTTGCTGGCCAGGGCGGAACGCACCAGCGCTACCATCACGCCCAGCATCAGGCCCAGTACCAGGCCCAGCGCTACGGTCAGGCCGGCTTTTTTGGCCAGCGGCAGGCCGCCGCCCATCACTTGCGGGCTGGCATCGGCGGCGTAGACGCGGGCAGCGGATTGCAACGACTGCTGGCGGTACGCTTCGATAAAGTCGCCCAGCTGTTTTTGCAGGGTATGGACGCTGGGTACAACGTGGTCAAGGCCGGCAGTGAGCATGGCAATGGCATCGGCGTCCTTGTAGGACTCCAGCGAGCCGGTGAGAATGGCGATTTCCTTTTCCAGCTCCAGCAGCTGTTCAACCGCTGTCGTGCGCTTTTTGAACAACTCTTCGCGGAATTCGACATTGGACAGTTTGCTGCCCAACTCCAGCAGTGAGCCCAGGAATGACTGGTCCATTTGTGAGCCAATGACCGGGTTGCCGGCTTCTGCGCCCTGTCGGGCCGGAAGGTCCAGCCGGTCGGCATGGCTAAGCTGGGTCAGGCTGGAGTCGTAGGATTTGATCAGGCTGACCAGCCGGGTATGCTCCAGCTCCAGCAAACGCTTGCGCGCCGACAGGCGGATGCTGACCGCCGGGCTGGTGCTGGCCAGCATGGCCGATTCGGAATAGGCAAACGAGCGCAGCGGGTCGATGTCGGCGGCACGCAGTACCTCCAGCTCGCGCTTGATGTCATTCAGGGTACGGCCGTCGACCACCAGGCTCTGGCTGCCGGGCATTTCTTCCAGCTGTTTGATTGAAGTATTGAGGCCATCGGTGTATTTGGCCACGCCTTCAAAGGCATCAATCAGGTTGTCATCGCCACTCACCGTAAAGACGGCAACCGGGCGGCTGATATCAACATTCATCAAGCCCCGGCGAATGGCCTGGTCAGCCCAGACATCGACCAGATCCACCAGCAGCGCTTGCGCCTGGGCCGTGGGCAAGTTGATTTCTGAGCGGTCCAGCTTGACGGTGACCATGCTGCGGGTTTGTGCCCGCAGGTCGTCCAGCACCTGGTTTGCCGCACGGCGTACGTCTTCCGGCGCTTTGGCATCGGCCAGAAAGCCGCCCAGCCGGATTTCGCTTTTTTCCAGCAATACGTTGGAGTAATCGGCACGAATGCCCTTGGCCAGCGCAGCCGCATCTACGTCGGGGTAGCGTTTGGCGACGGCATCCAGCACCCGGCCGGCCACCAGGTCACGGGGGTTAAAGGGCGAGCCGTTGGGGTATTGACCGTCGTCATTCAGAAAGCTCAGGCTGACCGGGTAATCGACCCGCTCCGGCACTGAAAACGTGGCCTTGGCCAGATGAAATATCAGCACTGCCAGTAGCGTCAGCAGGGTGCAGCCGATAATCAGCCCCCGCTGCCGCCAGAGGGTGCGCATCAATTCGACCAGATCAATCTCGTCGCTGGATGAATAGTCGTCCGCCATGTTGCGGTTCGCTTTAGCCTGTTCCATGCCTAAACCTCAAAACCAGGAGCAACACCGGAGCCCTTTGCGCCAATCGCAATCGCCCGGTGCAGCCCAAATCATAGGAATTACTACTTCAGTCAGACGGCAGTGTGGCATGGCCCTGTCGGACCCTACCTTATAAGTATTCCAGCCAGGCAGCCGTTGAGAGTCTGCCGGGGCGCTGGTGGCGGGCCATGCTAACACAGCTGTTACCTGAAGTAAATTTGCCCGGATTGCGCCCGGTCCGTCACTTCAGCCAAAACAGCTCATGCCGCCGCACGGCCTTGCGCATAAATTCATCATC
>CAZMLX010000271.1:0-1937 GCA_964567275.1 uncultured Thiopseudomonas sp. | reverse complement strand
GTAAAGGACAGCGGTACAATCTGGTCAGTGGGCCAGCGGCCGGCCGTGGTTTTAAGGCCCACGGTACCGGTCAGGGCCGCCGGAATGCGTACCGAACCGGCGGTATCGGTGCCCATCGCCAGCAGCGCCGAGCCTTGCCACAGTGACACGCCAGCCCCGGAGCTGGAACCGCCCGGCACCCGGTGCACTGCCGTATCCCAGGGGTTTTTGGGTGTACCCCAGTGGGCATTGGTGCCAATGCCGCCCAGCGCAAACTCAACGGTATGGGTTTTGCCGGTGACCGGTGCCAGCTGCGACAGCAGCGCCTGCACCAGACCGCCTGGCGCCTGCCACTGGCTCTCGTCCAGCGCCCTGGCCGATCCGGCAAACAGCGGGGTGCCCGGCACCGCATACATGTCCTTGACCGATACCGGCAGGCCCATCAGCGGGCCCAGGTCATAGCCCAGCCGCAACAGCTGGTCGGCGTGCTCCGCCACCTGCAACGCCCGTTCGCCAGTCCATGTTTTATAGGCATTAAGCTGCGGCTCGCTGGCGGCATGGGCAGCGGCACAGGCCTCCATGATGCTGCGGGCGCTGAAGGTACCCTGGCGCAAGCCAGTGGCCAGCTCGGCCAGTCCATATTGAAAAAGGTTCATTAATCCTCTGCTCCTGTAACAGTAGACCGTGTCAGACCGAGGCCCGCTTCAGACGATAGGCCAGCGCCGGCCGGGTTAGCCCCAGCAGGCGGGCGGCGGCGGCAATATTGCCTTCGGCTTTATCCATCGCCTTGTTGATAAGGGCGTGTTCCAGCTCATTAAGGCAAATACCCTCTTCGATAATCTGCTCGGACAGGTTGCCCAGCTCAAGTTCCTGACGGCTGGTGGCTTCCAGCAGGCCGGACTCCCGGTTAAGGGTGCGCACGCTGTGGTCACTGCTGGGCGGCGTTACCCAGCGGCTGTTGAACAGGTCCTGCTCGGTAATATAGCTGCTGGTGTCGGCCAGAATGATGCTGCGCTCCACCGCATTTTCCAGCTCGCGGATATTGCCCGGCCAGTCATGAGCGTGCAAAGCGGCCATTGCCTTGTCGGTAAAGCCAAGCGTGGTCTTGTGATAGTTTTCTTCGTAGCGTTTGCGAAAGTGCTCGGCCAGCAGCGCAATGTCGTTCTGGCGTTCACGCAGCGGCGGAATTACCACCATGTAGGCGTTGATGCGATAAAACAGGTCGGCACGAAAACGGCCATCCTTGACTGCCTCGGCCAGATCCTCGTTGGTGGCAGCAACAATGCGCACATCCACCCGGCGGGTCTGGTGGTCCCCCACCCGTTCCAGCTCCCCTTCCTGAATTACCCGCAGCAGGGCTGCCTGGGCACGGGGCGACAGCTCCACAATTTCGTCCAGAAAAATGGTACCGCCATGGGCACGCTCAAAGCGTCCCAGCCGGGACTGGGTTGCACCGGTAAAAGCGCCTTTTTCAACCCCGAACAATTCCGACTCGATCAGCTCGGACGGAATGGCCGCACAGTTGACGGCAATGAAAGGCGCATCTTTACGCGGGCTCAGGTCGTGTACCCGGCGGGCCAACACCTCTTTGCCGGTGCCGGTTTCACCAATCAGCAGCATGGTGACGCCGGAGCCCGCACCTTTGTCGATCATTTGTACCGCACTGGTAAAAGGCGGCGCCTCACCCAGCGCATCGCTGCTGTCACGCCGGGCCAGGCTTTGTTCCAGATCGGCAATTCTGGATTGCAGCTCGTAGAGCTCGTCAATCAGCGGGGCCTGACGAAAATACTGGCTAAATTCCACATGATCGGGCCATTCGCTGGCCAGCTTGCCGACTATGCGGCAATGGCTGTCGCCCTGTCCACAACAGCTGACTTCGCGAAACTGCACATCCAGCCCGGTAAAGTGGCTGGTATAGGCACAGGCGTAACCCAGCAGTACCAGCCACTTTACCGGGC
>CAZMLX010000270.1:0-1960 GCA_964567275.1 uncultured Thiopseudomonas sp. | reverse complement strand
CCTTCGCAGTCCAGTGCGTGCAGTCCGTAAAAACGCTGTTCGCCCAGCACTATTGCCAGGGCTTCATCCAGGGTTTGCGTGCCATATTGCCAGCTCAGTGCTTCGGCATAGTGCTCCAGCGCTTCGAAACCATGCAGCTGGCCCAGTTGCAGCAAACTTTGCAGGCACAGGTAATGGCGTTTGCGTGCGGCACTCAAGTCCTGGCTGTAGTTGAGCAGCCACTGCACCCACTCCAGCGCGACTGCCTGTTCGCCGCCGGCCAGCGCCAGCATGGCTTTCAGCTCGGCCATGCGCAGACTGGCCCAGCCACTGCCCGGCTCGAATACCAGTCCCAGAAACTCGCCCAGCAGCAGGTCGTCGGCCAGCCCTTCTTCGTTCAGGGTGTCCAGCAAACCGAGAAAATCGTCGGGTTCGGCCTCGACAGCGGGCAGACCGCACAGCAGCTCACGCCAGCCCAGACCGGCGTTGTTATTGGCGTGGGTCAGGTCGTCCAGCGGGTAAATTTCCGACAGGCCCGGCACCAGAATGCGGCAGGCATCCACGCCCAGGTGGTTGTAGTCGGCAATGTAAACCTGATGGCCCAGGCTGTGCAGCAGCTCCAGCTGGCGCTGGAAAATGGCGGTGGTGTCGCCACTGAAATCCCAGCGGCAGAACTCGAAATCGGCCGGTGTGCGCAGCATGTCCCAGCCCAGATGGCCGCTGGAGTCGGTGAAGTGGGTTTCCAGGTTGGTCGGATCGGCCACCAGATCGTTGTCGAAGCTGGGTTCGGCAAACACGTCCAGCTGGTTCAGACTGCGGCCCTGCAATAGCTCGGTGACGGTACGCTCCAGTGCCACGCCAAAGTTGGGGTGGGCACCAAAGGAGGCAAAGCTGGTGCCGTTGTCACGGTTGAACAGCACCACGCACACCACCGGAAACTGGCCGCCCAGCGAGGCGTCCAGCGCCAGTACCGGATAACCGGCTTCGTCCAGTTTGGCCAGTGCCTCGCATACCTTGGGGTGTTCGTTCAGCACCGCATCGGGAATCGCCGGTAGGCTCAGTGCTTCGGTGAGGATGCGCTGCTTGACGTGGCGCTCCAGAATTTCCGCCAGCGCCTGGCCACGGGCCTCGGTGGCGTTGTTGCCGGCCGACATGCCGTTGGATACATAGAGGTTGCCAATCAGGTTGACCGGGATGTGCACGGTCTGGCTATCGGACTGGCGTACAAAGGGCAGGGCGCAGATGCCCCGTTCTTCGTTGCCGGACTGCAAGTCCAGCAACTGGCTGGCGTGCAGCGGGCCGTTTTGCTGGTAAATATCCAGCATGTGCTCATCGAGCAGGCCGGCGGGCAGGCTGTCGTCGTCGGTCAGCGCAAACCAGCGCTCGTTGGGGTAATGCACAAAGGGGCCGTTGGCGGTGTGTTCGCCCAGGTAGAAGTCGGCAAAGAAGTAGTTGCACGACAGCCGCTCAAAATACTCGCCCAGCGCCGAGGCCAGCGCCGCCTCGCGGGTGGCGCCTTTGCCATTGGTGAAGCACTGCGGGCAGTCCTTGTCGCGGATATGTACCGACCACACATGGGGCACCGGATTCAGCCAGGACGCTTCCTCGATGTTGAAACCCAGTTGGCTCAGTTGCTGCTGGAAGCGGGCAATGGACTGTTCAAGGGCGGCGTCTTTGCCGGGGATAAAGGTGCTGGTCATGGATGTGCGGGCCGGTGGCGGAAAATTGGGCGCTGATTATAGGCTATTGCCCGGGGTTTTGCGGTGGGTTGTGGCTGGTAGTTCCGTGGTTCTGCCGGCCTACTGTCTGATTCAGTGCAATAGGGAGGCTGCGACTGCGCGCAGCATGACGGTGTTGCGTGAGGCGGCATGACGGGGTGGCGTAACGTGTGGCGTTGGGTATGGCATCACTGGATGGTTGCAGCGGCGAGGGGACTGTCATCCTGCGTTTTGCGCAGCAAAATCGCAGGATCCATGGTGGG
>CAZMLX010000269.1:0-1971 GCA_964567275.1 uncultured Thiopseudomonas sp. | reverse complement strand
CGCAGGGCCAGGTATTGATCGTGGTCGAGTGGTTGCATGCGTGTCCTGTTTGGCAGGGGCTTGGCCTGTCTGGCCCAGTGGGTTTGTTGCGGCATTCTACCTCAACTGGCCATGGGCAGCATCCTGCATGGCCGGGTACTGCACGAAGCGCTGGACTACGCAGGCAATCACAGGCAGCGCTGCTATACTGTGCGCCATTTTACTCAGGCTTAAGGCGTTGTATTGATGTTGAGCATGTTTCGCTACTGGCGAGAGCAAGGCTGGTCGCCTATTTCGGCGGCTGATTACCGTGCAGCCTGGCTGCGTTTTGGCGGCAGCGTCATTACCCATCCCGATTTTGTTGAGAAATTATCCGATCTGGCCGGCATCGAGGTGCGTTATCTGGGTTGGTCGGTACATGGCCAGTTGCAGGCTGCGGTGGCGGTGTGGGGGCGTGATCTGGCGCTGTCCAAGCAGGGGCTGAAACGTCATGGCAAGCGGCGGCTGTTTGATCTGGGTAATGCCGAAGTGATTGTGCCGCAATCGTCAGATGCGATTGGTGTGCGCCTGCGTCACCGGATGCAGTTTGTCTCTGCCTTGCATGAAGGGCGCATAGCAGGCTTGAAAAACCAGGGGCAGGAAATCGCCCTGCTGCGTAACCCGGACGATTACAGCAAAAAATTCCGCTACAACCAGCGCCGTGAGCTGCGCTTGCTGGAAGAGCAGGGTGGCGAGATTTTATCCTTTACCGAATTGAACAGCAGCGAACAGGCGCTAATATATAGCGATTTGTTTGAAAAACGCTGGGGTTTTTCCACGCCGGGCAAGGAGCGGCTGGCCGAGGTGCTGGAGCTGCTGCGCCCGTTTATGACCGGCAGCTATATTTGCATCAATGGCCAGCCGGCAGCGGCGCAGATTCTGTACCGGGTCGAGTCGCCGGCGTGGATCAGCGTCGAATACATCAATGGCGGCGTCGATCCGCAGTTCAACGAGCTGAGTCCCGGCAGTGTGCTGACTTGGGTAAATACGCAGGCCGAGTGGGAGCATGCCCTGGCGCAGGGCAAGGCGCTGCGTTATTCCTTTGGCCGTGCCGACCGTGAGTACAAAGACCGCTGGTGCCACCGTGTGCCGGTGTTTGAGGTGAGGTAAAGGCAAGGTGGCTGTGCTTTTATGCCCGCGTGGTTTGCGATCAATAGGTGAGGATGGATTTATGCAGGATATCCGTTGGATCCAGCGCTTAAGCAATTATCAAAGGGCCCGGCAGCGGCTTGTTGAGGCTGTCGAGCTGGCCGCTAGTCGTGAGCTGAGTAATCTGGAAAAACAGGGGCTTATTCAAGCGTTTGAGTTTGTGTTTGAGCTGGCCTGGAATGTGATGAAGGATTATTTTCTGTTTCAGGGGGATCCGGATATTACCGGATCCCGAGATGCCATTCGTACTGCCTTCAAAGCCGGTTTGGTTGCCGATGGCGAAGGCTGGATGGAAATGATCAAAAGCCGTAACCAGTCCTTGCACACCTACAACGACCGTGTGGCCCATGAAATCTGCGGAAAAATCCTTGTGGATTATCACGTCCTTTTCGCCGATTTTGAGCAGCATATGCAGGCGTTAGCCGAGCGCCATACGCCATGACTGAGCGCTTTGGGTTGCCTGCCCGGGTTGTCGACCGGCTATGCAGTATTTTTCGGGGTTGTCCCGAAATTAAGCGTGTGGTGGTGTATGGCCCGCGCGCCAAGGGTAACTATCGGCCCGGTTCGGACATTGATTTGAGTCTGGTTGCGCCTGCCATGCAGCTGGAAACTTTATTGCAGATTGAAAACAGGATTGATGATCTGCTGCTGCCGTGGATGGTGGATGTGTCGTTATTGCACCACATTGATAACCCTGACTTGGTTGCCCATATCAGCCGGGTAGGTGTTGATCTGTGTGATATTGCCTGATGGAGCGCAGCGCAATTGCAGGATCCAGTGTTTACCGTCACCCTGCCGGGAGGT
>CAZMLX010000268.1:0-2035 GCA_964567275.1 uncultured Thiopseudomonas sp. | reverse complement strand
CTTTCACCCCAGCTGACCACCTGCTTGCCCAGACGCACGGTGCCGGGCTGGTCGCCGATCATGTAGTTGTGGAACAGGAAGGCATCGAGCAGTTCTACGCCACGGGTTTTGGCACCCTCTTTGCGGCCGTTGTTGCTGATGCTGCGCTTGGCAGGGTCCGGGTGGCGCAGGTTCTGGTCGTGCAGCTTGAAGTCGTACCAGTATTTGCCACGCATAAACAGGCCGCTGTCTTTGTAGCGCAGCTCCAGATCGTGCAGGCCCTTGAAGATTTTGGAGAAGCTGTCGCCCTTTTTGAAATTCAGCCGGCCGTCATCGCCGGTCTGGGTGTAGCCGGTACCGCCATTGGCATTACCGATAAACCGCTTGTCACGGGAGGCGGTTGACCAGCTGGTACCGACCGACAGGGTACTGTCAAACGATCCCTCAACTTCGCCAATGGTAAAGGTGACAGCCTGGGCCGGAACGGACAGCGCCGTTGCCATGCCGATAGCCAGAGGCAGGCGGGCCAGCGTCCACGCCCGGGTGGTGATCCTGTTCATAGTGATACTCCGACTGTTGATGAAGCGCCTTGTTAGCTCCCGGCTGGCCGGTCTGGTGCGGCGCTTCTTTTTATTTGTTCTTATCAAGCTCCGGGCAGCAGCAACGGAGCTGTCTTCACCCGGCGCAGTACAGCATGCGCTGCAACTCCGGATCACAGCGTGCAGATAATGTGCCACATTCTTTCGGCAGGGGTAAATTATTTGTCAGGCAACGGTTTTTCGCCGGCTACAAACAAACGTTCGTTTTAAACCCTGAAAAGAGTCAGGCCTACACAGCGTTCTGCCACCCCATATTAAGGTAACAATGGCGCCTGCCAATGTAGACTTAAGTAACAGATGCGCACACTCAGAACTGCAGCCACACCAGGCTGGCCATGCGGCCAGTCACGGCATTGCGCCGATAAGAATAAAAGCGGGGATCCGTGAGGGTACAAAGCCCGCCGCCATGCACAGAGGCCACACCGGCTGCCGTCAACCGGAGACGGGCCAGCTGATACAGGTCGGCCAGCCAATGGCCATCCCGCTCTGATGGCACAAAAGCCGTTGCAGCAGTGGCATGCTGCGCCACAAAGGCCTCACGCACTTCCGGGCCCACTTCAAACACCTGCGGGCCAATCGCCGGCCCCAGCCAGACTTGCACATCACCGGAATTTACCTGCATGGCGGTCAGCGTCTGCTCCAGCACGCCAGCAGCCAGACTGCGCCAGCCGGCATGGGCAGCCGCTACGACGGTTCCGGCACGGTCGGCAAACAGCACCGGCAGGCAATCGGCCGTCATAATGGCGCAAGCCACACCCGGAGTACGGCTCCAGCAGGCATCGGCGATGGCCACCACACCCGGCTGCGCCTCGACCACCTCAATACCATGCACCTGCTGCAGCCACACCGGGGTACAGTCCAGTTGCCGGGCCAGCCAGTCACGGTTGGCCTGCACCTGCAACGGATCATCTCCGACATGGTCACCCAGATTGAACGCATCAAACGGCGCCCGGCTGCTGCCGGCGGTGCGGGTGGTCACGCAGCTGCGCACGCCCGCCACTGCCGGCCAGCCGGCCTGCAGCCAGTCATGAGGCAATGTCATGCCCCGAAATCTCCGGCGTCTTCTTCCAGCAGGTGCAGCAGCCAGTCCATATCCTCGGGACGGTTGACTTGCCAGCTGCGACGCTCACCGGTGGCCGGATGATCCAGCTCCAGCTTCCAGGCGTGCAATGCCTGGCGTGGAAAGCCTTTCAGCGCATCCACCAGGGTCGGACTGGCGGCCGGCGGTATGCGGAATCGGCCGCCATACAGCGGATCACCAATCAGCGGAAAACCGGCGTGCGCCATGTGCACCCGAATTTGATGGGTACGACCGGTTTCCAGCTGCACCCGCACATGGGTATAACTGCGAAAACGCTGCACCACCCGAAAATGGCTGATCGCCTGCTTGCCGCCTTCGGTCACGCCCATTTTCTGGCGCTGTTGCGGATGGCGGCCAATCGGCGCATCAATGGTGC
>CAZMLX010000267.1:0-2037 GCA_964567275.1 uncultured Thiopseudomonas sp. | reverse complement strand
AATCCTCGCTGAAGTCATCGTCGTAAATGAAGTCTCGGCCCGTGTTGTACGGCGGGTCGATATAAATCAGCTTCACCTTGCCCAGATAGGTTTCCTGCAACAGCTTCAACGCATCCAGGTTGTCCCCCTCAATAAACAGGTTCTTGGTGGTATCAAAATCCACACTTTCTTCACGACAAGGCCGCAACGTCTTGGCAATCGGCGCATTGGCCGTTAGCAGCGCCTCGCGCTTGCCCGGCCAGTTCAGGTGATAGCGTTCCTGCGGGCCTTCCACAATAGACTCCGATAACTCCTGCCGCAGCTGATCAAAATCCACCGCCAACCGCACGCTGCCATCTTCGCCTTTGGCTTCCGTTACACAGCCGGGAAATAATTCGCGCAGGCGGGCGATATTTTCTTCAGTCAGATTGGGCGAGTGCATTTTTAGCTTTTCCATAATTGTTTACCTTCAAGCTGCTGTACGCTTCTGTCGTCCAACAACAATTGCATTTGGTGTATGGCGGTCTGGTTCAAGGTTTACGCTACCCAGTCCTTAACGCTGGGCTTGCAGCTGTTGAGCCGAAACAGACTTCTAATTGTGGCGAATCCGCCATAATTAAAATCCGGGTTGTGTACCTGCTCCTGGCTGACAAGGAACTCCACCTTATTACGGAAACACACATCTTGCGCTGTTCTGAACCTTCCTGTGATAGCACGAAAGACGATAGCGCCGTTCATGTGGTAAGCCCTTGTAGTTCGCTGCTCAGTTTCCGCAACGCAGCATTAAGCTCCACCTTGCGATTAAACTGCTTTTCCTTGGCCAGTCGTGCGGCCATCTTGTCCACTTCCCGCTGTTTGGCTTGTGCCGCTTCGACACGGGCTACCAGTTCGGCCAGCGTTTCCTGCTGCCTTGCCGGCAAAGGAATCAACCTGTAAAGAAGCTGCTCGTACAGGCCGCCCATGTGCAGGGCAATGGGCATATCGGTACGCTTGCTGCTGGATGGCAGCCATTCTGTCATAAAGTAGTCGGAGAGTACCCAACGGCTGGGGTCGGCCTCGTTGGGGCGCTTGTGGGCGGCAATGATCCGTGTTTTTTCGTCAAAGTTCAGCTCAAACAGGATGGGAAACGGGATGGCACCGTCAATGCAGCGCAATACGTCCGGGTGTAGCTCCGGTGTTTTGAGCTGGATGCTGAACACCTGAATTTCCGGCACACCGGGCCGTTCTGGCAGATGAATGGTTTCCGGTGCCAGCTTGAATGCCCAGACAATTTGCTCAACTTGCTCGACAAACAAGTCTTTCAGGCGCGTGTTGGCACCGGCGTGTTCATAAATCTTGTTCTTGGGCAGCACACGCCCAAAGGCCGCCTGTTTTGGATAGGCAATCAGGGCAGACTGTGGTGTGGTTGCAGGCTGCGTCATTGCGCCTCCTGAATCACGATGAAACTAATAAGCTCAAAGTCATCCAGCCCCGTGATGGTGTTGGTCAGCGCCGTGGTTTTGCCGCCGGCAAACAGGCTGTCCAGATCCTTTTCTTCTTTTACTTCGATCATCGAGCGGATGGACTGGCCAAGCAGGTCAGAATAGGTCTGCATTTTGCGGCCATCTGCGGTTTCCTGGTTGAAGCGCTGGCACACATCGACAATGGGTTTGTCCTGCCCTTTGCAGCAACTGCGTACCAGGTCAAGCAGGCGCTTGATTTCGGTATGGTCATGGATGACCTCGCCGTCACGGTTGATATACACAAGGTAATACGGGTGCAGGCAGTTATGCTGGTTGATGTCGGCATCACCCGTGTTGGCAGAAAGTGCCCGGTTGCGCAGGGTGAAAATCGCTCCAGGAAGCAGCCCCAACTCAGGGTTGGCGGGCACCACAGCATGAATGCCATTGGGTACGTTGCTCAGTTCGCCGTGGGCTTTGACGTAGTTGAGCAGATCCATGCGGAAGTCGTTCAAGCCCAGATCAGTGATGGAAATGCCGGTTTTCACATCTTCCAGCTCGATAACTTCTTCTTGCAGGCGGCGCAGTTGTTCCTTGCGGTAGGACACATCGTTGGCCT
>CAZMLX010000266.1:0-2058 GCA_964567275.1 uncultured Thiopseudomonas sp. | reverse complement strand
GCCCTTGTTGCATCAGCTGCGGGTAGCCAGCGGCTGGGAGCAGGCAGTGGAAACCGTGCTGGCTGCCGACCTGCAGGCGCTCTGTGTCGATGAGTGGCCACAGGCATTGCAGGAGCTGTCCGAAGGCTCGCTGCGCCTGCTGAAAAACTCGGCACCGGTGGCGGCCATGGCCGGATCGCTACTGGAGAAAATCGAAGCCAGTCCGCTCGACTTGTCAGCCTGGCTGGGGCAGGTGGGTGCGGTGGAGACGCTGACACAGGCGCTGCAGCAGTTACCGCACTTGCTGCCGGGCCAGAGTCTGGTAACCCGTGACGGTTACTGGCTGGGGCCGGCGTTTTGCCGGGTACAAAAAGGCAGTAATCCGCAACAGGGCGTATTGCAGCGGACGCAGTTGCTGGCCAGCCTGCAGGACGAACTGGAACAGCTGGAGCCGCAACTGGCCGAACTGGAAAACCGGCTGTATGCCTGCAGTGAAGGACGTAACCAGCTGCAACAGGCGGTGCGTCCGCTGCGTGAGCGCGAGCAGCAAACCGCAGCGCAATTATCACAGCTGTCCAGCCGGCTGGCCGCCGAACAGGCGCGTGGCGAGCAACTGCAGCAACGTCTGCAGCAGGGTGCCGAACAGCTGGACGAGTTGCGTGAACAACAGGCACTGGAGCAGGAGCTGCTGGCCGAGGCGAGCCTGCAGCTGGACGATGCGCAGGCGCAGGTACAGCAAAGCGAACACAGCAGCGAGCAGTTGCAGCAACGGCAAAGCAGCTTGCGCCAGCAGCTGGAACAGGCCCGCCAGCAGGCGCAGCAACATCAGCAACAGTGGCAGGCGCTGAGCCTGCAACAGGGCAAGCTGGAAACGCAGCGCCAGGCCACCGGGCAGGCGCTGGAGCGGCTAAAACAGCAGATTGAGCGTGCCAGCGAACGCCAGGAACAGCTGGCACTGGAACTGGCCGAAGGTGAATCGCCGATTGAGCTGCATCAGGCACGGCTGGAAGAACAGCTGCAACAGCGGTTGCAGGTGGATGAAGAGCTGCGCAGCGCCCGGCTGGCGCTGGACGAGCTGGACAACCAATTGCGCCAGGTAGAAAAACAGCGTCACGAAGCCAGCCAGCAAGCCGAGCAAATCCGCAGCGATGCGGAGAAATTGCGCCTGAACTGGCACACACTGGAAGTACAGCGCCAGGCGCTGGAAGAACAGCTGCAGGAGCAGGGCGACAGCGTGCACGAGGTGTTGCTGGGTTTGCCCGCCGATGCCAGTGCCGACAGCTGGCAACAACAGATTGAACAGCTGGCCAGCCAGATTCAGCGGCTGGGTGCCATCAACCTGGCGGCCATCGAGGAATACCGCCAGCAGGCCGAGCGCAAAACCTTTCTGGATGCGCAAAATGACGACCTTGAGGAAGCACTGGCCACGCTGGAAAACGTTATCCGCAAGATCGACCGTGAAACCCGCCAGCGCTTCAAGGATACCTTCGAGCAAATCAACAGCGGCCTGCAGACGCTGTTTCCCAAGGTATTTGGCGGCGGCACCGCCTGGCTGGAGCTGACCGGCGAGGACTTGCTGGATACCGGCGTGGCCATCATGGCCCGTCCGCCGGGCAAGAAAAACAGCACCATCCACTTGCTGTCCGGCGGCGAAAAAGCACTCACCGCATTGTCGCTGGTGTTTGCCATCTTTCAGCTCAATCCGGCGCCGTTTTGTATGCTCGACGAGGTGGATGCGCCGCTGGATGATGCCAACGTCGGCCGTTATGCGCGGCTGGTCAAGGAGATGTCGGAGCAGGTGCAGTTTATTTACATCACCCACAACAAAATCGCCATGGAAATGGCAGAGCAGATGATGGGGGTGACCATGCAGGAGCCGGGCTGCTCACGGCTGGTTTCCGTCAACCTCGAAGAAGCCGTGGCGCTGGCCGAGCAATAGAAGTGTTACAAAAGGGTGCACATTGGCCATTATGATTTGTTAGAATGCCGGACTTTATGCAACAAACGGGCAGAAATGGACTCTGACGGATTTACGGGAGCAGGCAGCCGCACCAGTTGGGCTGTCGTTGTTGGTCTTGA
>CAZMLX010000265.1:0-2084 GCA_964567275.1 uncultured Thiopseudomonas sp. | reverse complement strand
CCGTTATGGGCAATCATCGCCGCAATCATGGCGGTATTGTACGGATGCTGGCCGGAGCGGATACACACCTTGTTTTTCCACTTGGCATCGGCGAAATCTTCGTAGTTCAGCGCCGTAATGTCGTCAACTTCCTTGGCGACATAGGCGACACGGTCACGCATCGACAGGGCAAACCACTGGTTGTCCGCACCGCGCAGGTTGGCCGGAATAGCATCCTGCAATGCGGCCGATTCGACCGGCTGGGTAATGCCGGCCTCGACCAGATCCAGCAGGTTGCCGATATCGACCGTCATCAGCAGGTCGGCCGGCGAGCGTGCGCCCTCGGCTTTAACCCGCTCGATCAGGCCATCCTTGACGAACACAGTGTTGACCTTGATGTCGGTCTCGGCGGTAAAGGCATCCAGCAACGGAATAATCAGCCCCGGCTCACGGGTGGTGTAGAGATTGACCTCGGCGCTGACCGCCGTACCGGCAGCCAGGCTGCCGACTGCCAGGGCCAGGCCGCCCAGCAGGGTGCGAAAACGTGATGCGGATGAATGACGCATGAAATTGCTCCAGTAAAGATGAACGACGCACAAATGAGAATCGTTTTCAGGACAGCAAAATTAGCAGATCCCCGAAGCGGATACAACCGCAGCTCAACGGTCACGTAAAAAATGCCTGTCAGATCCGGCTTGTCACACCGCTGTAACAAAGCCGTCCGATACTGCACCGGCACATCAACCGGGACAGCCCGCTCATCCGCAATCATGAGGATATAGACACAATGGTTATCAACACCCCGCTGAAAGCTTTGGGCCTGGCCGCCCTGCTGGCCACCAGCCTGCCGGCCATGGCACGCGACACCATTCAGATTGCCGGCTCCTCAACGCTGTTGCCGTTTGCCAGCATTGCCGCCGAAGAGTTCGGTCACGCTTTCAGCCAATACCGCACTCCGGTAGTCGGCTCCGGCGGTACCGGTGGCGGCCTGCGCCAGTTCTGTCAGGGGCTGGGCATGAATACCCTGGACATTGCCAGTGCCTCGCGACCGATCAAGGACAGCGAGATACAGGCCTGCAACGAGCACAACGTCAAACAGATTCTGGAAGTGCGGCTGGGCTATGACGGAATCGTGTTTGCCTCCCGTGCCGATCAGGCCGGTTTTGCCCTGAGTGCGGAGCAGGTATTTGCCGCTACTGCCGCACAGGTGATGCGTGACGGCGAACCAGTAAGCAACCCTTACACCAACTGGTCGCAGATTGATCCGGCACTGCCGGATCAGGACATCGTTTTGGTAATTCCGGCCGCCAACCACGGCACCCGCGAGGTATTCGAAGAAACCTTGCTCAAACGCGGCTGTCAGACTGCCGGCCTTCCGCAAGACAGCGAGACGAATGTCTGCACCAAAGTGCGTAACGATGGCCGGATTATCGAAGTGGCCGGTGACTACACCGAAACCCTGACCCGCTTGCAGGTCCAGCCGGAAGCGGTCGGCGTATTCGGCCTGAACTTCTACGAGCAGAACCGTGATCGTCTGCAAGTGGCCAGCATTGACGGTGTGGTGCCCAGCCTGGACAGCGTCGGCGATGGCTCCTACCCCATTTCGCGGCCGCTGTTTTTCTACGTCAAGGGTGAGCACCTCGACGCCGTGCCCGGGCTGGCCGACTTTGTCGAGTACTTCCTGGCGGACAGCGTCTCCGGTTACGGCAGCCCGCTGGAAGAAGCCGGCCTGATTCCGCTGGGTGACGACGAGCGTGCGGAAATCCTGGACAGCTTCAAGCAGCGCAAGGCAGTTCGTTGATTCGTTAAATGTACAGGTTTTCGTTTAACAACATGAGTGTTTGCATCAACGGAAGGTAGGCACTGCAGGGACGCTGCAAGTACTTCCCTGTAAGCTCCAAGCCGCCATCCATGGCGGCTAAGGCCCTGCTGTACCCACCTTCCGTTGTTGCCACAAACCCCGTGCCATCATCTATATATTTGCTTCTTTCATGTTTGTAACTAACTGCCACTACCAGGTCACAGATAAAGCATTCATATCCTGCCACTTGCACGTAATCAGGAGCGGATGCGATGCACAGGTGGAGCAGGGCTGTGCCGCCATG
>CAZMLX010000264.1:0-2106 GCA_964567275.1 uncultured Thiopseudomonas sp. | reverse complement strand
GGATAGCCGCTGGCAGTGACCTTTTCGATGCCGGCCAGCAGCTCGTCATAGCTGGGCCAGAGTTTGTGCAGGCCATCGGTGTCTTGCCGGTCGCCGCTGCTTTGGTAGCTGCCGTCGTAGGCTTCTTCGGCATTTTTGCCCAGCAGCCAGGCAAAGGCGGTTTTGCAGGGCAGTGGCAGGGGCTGGTTCATGCCGTGCTGATAGGTTTCCAGCAGCTCAAGCAGCAGCTGATGGGCGGTGTCGGCCTCCATCGCCCGCAGGGTAACGTTGCCGGTGTGGCTGAACAGGCGGGTGTTGACCGGGCCCTGCAGCTGGGCAAACAGGTGCTTTGGCCACAGGCGCACAATGTGATGGTGGGCCGTAATGGCGTTACGGTCACGCAGCTTGTTGGGCAGTACCTGGGCACGCAGGGGGCCGAGCTCGGCGCTGTAGCGGATATCGGTCAGGGTGTCCTGCAGGTTGGGCAGGCTGAACGGCAAGGGGCCGGTTTCTTGCAGGTGTGGATAATCCTGCAGCACGCACTGGTAATCCAGCAAAGGCTGTTCCAGCTCGTCAATCAGGCTGCTTTTATAGTGGGCGTCGAACGGCTCGGCCGGCAGTTCGCCGGCCCGCTGCATGCGTTCCAGGGCGTCCTGTATCAAGGCCTGTACGCTGTGTTGCGGGTTTTGCTGTAGCCGGGTTTGCACCTGGCTTAGCAGTGTGTTGCGGTGTTGCCATTGCTCCAGGCTGTCGGCGGCAAACAGCTCGGTATCGTTGCTTTGCAGGTCCTGGCTATAAAAGCTGATACCCAGCCGGCGGCTGAAAAAGTGCCGCACCGGGTTGTACAAAAAATCGGACAGGTCATTGAGGCTGATGGGGGCTTCGGCCTGCCAGGGCGGCAGGGCGTCCAGATCATGTTCCAGCGTGGGGCTGGCCTGCTGCTGGTGCAGCTCCAGCCATTCGCCATGGTAGGTAAACAGGCGTGGATCACGATGCTTTTCAAAGTAGCTGCGGCTAAAGGCTTGTAGCGGATGGATGGTGGTCAGCCGGTCCAGCAGGGCGTCTTTGTTGCTGTCGGCCGGAGCCTTGGCCAGCGTCCAGCCGGCCCGGATATGGTCGCGCAGCTGGTTGACCAGCACCGAGGCCGGTTTTTCGCTGTTGTCGCGGATGTCACGGCCCACCCAGCTGATCACCAGACGGTCACGGGCCGACAGCAAGGCTTCCAGAAACAGGTAGCGGTCGTCCTCGCGGCGTGAACGGTCGCCTGGGCGGTAGTCGTGCACCATCAGGTCAAAGTCGGAATGTTGGCTGCGGCGGGGGTAGTCACGGTCGTTCATGCCCAGCAGCCACAGCTGTTTGAAGGGAATGGCCCGCATCGGCATCAGGGTGGCGAAGTTGATGGAGCCGCCGAGGAATTTTTGTGACAGGCTGGTTTCGTCCAGGCCGGCCAGCAGCTCTTCGCGTACTACATCCAGCGGCAGCAGGCTGTGCTCCAGCCCGGCGCTTTGCCAGATGTCGTGCAGTTGCTCCAGTTGTTGTTGCAAGCGGTCGATGGCCCACTGGTCTTCCGGGCTGCTTTCCACAAAGAGCAACCCCAGTAGCTGCTCAATGCACAGCAGCCAGCCTTCGCTGTCGTACTTCTGTTCCAGCAGCAGGCGTGCGTGTTCCAGATTTTCCAGCAGCCGCAGCAGCGGGCCGACCAGGGCGGCCTCCAGCCCGGCCACTTCGTCGTAGCCTTCAATGGCGTGCCAGCAGCTGTCATCACCGGCGGCATAGCCCAGCAGCATGCGGCGCAGGCCAAAGCTCCAGGAGTTCTGGTCAATGGCCGGCAGCTTCAGCGTACCCCGCTGCGTTGCGTCCAGCCCCCAGCGGATGTTGGCGCCTGCAATCCAGCGGCGCAGGGCCGGCAGATCGGCTTCGGCCAGGCCAAAACGGGCACGGATGGCCGGTGTGTCCAGCAGGTCGGACAGCTGGCTGACGGTAAAGCGCAGCTCCGGCAATTTGAGCAGGGTTTCCAGTGCAATCAGCAAGGTGTTTTGCCGGCGCTGACTCTGGTCGGAAATATGGTAGGGCAGCTGGCGTGGGTCGCGTGGCTCGCCCGGCCGGGTGGCATAGCTGCCAAACACG
>CAZMLX010000263.1:0-2121 GCA_964567275.1 uncultured Thiopseudomonas sp. | reverse complement strand
CAGCGCCATTCTGGAGGAGGCCGCCAAGGTCAATACCGATGTGATTGCACCGCTCAATCGCGCAGCCGACGAGCAGGGCGCGCAGTGGCACAACGGTGCAGTCACCACCGCCGATGGTTTCAAAGCGGCTTATCAGACCTACGCCGAAGGCGGCTGGGTCGGTGTGGGCGGCGCTCCCGAATATGACGGCATGGGCATGCCCAAGATGCTCACCGCCCAGCTGGAAGAGATGGTCAACGCATCCAATATCTCGTTCGGCCTGTTCCCGATGCTGACCGCCGGTGCCTGCCTGTCACTCAACGCCCACGCCAGCGACGCGCTGAAGCAGAAATACCTGCCCAACATGTACAGCGGCCAGTGGGCCGGTTCCATGTGCCTGACCGAACCTCACGCCGGCACCGACCTGGGCATTATCCGCACCAAGGCCGAGCCCCAGGCGGATGGCAGTTTCCGCATCACCGGCACCAAGATTTTCATCACCGGCGGCGAACACGACCTGACCGAAAACATCATCCATCTGGTGCTGGCCAAACTGCCCGACGCACCCGCCGGTGCCCGTGGCATCTCGCTGTTTCTGGTGCCCAAGTTTATGGTCAACGATGACGGCAGCCTGGGTGAACGCAATGGCGTGTCTTGCGGTTCGCTGGAACACAAAATGGGCATCAAGGCCTCACCCACCTGCGTGATGAACTTCGACAACGCCATCGGCTACATCGTGGACGAGCCCAACAAGGGGCTGGCGGCCATGTTCACCATGATGAACTACGAACGCCTGGGTGTGGGCATCCAGGGCCTGGGCGTAGCCGAGCGCTCCTACCAGAGCGCCATCGAATATGCCCGCGAACGCATCCAAAGCCGTGCCCCGACCGGCGTACAACAACCGGATAAAGCCGCTGACCCGATTATCGTGCACCCTGATGTACGCCGCATGCTGCTGACCATGAAAGCACTCAACGAAGGCAGCCGTGCATTTTCCACCTATGTTGCCAAGCAGCTCGATCTGGCCAAGTTCGCCGACGATGCCGACACCCAGCAGCAGGCCAGCGAACTGGTCGCCTTGCTGACACCAGTGGCCAAAGCCTTTATGACCGACATGGGTCTGGAAACTACGCTGCACGGCCAGATGGTATTTGGCGGCCACGGCTATATCCGTGAATGGGGGCAGGAGCAACTGGTACGCGACTGCCGCATCACCCAGATCTACGAAGGCACCAACGGCATCCAGTCACTGGACCTGGCCGGCCGCAAACTGGTCGCCAATGGCGGCGCATTTTATAAGCATTTCAGCCAGGAAGTGCACGGTTTCATCGCCGCCAACCAGGGCTTGCAAGAGTTCACCGCACCGCTGCAACAGGCGATTGAAAACCTCGACAGCCTCAGCAACTGGCTGGTAGAGCAGGGCAAGGCCAACCCCAACGAGATTGGTGCAGCTTCAGTCGAATACCTGCACGTGTTCGGCTACACCGCTTATGCCTACATGTGGGCACTGATGGCCAAAGCCGCACAGGGCAAAGAAGGCGAAGAAGACTTCTACGCCAGCAAGATGGGCACCGCCCGCTTCTACTTCGCCCGCCTGTTGCCACGCATCCAGTCACTCACCGCCAGCATCCGTGCCGGCAGTGAATCGCTGTACCTGCTGGATGAAAAGCTGTTTTGATACATCCTCCTGTCATGCCGCATCCGGCATGACAGGAAAGCGGTTGCGTATGGCTACCACGTCATCCCGCAAGATCCAGCCTGTGAGCAAAACCGAAAGCTGGATGCTGCGACTTCGCACAGCATGACGCAAATCTTGATCCAGCGTTATCGGCCAAGGATGAATCCTGCGAGTGCGCTTCGCTTCTGCAAGATGACTTTGCAGATCACAGTATCAGCACAGCGACAGCAGCCCGGCACAGCCGGGCCAATCCCCCAGCAACCGGCACGGTGTATCAGCAGGCAGGGTGAGGCCGAAGCAAAGCCTTTAGCGCCATGAACGCCCCTGGGCGGTCGTGGCAGCGCAGCTTTGCGCAGCGCCTCACCTTGCCTGCACACATCCATCCTCAAGGCCACACCAAAGCCAGAAAAAACCACCCCTCAGCAAAATCCCCCGCCTTCGTCTATACTCTGCCTCTTCAAATC
>CAZMLX010000262.1:0-2137 GCA_964567275.1 uncultured Thiopseudomonas sp. | reverse complement strand
TCCATCATGGAAGGCTGCAGCAAGTACTGCACCTTCTGCGTGGTGCCCTACACCCGTGGCGAGGAAGTCAGCCGCCCGGCCGCCGACGTGCTGAACGAAATTCGCCACCTGGCCGACAACGGCGTACGGGAAGTCACCCTGCTCGGCCAAAACGTCAACGGCTACCGTGGCGAATTCGAGGTGGCCGGCATGGGCCAGATCATCGACCTGGCCGACCTGCTGCGGCTGGTATCCGACATCGACGGCATCGAACGCATCCGCTACACCACCTCGCACCCGCTGGAGTTTTCCGACGCCCTGATCGAGGCCCACGCCACCCTGCCCAAGCTGGTGCGCTACCTGCATCTGCCGGTACAGTCCGGCTCCGACCGGGTACTGGCCAACATGAAACGCAACCACACCGCACTGGAATACAAGTCACGCATTCGCAAACTGAAAAAGGCGGTACCAGACATTTTGATCAGCTCGGACTTTATCGTTGGCTTTCCCGGCGAAACCGACAAGGACTTCGAGCAGACCATGAACCTGATTGCCGATATCGGCTTCGACTTTTCCTACTCGTTCGTATACAGCGCCCGACCCGGCACACCGGCGGCCGACCTGCCCGACGACACCCCGGACGACGTAAAAAAAGAGCGCCTGGCGCTGCTGCAGCAACGCCTGCAACAACAAGGCTTTGAAAACAGCCGCCGCATGGTGGGCCAGACCCAGCGCATTCTGGTTACCGATTACTCGAAAAAAGACCCGGGCATGCTGCAGGGCCGCAACGAGTTCAACCGGGTGGTCAACTTCCGCAGCGACAATCCGTTGCTGATTGGCAAGTTTGTGGACTGTGAAATTGTAGAAGCCCGTCCCTTCTCCCTGCTGGGCAAACTGGTTGAAGGCAGCGAAGGCTGAACAGGACCTGAGCGGCTGCCCGGACCGGTCTCTGCACCCGCTCACCTGAATCCTGTCACAAAACCGGCACCTTTTATCTTTATCAGAGGTTTGCACTAGCCTTGCCGGAAACTTTCTGGTAATTTCGCCCGCTTGAAAAGCAGAGGCATCTGCACCGGATTTTTAGTTGTGGAGGCACTGAGTTATGGCCAACAAAGAAGAGCAACAAAGCAATCAGCTGACCCGCGCTTTTGTTCCCTATAAAGAAACCGAAGGCGAAGAATACATGGGCGAAAAAATGAGCGCCCACTTTGTCGAGATCCTCAACAACTGGAAACAGGAACTGCGCGAAGAAGTTGACCGCACCGTCAACTACATGAAAGACGAAGCCGCCAATTTTCCCGATCCGGCCGACCGTGCCAGCCAGGAAGAAGAATTCAGTTTGGAGCTGCGCACCCGCGACCGCGAGCGCAAGCTGATCAAAAAAATCGACGAGACCCTGCAGCTGATCGAAGACAACGAATACGGCTGGTGTGACGCCTGCGGCGTTGAAATCGGCCTGCGCCGTCTGGAAGCACGCCCAACCGCCACCCTCTGCATTGACTGCAAGACACTGGCGGAAATCAAGGAAAAGCAGATGGGTTCCTAAAGGAAGCCTGAACTGCAAACGGGGCCCACAAGGCCCCGTTTTTTTATGGTTAATTCGGGGCTGGTTAATTCGGGGTCAGAGTCACAATTCTGTGCAGAATTGTGACTCTGACCCCGAATCAACTCATCTACTCGGCTGCCAGCTCGCGCAACGTTTCCAGCACCTTCTGACAGGCAGCTTCATCGGCCAGTACCGCACTGGCTGCCACCTGCTCGCCATTGTTCAGCGCCAACACTTGCAGACCTTCAATGCGCAGCTCCAGTTCGCCGGCCTGCAACGCTTTCAGCACCATGCCGGCCGCACGACCATCGGCAAAGCCGCTGGACAGCAGCACATCGTCGCCAGCAGCATTGAGCACCCGGAAACGGAAACCGCTTTCATCACGGAAGCTGACGGTACGGGCCGCTTTTTTGGCCTTTTTAACTTTTTTCTCACCGCTCACCGCCACCTGGGCAAAGTTGCGCAGGCCAACCGCCTCACGCAGCTCGGCCAAAAATGGCGTAGCAATGCGGCGGGCCTTGACAGCCCCGGCCTGCAGAATGTCTTCCAGGTCCTGTGGGCGGGCCAGCAGCTCGTGATAACGCTCGCGGGCTTCACCCAGCTGGCCGTCCA
>CAZMLX010000261.1:0-2164 GCA_964567275.1 uncultured Thiopseudomonas sp. | reverse complement strand
ATACGAGTTTGCACTTATAATTCAATAGCTTGTGACGAAACGTCAACAGGCCCTACCGGTGTGCCCCGGTGGGGAGCAGCAATGAAAATGGCCCGCTGTACCTGGGGCAGGGGCTGGAACCAGGTATAGGGTTGCAGCGCCTTGCGGGCACGTTCTTTGCGCTGGCCGCTCAGCTGGTAGCGGTGAACGATGTCTTGCCAGAGCTGGTCGCCAGAGTCGGACACCAGCAGCCGGGACAGTACCCCGCCCATGCTGTGCCCGATCAGTACCAGGTCCCGGGTGGCCAGGTGCTGGCCATGGGGGTCGAGTCCGTCGATGGTGTCCTGCAGGGTCTGGCGGATCATGACATGGTTGAGGGCAAGGGGAGCGTTGGTCGGATAGTAGACCTGCCAGATCTGATAGTTCTGGCGCAGGGCTTCATCGCCCAGTATTTCATTGGCCACATTGATCCAGGCTTCCGGACTGCTGGCCAGCCCGTGCAGCAACACAATGGTACGCCGGCGCGGGTCATAGGGCTGCATCAGGTAAAGGTGCGGCTGCTCAAGAATCTCGCCACGGCCGATCAGGGTCAGCAGTGACTGGTTGGCAAAGCCGGAGCGGGCCAGCCATAGCCCGTAGCCGGAGGTGAAGTTGGCGGCCAGCGGTACCTGCTGGCCGGCCAGGGTGACCTGGTCCAGGCGGTAGGGGTCGAAGCCGAGCAGTTCGGTGGAATGCGCTGCCAGTACCTCGTCCAGGCTGTCGCCAGGAAAGCGCAAAATCATCGTCAGCGCCGGAAAAGGCGTTTCGCTATAGGCCTGCCCGCTGCTTTGGCTGGTGACCACTTTCTTGGCCATCACCGCGACCAGTTCGGCACCGATGCCGTCCCGGCGGTACTGGTTGCGCAGGCCCTTGAAGGTGAGCGATGCCGCTGGTACCAGTTGCTGGGGCAGTTGCTGGTCCTGTGACGGACGCAGGTTTTTCAGTTTGCCGCTGATATTCCAGTCACCGGCCTGAATGTGAAAGCTGCCGAAGCGGTCAAGGCTGTTGCGCAGGTCTTGCTGTTTATCGTCAAACAGGCGGGTGACGGCCTGCTGGACGGCATAGTTGTAATAGTCGCGTACCTGGGTCTGGCGGTCTTCCAGTGCCCGTTCACTGGCGGTGCGATTGGAAAAAAACAGGTAGGCGTAGGCGTGACGGGCTGACTGCAGCCAGGCGTTCAGGTTGTCTCTGGAGCTGGCCGGCTCGCTGGCATGGGCGCCGTTGATGGCTTGTTGCAGCCAGAGTTCGGCCAGGGCGGCAGTACGATGTTCGTCATCCAGTCCGTCGCTGGCAAGCAGCTGCTGGTGGCAGGGGGCGAACTGTTTGTTGCAGGCAGCGGCATCCAGCCCCAGCACCTGCAGGGCAGCCCGGGTGGGCGGGCTTAGTTTGCCGGTGGTGAGAATATCGCTGCGGCGCTGGGACATATAGTCGGTGGTGCTGACGCTGACGGTTTTGACGCCGGCACAGCCGGACAGGATCAGCAACAGGATCAGCAACAGGGAGCGCAGCCGGCGGGATGACAGGAAAGAGTGCATGACGGACGGGCTACCGGGCCGGTGACAGGAAAGCCGGCATTTTGCCGGCTGGCTGTGCGGAACGCCAGTAGCAAACAGCCGGGTGTTGAAGCAGAAAACCGCCCTGAGGGCGGTTTTCTGTGTGCTGCAAACGCTGTACTGCTTATTTGTTCCAGTAGTTGTTGGCTGCGGCCACGGTGGCAAAGTTGGTGGCGACAACGTGGGATACCTGGATCAGGTCCTCGGCTTCTTTGGAGTATTCGGCACGGCCCTGTTTCAGGACATCCATATTGGGCTGGGTGGTTTTGACGGCCATGCGTGACAGTTTGACCGCCAGCTGGAAGCCTTGCTCGGGGGTGTCGGTTTTCAGGGTGGGCAGCCAGCTTTCATCGGCCTGGGCAACACCGACCATCAGGGTAAACAGGGCTGGGATCAGGAGGTATTTTTTCATGGTGGTTTCCTTGGTTTTTCTTTTTTGGGAAGTTCACCGAAACCTGGTTAACAGGTCTGCGGCAGGACACGGCAGGCTTATAATACTCGGGAGTAGAGTATGTGCAAAATCAGTGTCGGGTGTAAAAGCAGACGGATAAATACGACATTCGTGCGGCTTCGTTTACTACTTTGGCGCTGGC
>CAZMLX010000260.1:0-2168 GCA_964567275.1 uncultured Thiopseudomonas sp. | reverse complement strand
CTCAACATCATTGCCTGCCGTTACCATTACACTCAATAACACAAAAAGGCGCTACCGGTCAGGGCAGCGCCTTTGTTTTTCGTCTGTGGCTCTTGATCCTGCGACGGCTGGCGCCGCGCAGGATGACGTGCAAGAAAAAGGCATCCCTGCCCAATCCCTTACACCGCCTTGGCGTATTCCTCACGCAGCTGCTTGGCTGCGGTAACCATGTGTTCCAGTGCTGCTTTGGTCTCCGGCCAGCCACGGGTTTTCAGGCCGCAGTCGGGGTTGGCCCACAGCTGTTCCACCGGCAGGCGCTGGGCGGCCTTGCGCAGCAGGTTGGCCATTTCTTCGCTGTCCGGTACACGGGGCGAGTGAATGTCGTACACGCCAGGGCCGATATCGTTCGGGTAGTGGAAACTCTCGAAGGCATCCAGCAGTTCCATTTGCGAGCGTGAAGTCTCGATGGTGATTACGTCGGCATCCATGGCGGCAATGGCGGCGATCACGTCGTTAAATTCGCTGTAGCACATGTGGGTGTGAATCTGGGTTTCATCACGCACACCGCTAGCGGTGAGGCGGAAAGCATCAGTGGCCCAGTCCAGATACGCCTGCCAATCGGCACGGCGCAGCGGCAGTCCTTCGCGGAAGGCGGCCTCGTCAATCTGGATGATCTTGATACCAGCAGCTTCCAGATCCACCACTTCGTCACGAATCGCCAGCGCCAGTTGCTGCGCCTGCTGCTTGCGGGTCAGGTCTTCACGCGGGAAGGACCACATCAGCATGGTCACCGGACCGGTCAGCATGCCCTTCATGATCTTGCCGGTCTGCTGCTGGGCGTAGGCAATCCACTCCACGGTCATGGCGGCGGGACGGGAAATATCGCCGTAAATTACCGCCGGTTTTACGCAGCGCGAGCCATAGCTCTGCACCCAGCCAAAGCGGGTAAACAAATAGCCGTCCAGTTGTTCGGCGAAGTATTCCACCATGTCGTTGCGCTCGGCTTCACCATGCACCAGCACGTCCAGACCCAGCTGTTCCTGCACGTCCACCGCTAGACGGATTTGTTCCTGCATGGCTTGCTTGTATTGCGCTTCGCTCAGTTTGCCCTGACGCAGCCCCTGACGGGCGGCACGGATATCGGCAGTCTGCGGGAAGGAACCGATGGTGGTGGTCGGGAACAGCGGCAAGTTCAGGCGTTCGCGTTGCAGCTTGATACGCTCGGCAAAGGGCGAGTTACGCTGGCTGTCCTTGCTGCTGATGGCGGCAATGCGCTGCTGCACCTGCGGCTTGTGGATGCGCGGCGAAGCGGCACGGCTGGCCTGCACCTGGCGGCTTTGCTCCAGTGCGGCCTGCACCTTGGCGCTGTCGGGGTTGTTGATGGCTTCGGCGAGAATGGCCACTTCTTCGCACTTCTGCACGGCAAAGGCCAGCCAGCTTTTTAGTTCATCATCCAGCTGGTCTTCACGCGCCAGATCGACCGGGCTGTGCAGCAGCGAGCAGGATGGCGCAATCCACAAACGATCACCCAGACGCTGGTGGGCGTGATTCAGGATTTCAAGGATTTTCTCCAAATCAGCACGCCAGACATTGCGGCCATTGACCACGCCCAGTGACAGCACTTTATAGGCGGGCAGGCGGTCGAGGATGGTCGGGTACTGTTCCGGCGCACGCACCAGATCAATGTGCAGGCCATCGACCGGCAGATTGGCGGCCAGCCCCAGATTGTCGTCCAGACCGGAGAAGTAGGTGGCAACCAGCTTTTTGCCCGGCTCGGTTTGCAGCAAGTTGTAAGCACGTTCGAAGGCGTTCTTCCACTCTTGTGGCAGATCCAGTCCCAGAATTGGCTCATCAATCTGCACCCACTCAACGCCCTGGCTGTTCAGCTTGCGCAGAATTTCACCGTACACCGGCAACAGGCGCTCCAGCAGGTCAAGGCGGTTGAACCCTTCTTCCTTCTCTTTCGCCAGCCACAGCCAGGTCAGCGGGCCAATAATTACAGGCTTGACCTTGTGGCCCAGCGCCAGTGCTTCATCGACTTCTTCAAACAGCTCATTCCAGCTCAGGCTGAACTGCTGGTCGGAGGTCAGCTCCGGCACCAGATAGTGATAGTTGGTATCAAACCACTTGGTCATTTCCTGCGCATGGGCACCGCCACAGCAGCTACTGCCCACCACGCCACGGGCGAT
>CAZMLX010000259.1:0-2183 GCA_964567275.1 uncultured Thiopseudomonas sp. | reverse complement strand
TCAGCGGCCAGCCGGTAGCCGGATCAACCGGGTTGGCCAGCATGGCGGAAAAAATCAGCGCCGGACAAAACAGGTTGACGTTGGCCCGGTTGATAAAGTCCATGTCCGGCGCCTGCTGATGGCGGCGGGCATACCAATAGCCAAAACCGCTTACCGCAAACACCGGCAGAATAATGTTCAGCAACGTAATAATCATGGGGCTATCCACTACCGCAAAAGCCACCAGCATACGCCCGCTGATTGCAGAAGCAAGCCCCGCTCAGGCAAGCCGGCAATGTATTCGCCAGTCGTGTCCAACCGGCACAATCTCGCTGATTTTCAGCTCCACCGCCTGCGCCATCTGTTGCAGCGGCAGCTCGAACAGCGGCCGGGCGGTACTGCCCAGCAGTTTGGGTGCCATATAAACCACCAGCTCGTCGAGCAGGCCAGCCTGCAAAAAAGCACCGCACAAGCGGGCACCGGCTTCAACCAGCACTTCGTTGGCTTGATGTTGCTGTACCAGCTGCCGCAACAATGCTTCAAGGTCGATATGCCCCCCGGTTTCCGGCAGCAGCAGCACGCCGGTGCCGTCCGGCAATGCCGGTAACGGCTGCTGAACAGTCGCCAGCCAGGCATTGTCTGCCTGATAAAAAGGCGCATCAAAAGGCACCCGCTGGCGGCTGTCGATCAGTACCCGCATCGGCAGGCGCTGCAGCGCCAGTGTTTTTTGCGGCTCGGGCAGCTCCAGCTGCTGCGCCCGTACGGTCAGCCGGGCCTCATCCAGCAGCACGGTATCGGCACCGCTGACAATCACGCTGCTGCGTGCCCGCAACCGCTGAACATCGGCCCGGGCTTGCGGGCCGGTAATCCACTGGCTTTCACCGCTGGCCATGGCGGTGCGGCCATCCAGGCTCATGGCCAGTTTGGCGGTTACCCACGGCAAACCGGTACGCATGCGTTTGAAAAAGCCGGCATTCAGTTCGGCAGCCTGCTGTGACAACGGGCCATCCAGCAGCAGCACCTCAACGCCAGCGCTGCGCAGCAGCTCAAGACCCCGGCCGGCCACCTGCGGATTGGGGTCCTGCATGGCCACCACCACCCGGCTCACGCCGGCATCCAGCAGCGCCTGCGCACAGGGCGGCGTTCGGCCATGATGGCTACAAGGTTCCAGACTGACATAGGCGGTGGCACCCCGTGCCCGCCCGCCAGCGGCAGCAATGGCATGCACCTCGGCATGGGGGGTACCGGCCTGCCGGTGCCAGCCCTCGCCCACCACCTGGCCATCCCGCACCAGCACACAGCCCACCCGGGGGTTGGGGTGGGTCGAATACAGGCCCAGTGCCGCCAGTTCCAGCGCCCGGGCCATCAAGGCCTGATCGTTCACCGCTCGACGGGCTCGCGTGCCATACGTTCGATTTCCTCACGGAACTCGTTCAGGTCCTGAAAGCGCCGATAAACCGAAGCAAAGCGGATATAAGCCACCTCGTCCAGCTTGCGCAGCTCGTTCATCACCAGCTCGCCGGCCACCAGCGATTTGATCTCGCGTTCGCCGGTAGCACGCAGTTTGCGCTTGATATTGGCTACCGCTTCTTCTACCTGTTCCAGACTGACCGGACGTTTTTCCAGCGCCCGCATCATGCCGGCACGCAACTTGTTTTCATCAAACGGCTGGCGGCTGCCATCCTGCTTGATCAGCCGTGGCAGCTGCAATTCGGCGGTTTCAAAGGTGGTAAAGCGCTCCTCACAGGACGTGCATTCGCGGCGCCGGCGCACCTGGTCGCCATTGGCAACCAGTCGTGAGTCGACCACCTTGGTGTCGTTGGCACCACAAAACGGGCAATGCATGGCAATCTGCTCCTCCACCGGATAATAGGCGCATGTTAGCGCATCTGCCTGCCACTGAACATAAATCCGGACAGCCACCGGTGATGTTATTCTTTGCCGCCGCTGCTTGTGCCACCTATAATGCCCAGTTTCTTTGAACTCTTGCCGCAGGTAGCGTCCATGGCCAAAAAACTCTTTATCGAAACCCACGGCTGTCAAATGAACGAGTACGACAGCTCGCGCATGGCGGACCTGCTGGGCGAGCAGGAGGCCATGGAAGCCACCGACAATCCGGCCGAAGCCGATGTCATCCTGCTCAATACCTGTTCGATCCGCGAAAAAGCCCAGGAAAAGGTATTTTCCCAGCTGGGCCGCTGGCG
>CAZMLX010000258.1:0-2197 GCA_964567275.1 uncultured Thiopseudomonas sp. | reverse complement strand
TGGCGCAAAATGGAAAACACAATGATGATGCGGGTAAAGCTGGTCATCAGCATCACAAAGGCCGGGATAAAACCCAGCGCCGTCATAATCAGTAAAATCTGCAGGCTGACCGAGTACTCCTGCTGCCCTGCTGCGTCGGTAGTCAGGGTAATGGCAGAAACGGCCAGCGGATTGGTTTCAGCCGCCTGCAGCCAGGGACTGAACAGCGCAACAGCCAGCAACGGGATCACAGCAAGCCAACGGTTCATCAGGATTCCTTGTCTTGGGTGTCGGACTGGCGCAGCACCTGTTTCAGCCGCCGGGCAAACTCGCCCACGGTTTGCGGTTGTTGCGCCTCAATGTCCACCGGTTCCTGCAATACATGCAAGGCCTCGATACTGCCGGGGGTCAGCCCCAGCAACACCTGCTCGTTGCCCACCTGAACCAGCACCAGTCGCTCGCGCGGCCCCAGTGGCCGGCTGGCCAGCAGGCGGATGCTGTCGTTGTGGTTACCGGCCGGCAAGCGTTGCTGCAGTCGGCGCGCCAACCAGGCCAGCACAAAAATCAGCCCGATTACCAGCAGCAGTCCCAGCGACAATTGCGCCAGCTGCGCACCCATGCCGGCGGCGGGTATGCGGCTGGCCAGTTCGGTGGCCGGCGCTGTCGCAGGTGCAACGGTGCTGTCGGCCCAGGCCGGCACACAGCAGCCAAAGGCGACAATCCGGGTAATCAGCCTGAGCACAGGGCCTCCTTAGCGCAGGCGCTTGATGCGCTCGCTGGGGCTGATCACGTCGGTCAGGCGGATGCCGAACTTTTCGTTGACCACCACCACTTCACCATGGGCAATCAGGGTGCCATTAACCATGACGTCCAGCGGCTCGCCGGCCAGACGGTCCAGCTCTACCACCGACCCCTGGTTCAGCTGCAACAGGTTGCGAATGGTAATGTCGGTACTGCCCACTTCCATCGAGATCGATACCGGAATATCCAGAATCACATCCAGATTGGGGCCGTCCATGCTCACCGGCGTGTCGCTGGACAGGCCGGGACCATGGTCAAACTCGTGCATAGGAGCCGGACTGGGCGCTGCGGCCTCGGCCAGCATGGCGTCAATATCGTCCTGTCCGGCATCGCCGGCTTCTGCCAGAGCCGCTGCCCATTCGTCGGCCAGTGCCTGTTCTTCGGTGGATACGTCTTCGTTGTCTTCAGTCATGATTGTGACCTGTGCCTGTCATTAACGCGGGCGCTCTACCGGCCCGATAACCTGCAGCGCAAGGTTGCCCTGATGGGACCCCAGCCGCACTTTGAATGTGGGTACGCCGTTGGCACGCAGCAGCATGCGTTCGGGCATCTCAACCGGAATCACATCGCCCGGCTGCATGGTAAGAATGTCACGCAAGCGTAGCTCGCGCTGCACCACAGTGGACTGGATGGGCACCTGCACATCCAGAATGTCCTCCCGGATCGATTTGGTCCAGCGTTCGTCATGGCCATCCAGATCCGACTGGAAACCGGCGTCCAGCATTTCCCGGATCGGCTCGATCATCGAATACGGGAAAGTAATCTGCATTTCGCCACCGCCGCCGTCCAGCTCGACATGGAAGCTCGATACCACCACCACTTCGCTGGGGTTGACGATATTGGCCAGCGCCGGGTTGACCTCGGAGTTCATATACTCGAAGTCAACATCCAGTACCGCATGCCAGGCTTCCTTGAGATCGACAAAAGCCTGCTCCAGCACCATGCGCACCACCCGCAACTCGGTGGGGGTGAACTCCCGGCCTTCAATTTTGGCATGACGGCCGTCACCGCCAAAAAAGTTGTCCACCAGTTTGAATACCAGACGCGAGTCCAGCACAAACAGGCAGGTGCCCCGCAGCGGCTTCATCCGCACCAGGTTGAGGCTGGTCGGCACATAGAGGGTGTGCACATACTCGCCAAACTTCATCACCTGCACCCCGCCCACCGACACATCAGCCGTGCGGCGCAGCAGGTTGAACATGCTGATGCGGGTGTAGCGGGCAAAACGTTCGTTGATCATTTCCAGCGTGGGCATACGCCCGCGCACAATACGGTCCTGGCTGGTCAGGTCATAACTTTTGATCCCGACACCCGACGTATCATCTTCCTGCTCGACCAGGCCGTCATCGACCCCGTGCAACAGCGCATCAATTTCGTCCTGGGACAATAAATCCTGTACTGCCATGGTTGCCCCCGT
>CAZMLX010000257.1:0-2213 GCA_964567275.1 uncultured Thiopseudomonas sp. | reverse complement strand
AGGCCCTTCCCTTATCAAGCTATTCAGCGATATCGCCGGAAAGACCTTAGGCCAGGGAGGCTTTGGCTTTCTCGACAATGGCGGCGAATGCTGCTTTTTCGTTCACTGCCAGATCAGCCAGAACCTTGCGGTCGATTTCAATGGAAGCCTTTTTCAGGCCTGCAATGAAACGGCTGTAGGACAGGCCGTTGATGCGTGCACCAGCGTTGATACGGGCAATCCACAGAGCGCGGAATTGACGTTTGCGCTGACGACGGTCACGGTAAGCGTACTGACCGGCCTTGATCACGGCTTGTTTGGCTACGCGGAATACGCGTGAACGCGCGCCGTAGTAACCTTTAGCCAGTTTCAGAACTTTTTTGTGACGGGCACGTGCCTGTACACCACGTTTTACTCGAGCCATTCTCTATTCTCCTCGACCTGAATTAACGAACACGCAGCATGCGTTCAACGTTGGCGACATCGGAAGGATGCACCTGGCTGCAACCACGCAGTTGACGCTTACGCTTGGTGGTCATCTTGGTCAGGATGTGGCTCTTGAAAGCGTGCTTGTGCTTGAAGCCGTTGGCCGTGGCCTTGAAGCGCTTCTTGGCACCGCTTTTGGTTTTCATTTTTGACATGTTTGAACTCCGCATTCAAAGGTATAAACAACAGTAACCTTGGGGCCTGTCAATGCCCGGGCTGCGAGCAGCCTGTTGGGGTTACTTTTTCTTTTTGGGGGCGATGACCATGATCAGCTGGCGTCCTTCCATTTTTGGATGCTGTTCAACGGTGCCGTACTCAGCCAGGTCGTTTTCAACCTGCTTGAGCAGCTCCATGCCCAGCTCCTGGTGAGCCATCTCCCGGCCGCGGAAACGCAAGGTAACCTTGGCCTTGTCCCCCTCTTCAAGGAAACGTATCAGGTTGCGTAGTTTTACCTGATAATCCCCTACGTCCGTCCCTGGGCGAAACTTGACTTCTTTAACCTGGATCTGCTTCTGGTTTTTGCGAGCCTGCGCCTGTTGTTTTTTCTTTTCAAACAGGTGCTTGCCGTAGTCCATGATGCGGCAGACCGGAGGTTGTGCATCCGGAGAAATCTCAACCAGATCCAGCTTGGCCTCTTCGGCAGCGGCCAGTGCTTCGTCAATCGAGACGATCCCGACTTGTTCTCCGTCGGCGCCAATCAGGCGAACTTCACGGGCGGTAATGTTTTCATTAATCGGTGCCTTGGGGGCTGAACGTCTGTCTTGTCTCATATCTCGTTTGATGATTCCTCTCAGGATTGGCTTGCGCCGAATATTGCAGTCGCTCCAATTACTCCGCTCCGGAGCTGGCGTTCACTGCAACGCATTGTTTTACCAAGCAACAGAGCCGACAGGTTCAGTGCCCGACAGCTCCGCAAAATTTGACTCACGGATTCTATAGCCAATCAACACCCGACTCAAGTCCAATTTGCGCAACGCCCGGTCTGCTCACTGGCAGCGGCCTGGCAAGCGGGGTATTCTACACCGCCCCGCCCCTTGTATCCGAAGGAACGAACAGTGATTACACCGCCACCCCTGCCCATATCGGACGAACATTACAAAGCGCTGACCGGTGTTGGCGGCAGCGCCTGGTACCTCAAGCGTTTTCATGCCATCGATCAGCGCCAGACTGGCCAGCACTGGCACTGGCCAGCCTTTTTCATCACCTTTTTCTGGCTGTTGTACCGAAAAATGTGGCTCTACGGGCTGCTGTACCTGGTGGCCTCAGTAGTGCTCGGCATGCTGATTCCCTTTGCCTTCGGCGTGCTGGCTGCCCTCGGCTCGCTGGAGCCGGCGGCAGTCGGAAGCCTGTCAGCCGCCTTCATGTTTGGCGTTTTTTATGTGCTGCCCGCCCTGTTTGCCACGCCGCTGTACCATTACCACTGCAAACAGCACATCAGCAAGGTTCAGGCCTACACCCCGGATCCTGCCCTCCAGCTTGAACTGCTGCGCCAGAAAGGCGGCACCAGCAGTCTGCCGGTGGTTTTGGTCAGCATTCTGGTCCCGCTCGGCATCATTGGCATTCTGGCAGCCATCACCCTTCCCGCCTATCAGGACTATACACTCAAAGCCCGGACCGGAACGGCTTACAACGAAGCCCTGATCGCTGCCCATGAAGTGGGCGAATACTACCTGCTGCACGACGAACTGCCCGAGTCACTGGAGCAGGCCGATCCCGCCTTCACCCTGCCACCCGGGGTGTTCAGCACC
>CAZMLX010000256.1:0-2229 GCA_964567275.1 uncultured Thiopseudomonas sp. | reverse complement strand
GGCAGGGTTTCACTCAGCGCCCGGTCAAGCTGTTTCAGAGTGGCCTGCAGCTCGGAAACCGGCTGGCGTTTGCCGTTGGGGTGCAAGAAAAAAGCGGGATCATCGACCTGGCTTTGCGGGCGCAGCGGGCTGTTTTGATAGTGTAGCAATCGCCACCAGCCATTGCTGTGAGCCAGCCGGGTTGCGGTGTGCTCATCAAGCTGGGACGGGGCGCCAAGGGCGGGGCTGGCAAGGGAGCACAGCAGCACCAAAGTGGCAGCCAGGGAAGCAAAAAAGCGCATAGGGGCAAACAGCAGGCAGGAACGAGGTTATGAAAAAGCGCTGTTACCGGGTGGCAACAGCGCTTTTGTTTGCAGCCAGACGGCAGACAATCAGCTCAGGCGGTAGCCGGACAGCTGGCTGTCGTTGGCGATAACCTGAAACAGGCTGTTCATCACTTCGGTGGCGCTGGCGTCACCGGATGTGAAAATGCTGCTGTAGTTTTCACGGGCAGCCTGGGCAAAGCGGGCTTTGGCCTGCTCGTCCATACCCAGCATGGCGGCCAGGGTATCGAGGGTTTCACCTTCGCCACGGGCGGCGTCTACTGCCAGGTGGTCAAGGTTGTTGTTGATAAAGCTTTCCATGGCCAGGGCGGAGTTTTTGGCGTTGCAGTTCAGGGTGCCGGTGGTCATGCCGAAGGTCTGGTTACCGGAGGTACCGTTGGTGGTAGCAGCCAGCACGTTGGAGGTCAGGGTGTCGGGGTGATCCTGGAACAGCACGCTACCCAGGCCACAGCCAGCGTCGGATGGCGCAGCAAAAGCGGACAGGGGCAGTACGGCGGCGAGGGCGGTAGCGGCAATGATCTTTTTCATTTCAAATTCCTTGTATGGATGAAGGTTGCCAAAACTGTTGTGCTTTGGCTGTGTTGCAACTGATGTGGTCGGCAACGGGGCAGATAATATGGGATTTGTGCAACCGGGAACAGCATGGATTTCCTTGCGATCCGGATTTTGGAGCAGGGGCGGGCGTTAGCCGCCGGCAAAACCTTGTTGTCGCCAGGCTTCATAAACGGTAATGGCTACGGTATTGGACAGGTTGAGGCTGCGTGAATCGGGCAGCATCGGCAGGCGCAGCAGCTGTTGCGGTGCGATGCGGTTACGTACCTCGTCCGGCAGGCCACGGGTTTCCGGGCCGAACAAAAAGGCGTCGCCGGGCCGGTAGCTGGCCTGGGCATAACAGAGTTTGGCTTTGGTGCTGAAGGCAAACAGGCGGGGCTGCTCCAGTGCCGACAGGCAGCTGTCCAGATCGGCATGGCGCTGTACGCTGGCAAATTCGCCATAGTCGAGCCCGGCCCGGCGCAGGCGTTTGTCGTCCAGGACAAAACCCAGCGGCTCGATCAGGTGTAAACTGCAGCCGGTATTGGCACACAGGCGAATGATATTGCCGGTGTTGGGCGGAATTTCCGGTTCAAAGAGAATGATGTGAAACATGCGGCGAGTTCGTAAGCAAACTGAAAGGGCAGAGTTTACATGGCACAAGCCGCCACGTCTGAAATGGCGTATCAAGTTTTTTGCCAGTATCTGCCTGTTTGCCTTTATGGGCGGGTTGATGCTGGGCAAGCTGGTCAGGGAGCCGGCGGACGGGCGGGTTCGGCTGGTGGAGCAGCAGCCGCTGCCGGATGGGCTGCGGCTGTGTTTTGACGGCGCAGTGGGTGTGGCCGAGGTGCGGGGGCAGGGGTTGTATGGCCTGTATTTGCAGGGACTGCACGGCGCAGAGCAGGCCGGTGTGCTGCCTCTGGTCACCGGACAGCAGGTACGCTGGTCGTTGCAAGCCGGCGCTGGCCACATGCAGCTGCAGTTTGTCGCCCTGCAGCCGTTGCAGGGCCGCTGGCAGGTTGAAGACGAACGTTGCCTGCGGGTCAGCCTGGCGTTGCAATCCGGCTAATCTTGCAGTCCGTCAGGCATCCTGGTCTTTCATGCGCCTGAGGTTGCCGATCACCGATTCCAGCGCAGGGGTCAGCACCCGGCTGCTTTCTTTTATGTTCAGTACGGCGATATAGTGTTCAATGGCTTCCCGGATGAACTCGCTGCGGGATTCGGCATTGGTTTTCTCCATAGCTGCGTCGCACCGGGCCAGCAATTCATTGTTGATATAAACGCCAATTCTGTTGCTATTATTATTTTCTTGCATTTTTCTCCTTCCTGATGGGAACAACCCATGCCGAATGGGCCAGCGGCCAGCAAAGCAATG
>CAZMLX010000255.1:0-2239 GCA_964567275.1 uncultured Thiopseudomonas sp. | reverse complement strand
GACGGTCCATACCGGGAGAAGAAACTTCCAGCGTATACTCAGAACTGATCGGATCTTCAACATCCATTACAGCACTCAGCTGGCGGCTGACGGTTTCACAATCTTCGATAAGAATTCCGTTTTCATGATCGATATAAACGCGCAGCACTGAGTGGCGACCTTGAGAGATATACTCAATGCCCCAACACTCATAACCCAGCGCTTCAATCACTGGCGTCAATATGTCCTGCAACTGTTCCAGCTTGCTCGTCATCCGACCTCCAATGCACGCTGTAGAAATGAAAAATGGGCATAACGCCCATCCAAAATTTAAAAATATTTCTGTGCGACCTAACAAAAAGCCCCTTACAAGGGGCTTTTAGAAGCAATCTGTCACGTCCACTTGCGCAATCACAAGTGTAAAGCATAACGTGAGGCCGAATAATACAGCCGTAACCTGCTTCAGTCAAGCAGACTACAAACAAGATCGCCTGCATACAGCAGGCGATCTTGTAATATTGGTACCGAGAAGGGGACTCGAACCCCTACAGCCTATGGCCACTACCACCTCAAGGTAGCGTGTCTACCAATTCCACCACCTCGGCAAAAACTTACTCTTCCGCCTCGTCAACCACGGGAACATCGCTACCCGCCGCAGACTCTTCAACCAGCACCGGAATGTCACCTTGCGGCTGGACAACAGACTGCTCTACCGCCTGCTGAACTTCCAGACTGGGCAAGCCCAGATCATCAACACCCTGCGCCCGCTGCTTGGCGTAATACGCCAGCCCCAGACTGGTGGCAAAGAAAACGGCGGCAAGTATAGCGGTAATGCGGCCAAAAAAGCTACCGGTTCCTTGCGCACCAAATACGGTAGCAGAAGCACCCGCACCAAAAGACGCACCCGCTTCGGCACCCTTGCCCTGCTGGATCAGCACCAGGCCAACCAGCGCAATGGCCATCACCAGATGGACAACAATTACCAGGGTCTCAAGCATATCAGTTTCCTGCAGCGCGACAGATCGCAGCAAATTCTTCGGCATCCAGCGAGGCACCGCCCACCAGACCACCATCAATATCATTCTGGGCAAACAGCTCGGCCGCATTCGCCGCCTTGACACTGCCGCCGTACAAAATTCTCAAGCCTTCAGCAATGGCCGCATCATGACGTGCCACCACCGACCGCAACGCTTCATGCACCTGCTGCGCCTGCGCCGGAGTAGCCGTCAACCCGGTACCAATGGCCCAGACCGGCTCGTAGGCCAGCACTGCAGCAGCCAGCGCCTTGACGCCCGCCGCACGAATCACCGCCTCAACCTGCTCGGTTACGGTCTCAATGGCCCGGCCCTGCTCGCGCTGCTGCAGAGTTTCACCCACACAGAGCACCGGCACCAGCCCGACCGACTGCGCAGCCATAAACTTCTGCGCAACCACTTCATCCGTTTCGTTTTGAAGCTCGCGGCGCTCGGAATGTCCGACCAGCACCAGCGCACAACCCGCATCCTTCAGCTGACTGGCTGACACCTCGCCGGTCATCGCCCCGCTGGCAGGATCAGTAGCGCAGTCCTGGGCACCTACTGCCACAGTTTTGAGCTTTGCCGACGCTTGTACCAGATGCAAAAACCCGGGAAAAACCGCCATTTCAACATCAACAGGCAACACCTGTGATGCCAGGCTTTCCAGCAGCGCAGAAACCTCCTGCACAGTGCCGTTCATTTTCCAGTTTCCAGCTACCAATGGACGACGCATAGCAAACCTCATGCCTCAAAGTGGGTGCAGATAGTACTCAAGCTGGGGGTTGCATGCAAGTGGAGATTTTTTTGCCTGCTGTGTGGGCATGGCCGCCGGAACGCTGCTAGTTTTTGCCTGCTGTGTGGGCACGACCACCGTAACCGCAGTAACGCTGCGCTGCCATGACCGCCTGCGGCGTTCATGGCGCTAAGGCGTTACTGCGGTTACGGTGGCCATGCATTACACATTGGCGGTTGGGGAGGATGAGTCCGGCTACGCCGGACTGCTGTCGCCGTGCCCGGGTTTGGGTTTGGGTTTGGGTTTGGGTTTGGGTTTGGCAATATACTCGTTCGTCGTCACCCGGCTTGACCGGGTGACCTCCCGCAAACAGCCACTCTTTCATTTTCATCATCATTTCGCACGAAACAAAGTGCAAACGACCAAACAAACACTGCGACAGCAGTCCGGCGTAGCAGGACTCACTCCCCCACCACCCGGGTGCCGTGCAGGGCTGGGAGGACCGGAGTAA
>CAZMLX010000254.1:0-2277 GCA_964567275.1 uncultured Thiopseudomonas sp. | reverse complement strand
ACGCTGCCAGTCTCGAAGCAAGCTTCGATCCTGTTGCTGATGCTTTGCTCCGGCCCCGCCCGGCCTGCGGCAACACCTTGGCGTTTGGGAGAAGTGGCCCGGCTTTGCCGGGCTGCTGTCGCGGTGGTTGTTTGGGCTGTGTTGTTTGTTGGTGTAACAGGCCAAATGCACCGTTTGAAACGAGGCGTTGTTGGTTGAGCCGGCAACAGGGATTGTGTTTTTTAGTTCAATAGGTAAAACATGCTGCCATTTACAAGCAAAAAATTCGAGTTTCCGGTCACGGCAGATGCCAGGCAAAAACTGGCCGGTACATTGTCGCAGGACAAATGGAGTCGTCTGAAATACAAGCTGGAAGGCGACAAGGTAACGATTGAACACATGCCGCCAAAAATGTTTAGAAATTCTTGGAACCCGGTGTTTCAGGGGAAGTTCATACAAGAAAACGGTAAGCAGGTGCTGGTCGGTTTTTTTCGTGTTAACTGGTTGGTGCTGATTTTTATCTTGCTTATGTTGGGCTTTATTTTCAGTCAATTGCTAAGCGTGTATTTTTCACCCGAGGTTATGCCTGGTCACATAGAGGGCTGGAGGTCTGACCAGATGATGCTGTATGTGCAAATGCTCGGCATGTTTGCTCTTGTAAATATCATTGGCTGGATCGCAGGCACTATCTACCGCAAGCGTATCTTGCAGGCCATTCAAGACAGCACCCAGGCATAAGTGCCGCATCCAGTAGCCGGATTTTAGGCACAATTTTATGTTTAGAGTTAAGAGAAAATGACCCATACCCCAAAAACCATCCGTCTGGCCGATTACCGTGCTCCGGAATATCTGATTCACGAAACCCATCTGCATTTTGAGCTGTTTGACGACCATGCGCTGGTGCATGCGCATTTGGTGATGGAGCGTAATCCGCTGCTGGACGGTTCGCTGCCGCCGCTGGTGCTGGATGGGGTCAAGCTGGAGTTAAAGCATATTGCGCTGGATGACCGGGTGCTGGGCGAGGGTGAGTATCAGGTGGATGAGGAAAGCCTGCGTCTGCAACCCGAGAAAAACAGTTTTACGCTGGATACTACGGTGCGTATCGAGCCGCAGAATAATACCGAGCTGGAGGGGCTGTACCGTTCTGGTGGCATGTTCTGTACCCAGTGCGAGGCGGAGGGTTTTCGCAAGATTACCTATTACCTTGACCGCCCGGATGTGATGAGCAGCTTTACCACTACGCTCAGCGCCGACAAGCAGCAGTATCCGATTTTGTTGTCCAACGGCAACAAGATTGACGAAGGCGAGGAGGGCGAGCGCCACTGGGCGAGCTGGGAAGACCCGCACAAAAAACCGGCCTATCTGTTTGCGTTGGTGGCTGGTGATCTCTGGTGTGTCGAGGACAGCTTCACCACCATGAGCGGGCGCGAAGTGACGCTGCGCATGTTTGTCGAGCCGCAGAACATCGACAAGTGCCAGCACGGCATGGACAGCCTGAAAAAGTCCATGCGCTGGGATGAGGAAGTCTATGGCCGTGAATACGACCTGGATATTTTCATGATTGTTGCCGTTGATGACTTCAATATGGGCGCCATGGAAAACAAGGGGCTGAACATTTTCAACTCCAGCTGTGTGCTGGCCAAGCCGGAAACTTCCACCGATGCGGCCTTCCAGCGCATCGAGAGCATTGTTGCCCACGAGTATTTCCACAACTGGTCCGGCAACCGGGTTACCTGCCGTGACTGGTTCCAGCTCTCGCTGAAGGAAGGCTTTACCGTATTCCGTGATGCCGAGTTTTCTGCCGACATGAACTCGCGCACCGTCAAGCGCATCGAGGATGTTGCCTATTTGCGCACCCACCAGTTTGCCGAGGATGCCGGCCCGCTGGCGCATCCGGTGCGGCCCGCCGAATACATGGAAATTTCCAACTTCTACACCCTGACCATCTACGAGAAGGGTGCAGAAGTGGTGCGCATGCTGCATACCCTGCTGGGTGCTGAGTTGTTCCGCAAAGGCTCGGACCTGTACTTTGAGCGCCACGATGGTCAGGCAGTAACCTGTGACGACTTTGTTGCTGCGATGGAAACGGTGAGTGGCCGTGACCTGACCCAGTTCAAACGCTGGTACAGCCAGGCCGGTACGCCCGTGCTGCACATTACCGACAGTTACGATGCCGAAAAACAGGAATACCGCCTGCAGGTGCGCCAAAGCTGCCCGGCTACCCCCGGCCAGCCGGACAAAGAGCCCTTTGTGATTCCTTTGGCAATGGGGCTGCTGGATGCAGTCACGGGCGAAGAG
>CAZMLX010000253.1:0-2304 GCA_964567275.1 uncultured Thiopseudomonas sp. | reverse complement strand
GCAGGCTAAGGCCGCAGCAAAGCATCAGCAGGTGTGACGAAGCTTGCTTCGGCGCGGCTGCGTCAGCTTTGCGAAGTGCCTTAGTCTGACTGCCGCACCGTAGCCCAAAACACCTCGACCCGATACACCTAAGCCCGAAATACCTATGGATTCTGCGACTCCGCTTCGCTGCGCGCAGAATGACAAGGGGTGCCTGCCACACCGAAGCCCAAAACCCCGCTTAACTGATTTTCTGCTGCAAAAACGCCAATACCTCATCCACAGCAACAGCCGTGGTTTCGCTGTCGGTACGCCCCTTGTACTCGTAGCTGCCGGCAGCAATGCCCTTGTCGCTGACCACAATGCGGTGCGGAATGCCCATCAGCTCCATGTCGGCAAACTTGACGCCGGGGCTGGTTTTCTTGTCACGGTCATCCAGCAGCACTTCAAGGCCGGCGGCGGTCAGTTGTGCATAGAGCGCATCGGTAGCCTGGCGTACGGCTTCGTTTTCGTACTTCATCGGCACCAGCGCCACCTGGAATGGAGCCAGCGCAGACGGCCAGATAATGCCCCGGGCATCGTGGTTTTGCTCAATGGCGGCCGCTACCACCCGGGATACGCCAATGCCGTAGCAACCCATGGTGAGTACAGCAGGCTTGCCGTCTTCACCCATTACGGTGCAGTTCATCGCCTGGCTGTACTTCTGGCCCAGCTGGAAGATGTGGCCCACTTCAATACCGCGACGGATTTCCAGCACGCCCTTGCCGCAGGGGCTGGGGTCGCCAGCAACCACGTTACGCAGGTCGGCGACTTCCGGCAGGGGCAGGTCACGCTCCCAGTTCAGGCCGAAATAATGCTTGCCGTCCTGGTTGGCGCCGGCGGCAAAGTCGCTGATGAACTGTACGGAGCGGTCAATGATGGCTGGAATAGCCAGATTTTTCGGGCCCAGCGAGCCGGGGTTGGCACCCACGGCGGCTTCGATTTCCGCATCGCTGGCAAAAGTCAGCGGGCTGGCCACCTGTGGCAGGTTGCCGGCCTTGATTTCGTTCAACGTGTGGTCACCACGCACAATCAGCGCAATCAGCTTGCCTTCTTCGGCGGCGTGCACCACCAGGGTTTTAACGGTTTTTTCGATGGCCAGCTCAAACTGCTGCACCAGATCGTCAATGGTTTTGACGTTGGGGGTGTCAGTCAGTTGCAGCTCCTGCTGCGGGGCAGGGCGGCTGGTTTCACGGGGCAGGGCTTCGGCCTTTTCGATATTGGCGGCATAGTCGGAGCCGGTACTGAAGGCGATATCGTCTTCACCGGAGGAGGCCAGCACGTGGAACTCGTGCGAGCCGGTGCCGCCGATAGAGCCTGTATCCGCCTCGACCGGACGGAAATCCAGCCCCAGACGGGTGAAGATGTTGCAGTAAGCCTGATGCATGCGGTCGTAGGTTTGCTGCAGGCTGGCCTGATCCAGGTGGAAGGAGTAGGCGTCCTTCATGATGAACTCGCGGCCACGCATCAGCCCGAAGCGGGGGCGGATCTCGTCACGGAACTTGGTCTGGATCTGGTAAAAATTTACCGGCAGCTGCTTGTAGCTGGCCAGCTCGTTGCGGGCCAGATCGGTGATCACTTCTTCGTGGGTCGGGCCGACACAAAACTCGCGCTGGTGACGGTCTTTCAGGCGCAGCAGTTCGGGGCCGTACTCTTCCCAGCGCCCGGACTCCTGCCACAGTTCGGCCGGCTGGATGGCCGGCATCAGCACCTCCAGCGCACCGGCCTGGTTCATCTCGTCACGGACAATGGCCTCGGCCTTGCGCAGTACCCGCAGGCCCAGCGGCAGCCAGGTGTACAGGCCGGATGCCAGCCGGCGGATCATGCCGGCCCGCAGCATCAGCTGGTGGCTGATCACCACAGCATCGGCGGGCGTTTCTTTAAGGGTGGAAATCAGGTAATTGCTTGTACGCATGGTGTTTGGTCTGCCAGCAAAGATGAATGAAGTCGGGTGGCATTGTAGCGGATTTGCTGAGGTTCTGGGTGGAATACAGGGTGTTGTGATTCTGTTCGGCTCACGCCTAACATCTAGCTCCTAACAACGTCGTCATTGCCGGACTTGATCCGGCAATCTGTTGGGGTGCCCTAGTGTTGGGGGAGATTACCCGATCAAGTCGGGTAATGACGGTTACCATAAAGCAGACCAATCTGTGCGAATAAATTCGCACCTACAGTCAATGCCCAAAACAAAAGAACCCGGCACTAGGCCGGGCTCTTTATGCGTGGAGTCACACAGGCATTACAGAATGCTCAGTGGATACTCAACGATGAAACGTACTTCGTTGA
>CAZMLX010000252.1:0-2329 GCA_964567275.1 uncultured Thiopseudomonas sp. | reverse complement strand
TACGCAGCAGGTTTAGGTCCTGCCTCCGCAAGGAATAGGGGTTCGAGTCCCCTCCTCGGTACCATGTTCAAGCCGCATGATGTTCTGGTGAGTGTCATGCGGCTTGACTTTTTTAGGGCGAATAAGTAGAATTGCGCCGCTTTCATTGCAGGGTTGATTGGGCCCTGCAGCGCCTGCCGCAGTCCGACTGGCATTCAGTGCCGGGGGTGCGGGTCAGGAATTCTCCAGAGCCCCTGTCAGGGGCTTTTTCATGGGCCGCAGCCAAGGTTGCGGTTTTGGGTAATGGGCGTTTCGCCCATTTTTTGTTTTTGGAATGCGCAAGGCACAGCGGAGGGCGGATGAGCAAGCTGCAGCAGCTGCAGGCAACCCTGGCACCTGTTATTGAAGCAATGGAATACCAATGCTGGGGCATCGAGTTCGTCTCCCAGGGCCGGCATTCCGTATTGCGGGTTTTTATTGAGCACGAGCAGGGCATTACGGTTGATGACTGCGAAAAAGTCAGTCGCCAGATTGGTGCCGTGCTGGATGTCGAGGACCCCATTAGCGGCGAGTACACGCTTGAAGTGTCGTCGCCGGGCATGGACCGGCCCCTGTTTACCCTGGAACAGTTTGCCGCCTATGCCGGCCACCAGGTGAAAGTAAAAATGCGGGTGGCCATTGAAAATCGCCGCAACTTCCAGGGCCTGTTAAGGGGTGTGGAGGACCAGGATGTTCTGGTGCAGGTGGATGAATACGAATATCTGTTGCCGGTCGATGACATCGAGAAGGCAAACGTAATTCCGGTATTTGACTGACAGGGCAGGGGTCCTGTGAGCCGTTTTGATTGAGGCAAGACATGAGCAAAGAAATACTGTTGGTGGTTGAGTCCGTCTCCAACGAAAAGGGCGTTCCGCCGGAAGATATCTTCCAGGCGCTGGAAACCGCCCTGGCCACCGCTACCAAGAAAAATTACGAGGACGAAGTCGAGCTGCGGGTTGCTATCAACCGCCAGACCGGTGCTTACGAAACCTTCCGTTGCTGGCATGTGGTGACTGACGAAGAGCTGGATGATCCGGCGTTTCAGTACACGCCCGACATGCTGCCCGAGCAGTATGCCGACAAGCAGGTGGGTGATCTGATCGAAGAACAGGTCGAATCCATCGAGTTTGGCCGTATCGCTGCCCAGGCCGCCAAGCAGGTGATCGTGCAGAAGGTGCGCGAAGCCGAGCGGGCGCAAATGGTTGAGGCCTACCGCAGCAAGATGGGCCAGATCATTTCTGGCACCGTGAAGAAAGTAACCCGCGATAACGTGGTGGTGGATCTTGGCAACAATGCCGAGGCACTGCTGGTGCGCGAGGAAACCATTCCGCGCGAGACTTTCCGGGTCGGCACCCGCATTCGGGCCCTGCTCAAGGAAATCCGCATGGACAACCGCGGCCCGCAACTGGTGCTGTCACGGACTGCGCCGGAAATGATGATGGAGCTGTTCCGCATTGAAGTGCCGGAAATCTCCGAAGGACTGATCGAAATCATGGCTGCCGCCCGTGATCCGGGTTCGCGCGCCAAAATTGCCGTGCGCTCCAAGGACAAGCGAATTGACCCGCAGGGTGCCTGTATCGGCATGCGCGGTTCGCGGGTGCAGGCGGTGACCGGCGAGTTCGGTGGCGAGCGTGTCGACATTGTGCTGTGGGACGAGAACGTTGCCCAGTTTGTGATCAACGCCATGTCGCCAGCGGAAGTGGTGGCCATCATTGTTGATGAAGATGCCCACTCCATGGACATTGCCGTGGCCGAAGACAATCTGGCCCAGGCCATTGGCCGGGGCGGCCAGAACGTGCGGCTGGCATCCCAGCTGACCGGCTGGACCCTGAACGTAATGACCGAGGCCGATATTCAGGCCCGTCAGCAACAGGAAACCGGTGATGTGCTGCGCCTGTTTATGGACGAGCTGGATGTGGACGAAGAGCTGGCCCAGGTGCTGGTAGAAGAAGGCTTCAGCACGCTGGATGAAGTGGCCTATGTGCCCATGGAAGAAATGCTGGAAATTGACGGCTTTGACGAAGACATCGTGCAGGCGCTGCGTACCCGCGCCAAGGATCGTTTGTTGTCGCGCGCCATTGCCACCGAAGAGAAGCTGGCCGACATTCAGCCAGCCCAGGACCTGCTGGACCTGGAGGGCATGAGCAAGGAGCTGGCCGTAGAGCTGGCCGTCCGTGGTGTGCTCAGCCGGGAAGACCTTGCCGAACAGTCCATTGATGATCTGCTGGAAATTACCGGTATGGATCAGGAGACTGCCGGCAAGCTGATCATGGCTGCCCGCGCTCACTGGTTTGAATAAGCTCGTAGCGGC
>CAZMLX010000251.1:0-2334 GCA_964567275.1 uncultured Thiopseudomonas sp. | reverse complement strand
GACGAAGCTTGCTTCGGCACGTGGGCGTGAGCTTTGCGGAGAGCCTCACCCTGCCACCCACACCGCAGCCAGAACCACAACCACAACCAAATCGCTGGATTCTGCGACTCCGCTACGCTGCGCGCAGAATGACGAGGTTTGGTCAAGGTGATCTTCACTTACACCGTCACCCAGTGCGCGGAATGACGGTGTGGGCATAAACAGCCAATAAAACATCATTACCAACAAGCAAACGCACGACAGCAGCCCGGCGCAGCCGGGCCACACTCTCCCCAACGGCAAGGTGTTGCATCAGGCAGGGCGAGGCCGGAGCAAAGCCTTGTCCGCGTGACGAAGCTTGCTTCGGCACGTGGGCGTGAGCTTTGCGGAGAGCCTCACCCTGCCGCCCACACCGCAGCCAGAACCACAACCAATTCGCTACGCGCGGAAGACTACTGCGGCAGAATCCGGATCAGCGCACCCAGATCACCATAATCAATGAAGGTCAGCTCGTTAAAGGGCACAGTGGCGCTTTGCAGCAGGCGCTCGCTGCTGTCCAGGTTGCCGTCCTCTTTGAAACGGTTGATCCAGAAGTCCAGCTGGATACGATTGCCGTGCTCCTGCTGCAGGGTCAGCACGCCTTCCACCGGGTGATGGCCGAAAATATTGTCGCCACTGCTCAGGGCAATGCTGGCCGGCTGGCCGCTACTGTCCTGTTGCCAGATGCGGTGCAGCAGAATGCTGTAACCATTGTCAGGCACCAGCCGGGACACCGGGTCTTCCAACAGGCTGCTGCGCAGCTGGTGCGGCTGCAGGTGCTGGCTGTTGCCGGCCCAGTTGTCCGGTGCCAGCTGGCTGACCGGATGCGCCTGCATGTCGCCCTGGCGGAACAGGATCAGTTCGATATGGTGGCTGTCGGCGGCCCACAGCGGCAGGGCGGCGGTCAGCAGTAAAACAAGGGCACAAAAACGGTTGCGCATGGCGGGACTTCCAAAGGTTAACTGGCCAGCTGGTCCAAAAGGGCGTCCAGCATAGCAAAACGCTCGCTGCTTGTATCCATGGGCACATTGAAACGAAACACCGTGGCGCCCTCGAATTTGTAGCGTTGCGGCTGGCCCTGAATCAGTTTGATCAGCTGCATCGGGTCGACCGGTGTGTCGCTGGCAAATTCCAGGCGTCCGCCACCGCTGCCAGCGTCGATCTTGAGAATGCCCAGACGGTCGGCCTTGAGTTTGAGCGCCGCCTGGGCAAACAGGTTTTTGGTCGGCTCGGGCAGCAGGCCGAAGCGGTCGATCATTTCTACTTGCAGGTCTTGCAGGGCATGCTCGTCAGCTACCGAGGCGATGCGCTTGTACAGCATCAGGCGGCTGTGTACATCGGGCAGATAGTCGTCGGGGATCAGCGCCGGCACCCGCAGGCTGACTTGGGCGCCATTGCTGGCGGCCTGTTCCAGATCCGGCTGTTTGCCGCTCTGGATGGCCTTGACCGCCCGTTCCAGCATGTCCATGTACAGGCTGAAACCGACCGACTGGATCTGGCCGCTTTGACCATCGCCCAGCAGCTCGCCGGCACCACGGATTTCCAGGTCGTGGGTGGCCAGCACAAAGCCGGCACCCAGATCCTGGGCGTTGCTGATGGCTTCCAGCCGCTTTTCCGCATCGGGGGTGAGTTTTTTGCCGCTGGGTACCAGCAGGTAAGCATAGGCCTGGTGGTGGCTACGTCCGACACGGCCGCGCAGCTGGTGCAGCTGGGCCAGACCGAACTTGTCGGCACGGTCAATCAAAATGGTGTTGGCGCTGGCCACGTCGATGCCGGTTTCGATGATGGTGGTGGCCACCAGCACGTTGGTACGTTTGTGGTAAAAATCCGCCATCACCTGTTCCAGCTCGCGTTCGCGCATCTGGCCGTGGCCAACACCAATGCGGGCTTCCGGCACCAGTTTGGCCAAGTCTTCGGCACACTGGTCGATGGTTTTGACGTCGTTGTGCAGGTAGTACACCTGGCCGCCCCGCAGCAGTTCACGCAGCAGGGCTTCTTTAACAATGGCGTCCTGTCGGGGCATGACAAAGGTACGTACCGACAGACGACGTGCTGGTGGCGTGGCGATAATCGACAGGTCGCGCAGGTTGGCAAACGCCATGTTGAGTGTGCGCGGAATGGGCGTGGCGGTCAGGGTCAGAATATCCACTTCGCTGCGCAAGGCTTTGAGGCGCTCTTTTTGGCGTACACCAAAGCGGTGTTCTTCGTCGATGATCACCAGGCCCAGGTTGTCGAATTTGACGTCATCTTGCAGCAGCTTATGGGTGCCGATGACGATATCCAGTTTGCCTTCGGCCAGCTGCTCCAGCGCGGCTT
>CAZMLX010000250.1:0-2345 GCA_964567275.1 uncultured Thiopseudomonas sp. | reverse complement strand
GGGAATGAAGCTGTGCCAGCTCTGGCGCTCGGCCATTTTCTCGGCACCCCGGTGGTGGTAGCCGATTTCCGGTACACAGTCGACGATTTCTTCGCCGTCCAGCTGCAGCACGATACGGAAGGCGCCGTGGGCCGAGGGGTGGTTGGGGCCCAGGTTGAGGAACATATAGTCCTCGTTTTCGCCGTGGCGCTTCATGCCCCAGTCTTCGGGGTTGAAACGCAGGGCTTCCTGTTCGGCGTCCTGGCGGGCCTCGGTCAGGCTGAAGGGGTCAAATTCGGTGGCGCGCGCCGGATAGTCCTTGCGCAGCGGGTGACCTTCCCAGGTGGGCGGCATCAGCAGGCGCACCAGACGCGGGTGGCCTTCAAAGTGGATGCCGTACATGTCCCAGACTTCACGCTCGTACCAGTCGGCGTTGGGCCACACGGAAATGGCGCTGGGCAGGTTGAGGTCGCCTTCTTGCAGGGCCACCTTGATCATGATGTCGCTGTTACGCTCCAGCGACATCAGGTGGTAAAACACGCTGAAGTCGGCGGCGGGCAGGCCCTGGCGCTGGGTGCGCAGGCGCTCGTCAACGCCGTGCAGGTCATACAGCATGACGTAGGGACGCGGCAGGGCACGCAAAAAGCCCAGCACTTCAAGCAGGCGTTCGCGGGCCACCCAGACCACCGGCATGCCGGTCAGGCTGGGTTGTACGCACAGGGCGCCGGCGCCGAATTTTTCGGTCAGCTCGGCCAGTACGCCGGAGTCGTCAGGCGTGTAGGGTGGAATATGTAAGTTCGGGTTGGCGGTATTCATGTCGGGGGCCATCAGTCAAGGATGCAAGGCAGAGTGTGGGCGGATGCCGTTCACACCTCGTCCGGAGAGCGCAGGTGGGTTGCCTGGATGCGCTGTTCGCGTTTCTGTTCGCGCTGCGACGGCATCTCGGCACGGTAAATGCCCTGGTCACCCACCACCCACGACAGCGGGCGGCGTTCCTGACCAATGGACTCCTGCAACAGCATCAGCCCCTGCAGGAAGGCTTCCGGGCGCGGCGGGCAGCCGGGAATGTACACGTCAACCGGCAGAAACTTGTCCACGCCCTGTACCACAGAATAAATATCGTACATGCCGCCGGAGTTGGCGCAGGCACCCATGGAAATCACCCACTTGGGTTCCAGCATTTGCTCGTACAGGCGCTGGATTACTGGAGCCATTTTCACAAAGCAGGTACCGGCCACCACCATGAAGTCGGCCTGGCGGGGCGAGGCGCGGATTACTTCGGCTCCAAAGCGGGCCACGTCGTGGGGGGCGGTAAAGGCGGTGGTCATTTCCACATAGCAGCAGGACAGGCCGAAGTTGTACGGCCACAGCGAGTTTTTGCGGCCCCAGTTGACTGCGCCGCTGAGTACGTCTTCCAGCTTGCCCATGAAAATGTTGCGCTGCACCTGGTCCTTGAGCATGGCATCGTCAAGGCTCTCGCGGGTGCCGACCGGCTCGGCCGGATCATCGTTATCCTGCTTGATGCGGATCAGTTCGTACTGCATGTCATGAACCCTGCTTGAGTTGTGCCTGACGCTTGCGGCGGCTTGACGGTGACCAGTCGAGGGCACCGGTGGAAGCCTCGTACACAAGGCCGGCGATCAGTATGAAAATGAAAATGCCGGCACCGATAAAGCCGGCCCAGCCGCTTTCGCGTATGGCGCCGGCCCAGGCAAAGAGAAACAGGGCTTCGACGTCAAAGATGACAAACAACATGGCGACCAGGTAAAACTTGACCGACAGCCGCAGGCGGGTGTCGCCGGTGCCGACAATGCCGGACTCGAACGGCTCGTTCTTGCTGCGGCCACGGGCACGGCTGCCGAGCACACTGGAGACCAGCAACATAAAGGCACACAGACCGAGCACGCCCAGCAGGAAGACTGCCAGGGCCCAGTTATGGGGTAAGGTTGAACCAGCGTCGGGCATGCCGGACTCCTTGATCGTATGAAAGGGTTGTCTTGAAAATCGTTCTGAAAAAGGCGGGTTTTTGCGGCGCACATTGTAAGGGGCGGGCTGGCTGCTGGACGGAAAAAATTGTATGTATTTGTAATAAAGGCGCACTGAAAGGGGTTTCGTGCCTCCGGCGAGCTTGCGCCGGACGTCGCAACGGGTTATTTTGTGATCTCTTCAAGCGGAGCACAGCATGCAAACCAGCATTCATTCCATGTCCATTCAACAGCACAACCTTCAGGTTGCGGCTGTGGTGTGCGCTGCTGCCAGCTATTTTTATGCGTACTGGTTTAGCCAAGGGCTAGCCTAGACGCATGTCGGGCGGCCCTTTGCAGTCAAGGGTAGCCGCCACAGCAACATCAAACCCCGGTCGGCTT
>CAZMLX010000249.1:0-2426 GCA_964567275.1 uncultured Thiopseudomonas sp. | reverse complement strand
GGTATTCGGTGTCGCCAATAAAGTTGCCAAAAAATGCCACTGCCTTAATCATGCACACCGGTAGCCAGCGCTGCGGGTTGGTGCCAAACAGCAGTGCGCCGGCGACGGTAAGTTGCTGGCTTTTCAACAGACCCATGCTGCCCAGGCTGGCTATCTGTTCAGACTCCGGGCATGGCTGGCCATAGCGCTTCTGGTAGTAAGCATTGAAGGCTTTCAGGTCAAAATCGGCCAGACTGCTGTCGGGAATGGGCAGAGTGTCGGCTTGAATCAGCCCGGCATTAAGGAACATGCGCTGGATTTCCTCCCGTGAGGTGACATGACGCTTGTCTGCCCCGCTTTTCACCCACACCCTGCCCCTGTTGTCCATATAGGGCTTGTTGAGGCCGTCGGTAATAGTTACCACCATGACTAGCCCTTGCCCGGTGGCAATATTCTGCGTAGTGGGATTGATTGGCGGGCGCACGTTATTGGTGGCAACGTTGCTGATCTGCTGGTTGAACGAGCGGATATGTTCAGGTTGCAGGCCGGAAGGTTGACCCTTGTCGTTTACGCCAATAAAAATCTGCCCGCCGCCACTGTTGGACATGGCCACCAGCTCGGCCGCCAGGCTGTCTGTGTGACTGATTTCCTGTTTGAATTGTCGCTGACTGTCTTCGCCTGCGTGCAGGATGTTTTGTAAGTCCCTGTGGTTCATGTCGTTCCTTGTAGTTGTGGGCATTTTATAGAAAACACAACCTGCTGGCGGAAGCAAGCTACGGGCAACAAGACTGCCAGCCTCTCCGGGGCAAGGAATGGCTTGTCGGCGACCTTGGCATTGTCCAACTTTGGATCGCCACGGCTGCGCTTGGCTACGTCTGCCTGTACTTCACCGTATGGTGTCCAGTTCCATTACAGTGCGCCGTACGCCTTGCGTGTATCTTGCCTGATTTCTACCGTCCCCTGCACCGCCACAACACCGATAACAGCACGGCAAAGCCCAAACTCCAGCACAGCATGGCGCTGTGCATCAGCGGCACATAGGCTGCCGGCAGTAGCGGCGCCAGCAGGCGGGCGGTGGCGGCCAGCACCAGCAGGCTGCTGGCGATGTGGCTGCTTTTGAGCGCATTGGCATCCTTGTGCAGTTTGACCACTGTAACCCGTGCCATGATAGTGACCATCAGCACGCCCAGCGCCGCTACGGTGATGGCGTGGGTGGCGAGCAGTTGTGCCAGCGGCACGAACTCCTGCAAGCCCAGCAAAAACACGCCCAGCGCCAGCCCGCTGTAGCCGGCAAACAAAAACAGGATGTCGAGGCGGCTGCGGTATTGCCACGGCTGCCAGCGCAGGATGCGCACGGCAATGATGCCGCCGGCCAGCATCAGCACCAGTCCTTTAAGGGCCGGCAGCACACCGGTAACCTGCAGCAGAAAGCCCAGCGCCAGCGCAATCAGCCCGGCGCCTTCTACATTGGGCTGCACCCGGTTGCCCATGCGCACATTGTGTTGCAGCCAGAAGCTGGCCAGCACCGGGGCAATCACCCGCCCGCCCATGAAGAACATCAACGCCGACAACACGATCAGCGCATGGGGCAGCAGCTCGGCAAACACCGCCGCATCGGCGCCGGCTACCGCCGTCAGCAGGCAGACCAGCGCCACAATCGGCGCCACACTGCGGTTCTGCCATTTGCTCGCCCGCCAGAAGGCCGGCACCCCCTGCTGCGCCAGCATGAACGCCGCCCCGGCAGCAAACAGCGCCCCCAGCGGATGAAAGCCCAATGTCCAGAAACTGATCCGTGCCAGTAGCCAGCAGCTGGTCAGCCACAGCAGTTTTTTACGCTCGACATTGCCCAGCAGGTAGCCACAAATCACCAGAAAAGCCACACCGAAAATCAGCTCGTGGGCATGCACATGCGGGCTGGCCAGCCCCGGTAAAAAGCGGATTTGCCCAAGCATGGACAGCACCGAGAGCGGCAACAACAGGGCATAGAAAGAGGCCAGCGGAAACAGCCACTGGCGGGCCTGGGTTTTATTGCTGAGTGGCTTGATTTCAGTCATGTGGCTGGCCTTGTCGCCGTTAAAGAATGGCCTGCAAGCCCTTATCCGCAATCACATTAAGCAGCTTGAGTGCGGGGCCGCTCGGGCGAGTTTCGCCCTGTTCCCACTTGCGAATGGTTGAAGCTGTTGTGTGCAGATGCAACGCAAATACTGGCTGGCTGAACCTGAGTGCTTCACGCAGCTGCCTAATTGCTTGCGCATCAAAATCACGCACCGGCGGCGGACACAAACTGTCAAACTCGCGCATGGTTACCTTGCCAATGGCCCCAACCGCCTCAAGCGCGCCCAAATCATCCCTGAGCGATTCAATGATAGTGCTCACAGCTCACCTCCTGTAAAACACCAGACAACAACGCTTTGTCCAGAGACGCACCCGCCAGCTCCAGAAATACC
>CAZMLX010000248.1:0-2437 GCA_964567275.1 uncultured Thiopseudomonas sp. | reverse complement strand
TGCATTTCCGCCATCCATGGCGGTCAGATGGCGACACGGAACCTACAGGGACGTACTTGCGGCGTGTTTGCGCAGCCCATACCCCGACGCGTTACCACAAAACCTATCCAAGCCAGCACACAAAAACAAACAAATCAGGGCCTATAAACCCTCACATTGGTATGCCCCTCATGCAGCAGGTGATGGGCATGCAAACGGCTCATCACACCTTTGTCGCAATACAGCAGGTACTGGCGGTTGGCGTCCAGTTCCTTGAATTTGTTGTTGACCGCATAAAACGGCAGGCCAATCTGTTCAATACCGTCCAGTGCCAGTGGCGCATCCTCGGCTTCGTCGGGGTGGCGGATATCAATCACCACCTGGCCCGGCAGGGCCTCGTTGACCATCTCCACCTGAATGTCTTCGCTCAGCTCTTCCAGCAGCTTGTCCACGGTAATAAAGCGGGCCCGGCTAACAGCCTGCTCCAGCAACGCCATGTCCAGCTGCTGCTCTTCCCGCTCAATGCGCCAGCTTTTGGCCTTGGTGGTGGGGTTGACCGAAATCACCCCGCAATACTCGGGCATGTGCTTGGCAAACTCGGCAGTGCCAATCGCCTCGGCGGTGTTGATGATGTCCTGCTTGTGCGCTGCCACCAGCGGGCGCAGCACCAGCTTGTCAGTGGCCTTGTCGATCACCGACAGGTTGATCAGCGTCTGGCTGGATACCTGGGATACCGCTTCGCCGGTGGCCAGTACATCCAGATGCAGGTTGTCGGCAATCCGCTCGGCGGCGCGCAGCATCTGCCGCTTGAGAATCACGCCCATCTGGCTGTTGTCGACGTTTTCCAAAATATCGGCCAGCACCTGCTCAAAGGGCACGCTGACAAACAACACCCGGTGCGAGCGGCCAAATTTTTCCCACAGGTAATGGGCCACTTCCATCACGCCCAGCTCGTGGGCACGGCCCCCCAGGTTGAAAAAGCAAAAATGGGTCAGCAGGCCACGGCGCATCAGTTGATAGGCCGCCACCGTGGAGTCAAAACCGCCCGACATCAGCACCAGCGTTTGTTCGATGGAGCCCAGCGGATAGCCGCCCAGACCTTCCTGCCGGTTGAACTCGACCAGCAGCCGCTGATGGCGGATTTCCAGGCGCACCTCAACCTGCGGCTTGCTCAGCTTGATGCCGGCAGCACCGCACTGCTGACGCAGCAGGCTGCCGACTTCGCGCTCGACATCCATGGAGGTAAATGCGTGCTTGCCGACCCGCTTGCAGCGTACGGCAAAAGTTTTGTCTTTCAGCAGCGGCGCATAGTGCTCGGCACAGCGGTCGGCAATCTCCTGCATGCTGCCCGGCAAGTCGAAATCCAGCACCTGATAAAAATGGGCAATGCCAGGCACACCCCGCAGCCGTTCAATCAGCTGCTGCTGCGCCGCCGGCTCGGTCAGACTGCTGGTGACATCAATATTGTCCCACTCGCCACCGGTGCGAACAGCCGGATCCAGATCTTTGAGAACGTTACGGATATTACGCCCCAGCTGCAAAATAAACTGGCGGCGTACCGGACGGCTCTTGATGGTGATTTCGGCGAATGGTTTGACAAAAAGTTTCATGAAAACAGCGCGCTGGCTTGACAAGCAAAAAAGAGGCGGGATTGTAGCAAATTTCGCTGCCGGATGCGACTTGTCATGCATCTTCTGCCAAGCGTATGGCCGCAACTGTTGCGGGATGTTCGAATCAGTTCGAACCTTGTGCGTTAGCCAGCCACTGGCAGACCTGACTGTCATCTGTGCGCAGTGGAGCACAGTTGCAGAATCCATTGTGGCTGCAAGCCATGGATCCTGCGATTTTGCTGCGCAAAATGCAGGATGACGGAAAGGGATACCGATGCGAATCCTTTCGCACAAAAAGCATCCGGTAAAACCGCATCACACCTGCAACAAAAAAGTCACCGGCCCGTCGTTGGTCAGGCTTACCTGCATGTCGGCACCAAAACGGCCGGTGGCCACGTCCGGCCAGGCAGCCTGTGTCATTTGCACAAACTGTGCAAACAGCCGCTCCGCCAGCTCCGGCGCCGCCGCTGTGGAAAAACCGGGCCGCAAACCGCTACGGGTATCCGCTGCCAGGGTAAACTGCGACACCAGCAGCAAACCGCCCCGCACATCCTGCACCGAGCAGTTCATGCGCCCCTCGGCGTCGGGGAAAATACGGTAATTGAGCAGCTTGTGCAGCATTTTTTCCAGCTGTGGCTGGCCGTCATCCGGCTCCAGCCCGACCAGCGCCAAAATGCCCCGCCCGATCTGGCCACAGACTTCGCCGTCCACCTCAACCCGGGCAGCAGACACACGCTGGATCAAAACCTTCATTGCGATTTACCTCGTGAACTCTTTAAGGAAGCACTGAACACATGGGCTGGCTCGAAATGAAGCTGCCCGGCAGGCTTGTCATGCTGCGCGTAGTC
>CAZMLX010000247.1:0-2463 GCA_964567275.1 uncultured Thiopseudomonas sp. | reverse complement strand
GGCCAGCTTGGTAGTGCAATAGCTGAACAGCCAGTCGCCATTGCTGAGCAGGCAATTAAACACGCCCTTGCTGCGGTAGCCGTCACAGGCCGCCACCAGCAACGGCAATAATGCCTCCACCGCCGGCATGGTGACAAAGCCGTCACGCAAGCGGTTAAGCAGATCGCAAAAGGCCGCTTCGCTGTCGGTATCACCAACCGGCTGATAAAAGCCGGCCAGCGGCGCAAAGTCGGCCAGCTGGCCATTGTGGGCAAAACACCAGTAGCGGCCCCACATTTCACGCACAAACGGATGGGTGTTGGCCAGGTTGACCGCACCCACATTGGCCTGGCGGATATGGCCCACCACCGCTGTACTTTTAATCGGATAGCGCTGCACCAGCCGTGCCACTTCCGAGTCGGCGCTGGCCTGCGGGTCCTGGAACAGGCGCAAGCCACGGCCCTCATAAAAACCGATGCCCCAGCCGTCACGGTGCGGACCCGTGTCGCCACCACGGCGCATCAGCCCGGTAAAACTGAACACAATATCGGTTGGCACATTGGCACTCATGCCCAGCAACTCACACATGGGCCTGCCCCAGCGAAGGTTCACGACGGTCATCTGCGGCAGGTTGCGGGCGGGCCGCAGCCTTCTGCTCACCCGCTTTTTTTTGCTCTGCCTGTTGTTCCGCCCGGGCACGCTGCCGGGGCTTGAGCCAGTAACGTTCGACCAGCCAGCGGATCACCACAAACAGGGCGTAAACGGCCAGCGCCAGGCTGCCGTAAGCGGTAATATCCGCCAGCGCCCGCCAGGCATCGTTGTTAACCTTGAAGACAATATCCATGACCGCCATGATCGCCGAGGGTGCCCACTCGGAACCGCCCGGGTCCACCAGAGTCGGGCTGAACAGCACCACCGCAGCGGCCAGCCACAGCAGCTCGCGCACATAACGCCACATCCAGCGGGTAAAAAAGGTCCACACCCAAAAACAGCCCAGCGCCGCCACGCCATACACCAGCCAGGCCAGCTCATACTCGTTGCTAATCATGCTTGATCCGCCCATAAACAAGGCCGCCATGATACCCCTGAATTCAGGGTTAGTGAATTCGGGGTCAGAGTAACAATTCAGGAATTGTTACTCTGACCCCGAATTGATTGATCCGAACTCAAATTGCCCACCCGCCACAGCGCCAGCAACAGGGCCAGCGCCAGACAACCAATAACCGCCAGCCAGCCCCAGTGCTGCCATACCCAGCCCACGCCATAGCCCATCGTGCTGGAACCCAGATAGTACGCACACAAATACAATGCCGACGCCTGTGCCCGGGCCTGTCCGGCCCGCTGCCCGACCATGCTGCTGGCTGCCGCATGGGCAGCAAAAAATCCGGTGACAAACACCAGCACACCCGCCACCAGCGCCGGCAACCAGGGCAACGCACACAACAACACACCCGCCAGCATCACCAGCAAAGACACCCGCAACACCCGTCGACCACCGTGGCGGACCATGTGCCGGCCGGCTTCGGCCGAACTCCAGATGCCAGCCAGATAAGTGACAAACAGCAGGCCAATCCAGCTGGGCGACAAATTGAACGGCTCCGCCGACAGGTAAAAGCCAATGTAATTGAACAGGGCAACAAAGCTGCCCATCAGCAGAAACGACACTACAAACAGCCTGGCCAGCGCCGGAGTGGCCAAATTCTGCCACAGACTGCCGGCCAGCCCCGGCAACGACATCGGCTGTGCCCGAAAATGCTGCGAAGCCGGCAACAGACAGATAAACAGCAGCAGGCTCAGCACTCCCAATCCGGCAAAGCCGCCCAGCGCCAACGGCCAGCCACCCAGATCACTGAGCACACCGGTCAACAGCCGGCCCAGCAAGCCGCCCAGCGCCGTGCCGCCAATATACAACCCCATTGCCACCGGCAACGAGGCCGGGTCAAACTCTTCGCCAATGTAGGCCATCGCCACCGCCGGCAAGCCACTCAGGGCTACCCCCAGCAGACAGCGGAACATCAGCAACCACTGCCAGTCACTGGTTAGCGCACTGGCCAGCCCGCACAGGCAGGCCATCAACAGCGCCGTGCCCATCACCCGCTTGCGGCCCAGACTGTCACTCAGCGAGCCGGCCAGCAACATCCCGCCCGCCATGCCAAACGTGGTTACCGATAACGCCAGACTGCTGTCAGCCGAGCTCAGCGCAAACTGTTGCGCCAGTTGCGGCAGCAGCGGCTGCACACAATACAGCAAGGCAAAGGTGGCAAAACCGGCACAAAACAGCGCCAGCACCGCCCGCAGGTAGGCACTGCTGCCCCGCTCAATAAAGGCTGTTCCCGTCAGCTCCGGGCCGGTGGTCATGCCGTGCTCCGTTGCCGCCACTCAATACAGACTGGGTAAAACCGCATAGGCCGGTTCCTCGTACGGATGAGCGCTGCGCAGGGCTGCCACCACAGATTCCAGCACCGCCCCGGTTAGCCGCATTTC
>CAZMLX010000246.1:334-2490 GCA_964567275.1 uncultured Thiopseudomonas sp. | reverse complement strand
TTGAGGGTCAGCTGCATGCCTTCCAGCATCGGCTTGACCGCTTCATTGCCGGCATCGGTCACCTGGCTGCCACGTTCCAGCGAATCCACCACCGCCAGCAGGTCGCCGGCAAATTTCTCCAGCGCAAACTTGTGCGCCTTCTCGACATCCTGCTCGGCACGGCGGCGGATATTCTGCATCTCGGCAGCGGCACGCAAAGCCTGGTCTTTGGCTTCAGCCAGCTGGGACTCCAGCTCTTCAACCCGGGCCTGCAGGGCGCCACTTTCCAGATTCTCTGCTACCAGTTGTTCGCTCAGGATGTCATCCCGGCCTGTTTGCTGTTCATCTGTCATGGTTTTTCCTCGTTACTATGTGGGCCGCCACAGCCAATAAGCCGCTCTAACGCCCTGAATGGCGCCTATATGGGGACAGCGGCGCTACGCTTCAAGCATCCATGCATTTTTTTTGCACAAATCTTGTCGTTAAAAACAAAATACTGTATAAATACCCAGCAATCAGGATAAACGGAGCCTGCCATGCTATTACAGCTGAATGTCCACAACTACGCCATAGTCGAACATCTTGATCTTGAACTGAAACCCGGCATGAGCGTGATTACCGGCGAGACCGGTGCCGGCAAATCGATCATGCTGGACGCCCTTAGTCTGGCGCTGGGCGCCCGTGCCGACAGCGGCGTGGTGCGTCCCGGTGCCGACAAGGCCGACATCCTGGGCAGCTTTGACATCAGCAACATTGGCGAGGCGGATGCCTGGCTCAAGGCCCGCGACCTGGACAACGACGGCCAGTGCCTGTTGCGCCGGGTGATCACCGCCGAAGGCCGCTCGCGCGGCTACATCAACGGCACGCCCTGCACCCAGGCCGACCTGAAAGAACTCGGCGCCCTGCTGATCGATATCCACAGCCAGCATGAGCACCAGTCCCTGCTGAAAACCGATACCCACCGCCGCTTGCTGGACGAATTTGCCGGCTGCCTGCCGCTGGCCGGCGAAGTATCCGCCCTGGCCCGCCAATGGCAACAAAAAAACAGCCTGCTGCAACGTCTGAGCAGCAACAGCGATGAACAGCAATCACGCATCCAGTTGCTCAGTTACCAGCTGGAAGAGCTGGATGCGCTATCGCTGGGCGACGACGAGCTGGAGCAGCTGGAACAGGAACAGAGCACCCTGTCACAGGCCGGCCAGCTGCTGGAGCACTGCCGCTTCATCATTGACCTGTGCAGCGAGGGCGAAGGCAGTACCGTGCTGGCCGCACTGGCCAGCGGCCTCAACCGGGGCCGGGCGTTCAACCAGCCGCCGCCGGCACTGCAGCAATGCAACGAGTTGCTGTCCAGCGCCCAGATCCAGATCGAGGAAGCCGTCGGCGAGCTCAACCGCTTCATCGACAACTTTGACTGCGACCCCCAGCGTCAGCAATGGGTCGACGAGCGGCTGGACAGCATCTACAGCCTGGCCCGCAAACACCGGGTACAGCCGCAGGAACTCAACCACCTGCACCAGCAGCTCTTGCACGAACTGGAAAGCCTGCAAGGCGAAGACAGCCAGCTGGAATCACTGGCCGCCGAACTGGCACAACTGGCCGCCAGCTATGCCGGCAAAGCGGCCACCCTGGGCAACAAACGTGCAGCAGCGGCCAAAAAACTGCAAAAAGCGGTCACCGGGCGCATGCAGGGGCTGGGCATGCCGGGCGGACGCTTTGAAATCAGCCTGAGCAACAGCGACAGTACGGAACCGCTCGCCCAGGGACTGGAAAGCATCGAATTTCTGGTCAGCGCCAACCCCGGCCAGCCGGTCAAGCCACTGGCCAAAGTAGCTTCGGGCGGCGAGCTGTCGCGTATCAGCCTGGCCATCCAGGTCATTACCGCCCAAACCTCGAGAGTACCTACTTTGGTCTTTGACGAAGTGGACGTCGGCATCGGCGGCCCGACCGCCGAAATCGTCGGCCAGCTACTGCGCCAGCTCGGCGAAACCGGACAGGTCCTGACCGTCACCCACCTGCCGCAAGTGGCAGCACAGGGACACCAGCATCTGTATGTCCACAAAAAACGGGGCAAGGACAACACCACCACCGCCGTGTGCGAACTGGACCTGGCACAGCGCACCGAAGAAGTGGCGCGGATGCTGGGCGGTATCGAGATGACCGACGAGTCGCTGGCGCAT
>CAZMLX010000246.1:0-324 GCA_964567275.1 uncultured Thiopseudomonas sp. | reverse complement strand
CGCATGCGAGGAAAATGCTGGAGGGGTGATTTTTGCACTTAGGTACCAAGGGCGGAGAGAACACTCCGCAAAGCTTGCGTCGCCACGCCCGGCAAGCCGGACATGTCGACAAGGCTTTGCTACGGTCCTCCCCGCCCCGCACACCCCGTGCGATTGGAGGGATTCTGGTCCGGCTTTGCCGGACTGCTGTCGCAGCGTGCTAGCGTTCCAATGTGCGTCTGTCCAGGACCTGAAAAGCGACAGCGGGCCGGCATAGCCGGCCTATTCTTCCCCAAACGCCTAGGTGTATCCGCAGGTTATCAGAGGCCGGAGCAAAGCATCAGC
>CAZMLX010000245.1:0-2491 GCA_964567275.1 uncultured Thiopseudomonas sp. | reverse complement strand
ATGGCTAAGAAAATTCAAGCCTATATCAAGCTGCAAGTTAAGGCCGGTCAGGCCAACCCTTCACCACCCGTAGGCCCGGCTCTGGGTCAACACGGCGTAAACATCATGGAGTTCTGCAAGGCGTTCAACGCCAAGACCCAGGGCATTGAGCCAGGTCTGCCGACTCCGGTGATCATCACTGTTTACAGCGACCGCAGCTTTACTTTTGAAACCAAAAGTACCCCGGCTGCCGTTCTGCTGAAAAAGGCTGCCGGTATTGCTTCCGGTTCTGCCAAGCCGAACAGCCAGAAAGTTGGCACTGTAACCCGTGCCCAGCTGGAAGAAATTGCCCAGGCCAAGCAGGCTGACCTGACTGGCGCTGATCTGGATGCGGCTGTACGCACCATCGCCGGCTCTGCCCGCAGCATGGGCCTGAACGTGGAGGGTGTGTAAATGGCCAAGCTTACCAAGCGTCAAAAGCTGATCGCCGAGAAAATCGAGCACGGCAAAGTTTACGGTTTTGAAGAAGCCGCCTCCGTACTGGCCAGCCTGCCGGCTGCCAAGTTCAAGGAGTCTGTTGACCTGGCGATTAACCTGGGTGTTGACCCGCGCAAATCCGACCAGGTGGTGCGTGGTGCTGTGGTTCTGCCCAACGGTACCGGCAAAACTGTCCGTGTGGCCGTGTTCACCCAGGGCGCTGCTGCTGAAGCTGCCGTTGCTGCGGGTGCCGACAAGGTTGGCATGGAAGACCTGGCAGAAGCCATGAAAGCCGGTGACCTGAACTATGACGTGGTTATTGCTTCCCCGGATGCAATGCGCGTTGTGGGTCAGCTGGGCCAGGTGCTGGGTCCCCGCGGCCTGATGCCAAACCCGAAAGTGGGTACTGTGACTGCTGACGTTGCCACTGCGGTGAACAACGCCAAGTCCGGTCAGGCCCGCTTCCGTACCGACAAAAACGGCATCATTCACGCCGCTATCGGCCAGATCGACTTTGCCCCCGAGAAGCTGAAGCAGAACGCTGAAGCCCTGCTGGGTGAGCTGCGTCGTCTGAAGCCTGCCTCCTCCAAAGGCATCTACATCAAGCGCGTTACCCTGAGCAGCACCATGGGTCCGGGCCTGGCAGTAGACCTGTCTTCTCTGGCAGACAAGTAAAATTTGGGGTCCCTGCTTTGCGGGGGCCGTCAAAGACCGTAGGTGGTTCGCCCTAATCAGTTCGCTGGCCTACGTAGATGGTGCTCCCGGTTCTTTTGAATCAGACACCAAAGCGCCCCGCAAGGGGCATCTTTAAACAAGCAGGAGATAATCCCGTGGCAATTAGACTCGAAGACAAAAAAGCAATTGTTGCTGAAGTCAGCGAGGCTGCCAGTGTTGCCCTGTCCGCTGTTGTGGCTGATGCCCGTGGCGTGACTGTCGGTGCCATGACCGGACTCCGTAAAGAGGCTCGTGAAGCAGGCGTTTACGTACGTGTTGTACGTAACACCCTGTTGCGTCGTGTGGTAGCAGGTACTCAGTTCGAGTCCCTCGCCGAGACCTTCACCGGCCCTACGCTGATCGCATTTTCCAACGAACATCCAGGCGCTGCCGCCCGGATTTTCAAGAACTTTGCCAAAGATCAGAAAGAGTTCGAGATCAAGGGTGCCGCTTTTGAAGGCAACTTCATTGCAGCCAACCAAATCGACGTACTGGCAACTCTGCCAACCTACGACGAAGCTATTTCTCAGTTGATGAGCGTAATTCAGGGCGCAACCAGCAAGCTGGCCCGCACTCTGGCTGCCGTTCGCGACCAGAAAGAAGCAGAAGCCGCTTAAGCTTCAGTTTCAAAACCTTTTTTTGCTTTCGATGGCCCTGGTGCCGTCCCCAATTTACAGGAATATAGAGTCATGGCTCTTACTAACGAAGATATCCTCAACGCGATTTCCGAAATGTCCGTTATGCAGGTTGTTGAACTGATCTCCGCCATGGAAGAGAAGTTCGGTGTAACTGCTGCTGCTGCCACTGTTGTAGCTGGCCCTGCCGCTGGCGGTGCTGACGCTGCTGCCGAGCAAACCGAGTTCGCCATCCACCTGGTTGACGCTGGCGACAAGAAAGTCAACGTGATCAAGGCTGTTCGCGAAATCACCGGTCTGGGCCTGAAAGAAGCCAAAGCCGTGGTCGACGGTGCTCCTTCCGTAGTGAAGGAAGACGTTGCCAAGGAAGAAGCCGAAGCTGCCAAGAAAGCCCTGGAAGAAGCAGGCGCCAAAGTCGAACTCAAGTAAGTCCCGACAATGGAACACAGCCCGTGCTTCAGGCAACTGGCTGATGGCTGGTGGCATATGCCACCGGCCTTTTGTCGTTAATGGATGGCATTGGAAGACGCGGCCGGGTGCGCCTTCCAATGCTATCTAGGTAGCAAGTGTCTATTTGCAATTATGCCGCTGTCCGTCATTGGCAGTGAGGCAGACTATCAAGCTGGGGAACGCTAATGGCTTACTCATATACTGAGAAAAAACGTATCCGCAAGGACTTTAGCAAG
>CAZMLX010000244.1:0-2543 GCA_964567275.1 uncultured Thiopseudomonas sp. | reverse complement strand
CCCCCGGATTTAACTTCAGTACCCTGCTGCTGCACCTGGTCACGCTGGCTGGCGTGGCGTTTGCTCTTGCTGTAACTGTGGCTTTCATTGGCGGCCGCCGCCAGGGTCAGGTCGTTGCCGGCCAGCAGGTGCAGGTCCAGCCCTGACTCGATGCGGCTGGCCACGGCCGTCAGGTCTCGGCCCGCTTCGAGTGCCAGGGTGCCGCCGGCGGCGGTTGTGCTGGTCAACTGGGTGGTCCGGGTGTTGAGGTAGTGGCTGCCACGGCGGATGCCGTTGCGTTCTTCAACCGATGACAGCTTGATATCACGGCCGGCACTGATGTGCAGGTCGCCGCCGCTGTGCAGGGTGCCACCCAGATTGTGCACATCACGGCCGGCGCTCAGGCTCAGGCTGTTGGCGGCTTCGATGCGGGCGGCATGGTCGGCAAAGCTGCTTTCCCAATGGCGGTTGCCCAGTGTGCTTTCATGACGGGTGATGCTGCGCTCGTTGAGGATGTCGCCCGCTCGGGCGGTCAGGTCCACAGTGTGACCCGCCAAAAGGCCGCCCTGGCGGTTGCTGATGCTGTCTTCGGCCAGCAGGCCCAGGTGATCATCGGCCTGCATCCGGCCGCTGTTGTGGATGTTTTGTGCGTGTATGCCGAGGCTGTTGCCGGCCCGCAGTGTGCCCTGATTGCTCAGGTCGCCCCCGCTGATCAGGGCCAAATCCTGCCCCTGAATCAGGGCGCCAGTGGGGGCCAGCCGGCCTTCGGCCCGGGCCATGTACAGTACCGGCACCAGTACCGGTTCGCCCATGACTTCATGCTGTTCCAGCCAGACGATGTCGTGGGTGAGGGCTGCCACCTGCTCGGCGGTGAGGCCGATGCCTACCGACAGGTTGAGCGCCTCCCGGCTGGCGATGGCGTTGTCCATCAGGTAGCGGAACAGGGCTTCGTCGCTGTGGATGCCGGCAATAAAGCGCTGGCCGGTGCGGGCGATCAGTGCGTCACGGATGAACTTTTGCTCGTAAAAACCGTCGCCCAGCCGCTTTTGCATGCCGTCAGCACTCAGGCCCAGCCCGTCCAGCAGGTAATCACTGCTGAGGAACAGGCGCATCTGTGTCAGCGCCGGGTTGGTTTCGATCAGGTAGTTGTGGGCCGGAGTGTCACTGAGGCGAAACAGGCCCTGGTTGCCCTGAGGCAATAGCGGCCGGGTGGTGGCCGCCGTTTGCTGTTGCAGCGCATTTCGCTGTTCGGCATTGGCCTGTAGACGTGTCACCACCTCGCCATTGCCGGCCACATAGTTAAACGCAGGGCGAATGACGCTATTGTCCAGCTGTTGGCTGGCGGTGATCTGGACAGTGCCTCCGGCCTGAATCAGGGCGACATAGCTTTCATCGGCCACGGCGCTGTCCACCTGCTGACGACCGGGCAGGTATTCCTGCTGCATGGCTCCGACAAAGCGGCCCAGGTCAGCCAGTACCCTCGCCTGCTGTACCCCATTGGCATGGGTCGCATTGAAGGTGCGGGCCAGATTGGCGTAATACCCATAGCTGGGCTTGCGGCCGGACACAAAAACCCGTGTCAGCTCAATATCATAAGGACGTACTCCGGTGTTCTCCAGCCGCTCCAGGTCAAGCCGGATATCGCCGCCGGCCGACAGTCGGCTACTGTGGTTCAGCAGGCTGTCAGCGATGATGTTCACATCGCCGCCGGCACTGATCTCGGAGGCCGCCGTGCTTGCGACCACGTCCAGCTTGTCCCGCTCGACCAGCTCCCAGACCGCATTGCTGCGGCCGTTTTCGCCCAGTGTGCAATCACCCACCGGATAGGGCCGGCCACAGCGCAGTTCCCGAATGGCAGCAAAGTATTTGCCTTCAACGGTGTCCAGCACGCTGCGGGTGTTTTCAACGGTATTGGCAAAAATCAGCAGGTCCCGGCCGGCCCCGATCGTTGCCGACCGGTTGTCCAGACGGCTGGCGGCGGTGCCCTGATAGCGGCCCTGAATGAGGAGGTCTGCGAGCGAGTAAATATCACCCTGCTGGTTGTGCAGCGCATCAACGGACAGCGCCATCGACCCGCCAGCCAGCAGCAAGGCTGACTCGTTTTCCAGCGTTTGCGCATTGAGCGCCAGGGTATCGCCGGCAGCCAGCAGCGCCTGCTGGCGATTGTGCACCTGGTCGGCCACGATGTTCAGCTCGCCATCACTGGCAATACGGCTGTCGTGGTTATCAATCCGTGCCGCACTCAGGCTCAGCGCTTGACCGGCAAGCATTTCGGCACCGTCCCGGTTGGACAAGCCGCCAGCCACCTGCGCTTGCAGAGCCTGCCCGGCCAACAGCACGCCGGCATCATTATTGAGCTGGTCAGCCGCCAGATGCAGGTTGTGGTCTGTTGCAACAATCTGCCCGCCCCGGTTATCCAGCTGTGCGGCGGCAATTTCGACATCACCACCGGCTGTCACCCGTCCGCTGCGGTTATCGAGCTGGCCGGCTTCGAGCGTCAGCATACCGTCAGACACCAGTTGGCCGGAGCGGTTATCGAGTTTCTCCGTTGCGCTGATGTCCAG
>CAZMLX010000243.1:0-2545 GCA_964567275.1 uncultured Thiopseudomonas sp. | reverse complement strand
CACTGAACAAATTGGCTACCTTGCAATAAAGCCTGAGTCCGACGCTGTCATGCTGCGCGTAGTCGCAGCATCCATGGATTCTGCGACTCGCTATGCTCGCGCAGAATGACGGGATTGAGGTTTATTCAGTGCTTACTTAACTAAAATCGCCCCACAAAAACTGCGCCAAACTGAGCGCTACTATGGGTGCGGTCTCGGTACGCAATACCCTTGGGCCAAAACAGGCGGCGGCAAAGCCGGCTGACTGGGCAGCGCTAACCTCACTTGGGCTCAGGCCACCCTCGGGGCCAATCAGCAGTGCCAGCCGCTGCGGGCGGGCATGGCTGGCCAGAGGTTGCTCGTCTGGGTGCAGTACCAGCTTCAAATCCGCCTCGACCACCGCCTGCCACTGGCTGACGGCCACCGGGGCATGAATCAGCGGTACCGAACTGCGACCGCATTGCTCGCAGGCGCTGATGGCCACCTGTTGCCAGTGCTCCAGCCGTTTTTGCGTCCGCTCGTCATTCAGCCGAACTTCGCAGCGCTCGCTGAACAGCGGCGTGATTTCCGTCACTCCCAGCTCGGTGGCTTTCTGGATGGCCCAGTCCATGCGCTCGCCACGGGACAGCACCTGCCCCAGATGCACCCGCAACGGCGAGTCGGGCTGGCCGGGTTGGCTGCTTTCCAGCTCGACGGTCAGGCTTTTTTTGCCCACTGCGGCAATTACACCGGCAAACTCCAGCCCGCTGCCGTCAAACAGTTGCAGGGCATCGCCGGCCTGCATGCGCAGTACACGGCTGATGTAATGGGCGCTGGCGTCCGGCAATTCGACACGGCCGGGGCGCAGGGGCTGGCTGACATAAAAACGGGGCAGGGACATGCTGGTTTTCCGCAACAGGGTAGGTGACAGATGAAGAAAAGCTCCGGTATTGTCGGCCAGAGTTGATGCCCGCTACAACCTGCTTGCCGCATTGGCTGTTTTTTGAACAGCGTGCGCAAAGCCAGGCCCGGTAACGGGTACACCCTGTTGTCACAAGGTTATCCACAGCATGTTGCACGCAAAAGGTGGATATTCACAGCCGTCAAGGAGCCCAGGTGAGCCAAAACAACCACTGGATGCAGCGTGACCTCAATGTGGTCTGGCATCCCTGTACCCAGATGAAAGACCACGAAACCATCCCGCTGATCCCCATTCGCCGTGGCGACGGCATCTGGCTGGAAGACTATGACGGCAAGCGCTATCTGGATGCGGTCAGCTCCTGGTGGACCAACATCTTCGGCCACTGCAACCCGCGCATTAACCAGCGCATCAAGCAACAGGTGGACCAGCTGGAGCATGTGATCCTTGGCGGCTTTACCCATGCGCCGGTGGTGGAACTGTCGGAGCGGCTGGTGCAGCTGGCACCGGACGGCCTGACCCGGGTGTTCTACGCCGACAACGGCTCGGCCGGCATCGAGGTGGCGTTGAAAATGAGCCACCACTACTGGCGCAATATCGGCCAGCCGCAGAAGAAACGCTTTCTGACCATCACCAACGGTTACCACGGCGAAACCCTGGGCACCCTGTCAGTCAGCGATGTGGCGCTCTACACCGAAACCTACCAGGCGCTGTTGCTGGATTGCATCAAGGTGCCCAGTCCCGACTGCTACTACCGTGAGTCCGGGCAAAGCTGGGAAGAACACTCACGGCTGATGTTCCGTCACATGCGTGAAGCGCTGGAGCAGCATCACCACGAAATCTCGGCAGTGATTCTGGAGCCGCTGGTGCAGGGTGCCGGTGGCATGCGCATGTATCACCCGGTCTACCTGAGCCTGCTGCGCCAGGCCTGTGACGAGTTTGGCGTGCATCTGATTCTGGACGAAATCGCCATGGGCTTTGGCCGCACCGGTACGATGTTTGCCTGCGAGCAGGCCGGCATCACCCCGGACTTTATGGTGCTGTCCAAGGCGTTGACCGGCGGCTACCTGCCGCTGGCGGCGGTGCTGACCACCGAGCCGGTTTATCAGGCTTTTTACGACGACTACAGCACCCTCAGAGCCTTTCTGCACTCGCACACCTACACCGCCAACCCGCTGGCCTGTAGTGCCGCACTGGCCACGCTGGACATCTTCGAGCAGGACAATGTCATCGAGAACAACCGCCTGCTGGCGCAGGTCATGGGCGAGGCCACCGCCCACCTGGCCGACCATCCGCACATCGCCGAGGTACGCCAGACCGGCATGATCCTGGCCATGGAAATGGTGCAGGACAAAGCCGGCAAAACGCCGTTCCCCTGGCAAGAGCGGCGTGGCATGCGGGTCTACCAACATGCGCTGGAACGTGGTGCCCTGCTGCGCCCGTTGGGCAACGTGGTGTATTTCATCCCGCCCTATGTGATTACGCCCGAGCAAATCCGCTGGCTGGCAGACGTGGCTGCGGATGGTATTGATCTGGCGGTGCGGGATTAGACCCGGGCTGTCCCGAAAAATGGCGGCAATGGGACGAGTACTGCAATCCGGCACCTGATAAAGGGCGGATTCTAAACCCAAGTGCAACACAGTTAATGAATTGATGGCTGGCCATTCT
>CAZMLX010000242.1:0-2570 GCA_964567275.1 uncultured Thiopseudomonas sp. | reverse complement strand
TGCCGCAGTTCGGCATGCTGATGGTGCTGGTGATCATTCCGCTGCAAATGCTGTCGGGCGGTAGTACGCCACGCGAGAGCATGCCCGAACTGGTGCAAAACATCATGCTGCTGGCACCCACCACCCACTTTGTGCAGCTGGGCCAGGCTATTTTGTTCCGGGGTGCCGGCTTTGCTGTGGTGTGGCCGCAGTTTTTGGCGCTGGCGCTGATTGGAGCGGTGCTGTTTGGGCTGTCGCTGCGGCGTTTTCGCCGCACCATTAGCCAGATGGCGTAAAGGCCCGTTCAGGGCTTGCAGTTTTTGGCGGCCCTATAACCCGCTGCCCGGGCTGCCGCAGAGCTGTTGAAGGGCACCGCATTGCGCTCGCTGGTATCGCTGTAACCCGGACAGCCCCGCAGGTGGTAAATCTTGCTGTTGCGGTTGCCGATGACGGCGGCGGTGCGGGCCTTGGGCTGTTCGGACCGGGCCTTGCCTTGGTTCGCCTGACGGGTGAGACCGTCGGCGCTGTTTTTATGGCCCAGACGCCATTGACGTTCCCCGCTGACAAAAGGGTTGCCCTGGCCGGTAATGGCGGCAATGCGGCGATCGCGCTCAAGCTCCCAGCCGGTTACCGGCCAGCGGCGGTGCCATTGCAACAGCAGCTGTTGCTGGTTTTTCGACAGGCTCAGGTTGTAGCGGTCGTGCATGTAAAACATCACACGGGCCACAAAGCCCCGTACCTCGGGCCGGGGTTCAAAAATGCGTGCTTTAAAGTCGGTATGGCTTTGACACGCACCGTAGATGCCCTTGGCATCGGCGCCAGCCATGCCGAAGCGGTAGTTGGAACGATCGGCATTGACCTCGCCAATCACCGGTGCCAGGTTGTGCAGGTCGGCTTCCATCAGGCTGAAAAAGGGGTCGTTGTCGGTGCAATTTTGACGGCCGCCTTGTTGCCAGCATTGACGCTGCCGGCCCAGCCAGCTGGCCGGTACGATGTGTTCCCACTCCAGTCGTTGTGCCCGCACCTGCAGGGCGCGGATCCGGTAACCGCAACTGTTCAGCCGCATGCGCCCGCCGCTGGTGCCGGTCCAGTCCCATTGGCAACCGCAATACAGGCTGCCGGGCGTGGCGGCAAGGTTCTGGTCGGCATAGACCTGTTCACGCAGCAGGCGCTTGGCGTCAGCAAAGGTTTCCGGGGCGCTGGCCTGTGCCGGTACGGCGGCCAGCCCGAGCAACAGGCTGAAAAAGATACGTAGCATAATAACGGGTCCTGAACCGGGGCCGGGCATGATACTGTATGCGCCGGTAAAAACAGAGTTGGAGTGTGACATGAAAACAGGTGTAACGATTTGGCGTCCGGTGTTATTGGCAGCGGCCCTGCTGTTGACTGCGGGCTGCCGGGACGATCAGCCGGCAAGTGCCAGCGGCACACCGCTGCTGGTGCCGTCCCCGCTGACTGTGGTGGAGATGGCCGACTGTGTCGGGCACGGAGACAGCTCGTATTGCGCCACGCTGGAGCTGGCGGCAGACCTGACCGGAGTGGACTGGGTGGATGCCATGCTGTTGAACGAGCTGGCCCTGAATCCGGCTGATCCGGCGCTGGCCGCTGCCACAGGCCGGAAGGACACGCTTGAGGTGCTGGAGGCACAGGCCGCTGCCTGGGCCGCTGAATCTCGCAAAGAGTTGCAGGAGGCGCTGGCGGAGGAGTACTTCCTGAGCTATGAATCGCGCGGGGCTGTGGATTATCTGTATCAGCGTGGTGCGCTGGCCAGTTTCCGGCTGACGCATTATGCCTACAGTGGTGGCGCCCATGGCATGTATGCCAGTACGTACAAGCTGCTGGACCTTGATGGCCGCCGCTGGCTGGAGCTGAATGATATTTTGCGTTCGGGCAAGGAGCAGGCGTTATTCGAGGCTTTGTTGAGTACTTACCATTATGAGTACAGCGAGCTGGCAGAAAACTGGCTGACTGGTACCCCGCAAGAGGTTCGGGAAACGTTGCTCAGTGGCAGCTTTGTATTTAACGACCATGGTTTGGTGTTCAGCTATCCGCCCTATGTGCTGGGGCCTTATGCCGAGGGTGAAATTCGTTTGCAGCTGTCCAGTTATGAGCTGAAAGAGCTGCTGCGTCCGGGGTATCCCTTTGTGCAGGATTGATGGTTGTTTGGTTGTTTTGGCTGTGGTGTAGTCGGCAGGGCGAGGCGCTGCGCAAAGCTGACGCAGCTGCGCCGAAGCAAGCTTCGTCACACCTGCTGATGCTTTGCTCCGGCCTCGCCCTGCCTGATATGACACCTTGCCGTTGGGGGTGTGGCCCGGCTGCGCCGGGCTGCTGTCGCTCTGGTTTAGCCTCGTCATCACCCGACTTGATCGGGTGATCTTCTTTAAAGCACATCTGTCATCTGTACGTAGCGAAGCGGAGTTGCAGAATCCAGCTGTTTATGTGGTTGTTTTGGCTGTGGCGTGAACCAGCAAGAACTCCATCAGAGCCTTTTGCGCATGCAGGCGGTTTTCGGCTTGCTGCCAGACCACGGCGCGCGGGTCGTCGAGCAGGGTCAGGCTGATTTCTTCGCCCCGGAGGGCCGGCAGGCAGTG
>CAZMLX010000241.1:683-2601 GCA_964567275.1 uncultured Thiopseudomonas sp. | reverse complement strand
TTACAACGCTGGGCCGAACTTCTGAAGGAGCTTTGGTAAAAGATGATGGAACTGCTATTGGTGCTGTGACATTAACTGCGGCTTGGTTTACCCCTGCGCCAAGTGGTGACTTGACGCTGGATGGTTTGGCCATCACTAAAGATGGGGTGCTGACTCACTCAAATGGTAGGCCATTGTTTTCTGGAGGTGAGTATCAGGAGGCGGACGGAACTAAGCATCCATTTGCGGCTGCTCCAGCACCAGCTAACTTTATAGATGCTGTTGAGACAGCCCTCGGTGGCGCTACCCTGACCGGCGATAACACTACAGGCTTGTCGGCTACGAAAATAATTGATGGCTATAACTATGTGCTGGATCCCGGCACGATAGATGTGCCGGTTACCGTTGATGGCGTTGCCAAGAAGATCTCGGTTGATTTGAGCAAGCTGGTTTTTCAGGATGCGGCCGATTCTCTCACTCAAATGGACGCACTGGCTGACTTCGATTTGGTAAAGGTTCTGGATGATCCTGCTATCATGCAACAAATCGCCACCGCCATTAACGACCAGAACGCCGGCGTGGGTGCCTTTATTGATGCGGGCGGCAACCTGAGCCTGATGGCTGATGGCTGACGGCGCCAAGGACCCCATGCCACAAATCAGCATCAACGGTAATGCCCAGGCATTTGCCAGCGAAGCCAAGCAGGTATCGGACGTTGACCTGAATACGGTGGAAGGCGCACAGGAAGCTGTCATCATCATTGATGCGGCCATCCAGAAGATTGACGCGCAGCGTGCAGACCTGGGTGCGGTGCAGAACCGGTTTGAAAATACCATCCAGAACCTGCTTAATATTCAGGAAAACGTGTCTGCGGCGCGCGGAAGAATTCAAGATACCGATTTTGCGGCCGAAACAGCTACACTGAGTAAAAACCAAATCATGCAACAGGCCGGTACCGCCATTCTGGCGCAGGCCAACCAGCTGCCGCAGGCGGTGCTCAGCCTGCTTCAGTAAGGCTTGCCCGGGTTGCATGATACTGCGGGGGCGTGGACGCCCCCGCCAGAGACTTCAATCCGGAGGTGAGCTATGGATATCAACGCAATAGGCAGCAGTCTGCCGCCCGCCATGACCCGTCAGACAGCGCCTGCGCCTGCAGCTGAACCGGTCGAATTTCGTCCGTTTGGCGCAAGCAAAGACAAGGTTCAGGATGAACCCATGCTGAAAAAAGGAAACCTGGAGCAAAACAAGGAACAGCTCGAAGAGCTGGTGGAAGGTATCCAGGAAGCCACCAAGGTCATGCAGCGCAATTTGAACTTTACCGTGGATGATTCAACCGGCTTAACTGTGATCAAGGTCACAGATGCGCTATCGGGTGACGTAATTCGCCAGATGCCGACTGAAGATGCGCTCCGTTTGGCCGAAAGACTGGATGAGATGCGTAGCTTGCTGTTTGAGACGCGTGCCTGAACTACGCCGGAAGAGTCCGGCTTTTAACGATTCGGGCATTGCACTAGCAGGCATTCACAGGGTTACAACAGGCCAGCAGACTGGCAAAGGGGGTTAACATGGCAGGTATAACAGGGCTTGGTTCGGGCATTGATATCAACAGCCTGGTCAAGAGCATGGTGCAGGCAGAAACCGCACCCAAGGCAACCCAGTTGTCGCGCCAGGATAAAACGGCAGAAACCAAGCTGTCGGCGTTGGGCAAGCTGCAGAGTGCGGTGACAACCTTCCAGACCGCTTTGAAGGACCTGAACAAGCCGTCATTGTACGAAAACATCAAGGCCTCTTCGTCCAGCGCCGATGTGCTGGGCGTGTCCGCTGAAAAAAATGCACTGGCCGGCAAGTATTCTGTAGAGGTCAGCCAGCTGGCTGCCAGCAGCCAGATAGCGACTCAGCCATTCGCCAAAGACTTTACCGCCACTGCCGGCACTCTGGA
>CAZMLX010000241.1:0-673 GCA_964567275.1 uncultured Thiopseudomonas sp. | reverse complement strand
GAGATCAAGCTGGGCGAGGCGGACGACAAGCCGGTCAGTGTCAATATTGCCGCAGGTGCCAGCCTGACCGACGTGCGTGACGCCTTGAACGAGCAACTCAAGGACAAGGGCATTAGCGCCAATATCGTTAATAACCCGAACACGGGCACCTCCCAGCTGGTGCTGACCGCCAAGGAAACCGGCGCCGGCAAGGATATCCAGATTAGTGGTGTGCTGGGCGGCGTGGATTTTGGCCAGGACATTGAAGAGCTGCAAAAAGCACAGAACGCCCAGTTCAGTGTGGATGGCTTGAAGCTGGAAAGCGCCACCAACACCGTCAAGGATGTGATTCCCGATGTGGAATTTACCATCAAGGCCAAGACCGAAGAAAACAAGCCGGTTACCGTCAACGTGGGCGAGGACAAGGCCGGTGTTAAAAGCCAGCTGAAAAAATTTGTCGATGCCTATAACGAAATGATGAGCGTGACCAAGGATCTGACCCGCGTCACCCAGGTGGGCGAGGGCAAAGAGCCTCTGGTGGGCGGCCTGGTGGGCGACGCCACCGTGCGCAACCTGGTCAACGGTGTTCGTGCCGAGCTGAGCATGGGTGGTTCCGGCAGCGAAGGCATGAAAGCACTGGCGGATTTGGGTATCAGTCTGGACAAGGATGGCAAGCTCAAGATCGATGACAAGA
>CAZMLX010000240.1:0-2628 GCA_964567275.1 uncultured Thiopseudomonas sp. | reverse complement strand
CCTGTAGCGCCAGCTCGCGGGTCGGTGCCAGTACCAGCACCTGCGGTTCGCGGCGCTGGGGGTCGATTTTGGACAGGATGGGCAGCGCAAAGGCAGCGGTTTTACCGGTACCGGTTTGCGCCTGACCGATCATGTCGTGACCGGCCATGATGATGGGGATGGCTTGCGCCTGAATGGGGGATGGTTCTTCGTAGCCTGCTTTTGTAATGGCGTGCAGAATCGGCGACGAAAGGCCGAGCGCAGCAAAGCTGCCGGTTTCCTGGGTCATGGTTGCCTCGTATGCATCGGCAATACCCAAGAAAAGCTGCTTACCCATGAAAGATCGAAACGATCGCCCCGGCAACCTGTGTTGAGTATTTGCGCTGAATGCTATGTATATGAAAGAGAGCGGAACCTGGCTGGTTCCTTGTACGTCTGGGACGCAACAGTCGAAGCCTGGCTTCGGGGGATGTCATATCCTGAACGAGCCCTGATTTTGGGCGTGCGTACTATAGCAAAACACAGGCCTGATCACAAGACGACTTTCCATGCACTCATACAGCACACACAACCCGCCCGACTGATTCCACTGCCCCGAACCGCCAAAACCTGTATAATTGCGCCTTTTGCTCAATCCAAAATCGGCGCCATGACAGACTCTTTGCAAACCCCCTACTATCTGATCGACAAAACCCGTCTGCTCCGGAACATGGAGAAGATGGCTTACGTGCGCGAACACTCCGGCGCCAAGACCCTGCTGGCACTCAAGTGTTTTGCCAGCTGGTCGGTATTCGACCTGATGCGCGAGTACATGGATGGCACCACCTCCTCCTCGCTGTACGAGGTCAAACTGGGTTACGAAAAGTTTGGCGGCGAAACCCATGCCTACAGCGTGGCCTATGCCGATAATGAAATCAGCGAAGTGCTGGCCAACAGCGACAAGATTATTTTCAACTCGATCAGCCAGTTGCAGCGCTTTGCCGAGATTTCCAAACACCATGTACGCGGCCTGCGGGTCAACCCTGGCCTGAGTACCTCGGAGTTTATTCTGGCCGACCCCGCTCGTCCGCATAGCCGGCTGGGCGAGCATGATCCCGCCAAAATCGAAGCCGTTCTCGACCAGGTCAGCGGTTTTATGCTGCACAACAACTGCGAAAACGAAAGCTTTGAGCGTTTTGACCAGATTCTGACCACCATCGAAGGCAAGTTCGGTCACCTGTTCCACAAGGTCGAATGGATCAGCCTCGGCGGCGGCATCCACTTCACCGGCGAGAATTATCCGCTGGACAAGTTCTGCGCCCGCCTCAAGCAATTTGCCGAAACATACGGCGTACAGGTGTACCTGGAACCCGGCGAAGCAGCCATTACCAACAGCACCACCCTGGAAGTGACGGTGCTGGATACCCTGTTTAACGGCAAGCATCTGGCGATTGTTGACTCCTCCATCGAGGCGCACATGCTGGATCTGCTCATTTACCGTGAAACCGCCAAGCTGGCGCCCAACAGCGGCGAACATGAAGTCATGGTGTGCGGCAAATCCTGTCTGGCGGGCGATATTTTTGGCGAGTTCAAATTTGAACAGCCATTGCAAATTGGTGACCGGCTGTCGTTCCAGGATGCGGCCGGTTACACCATGGTGAAGAAAAACTGGTTTAACGGCGTGAAAATGCCGTCAATTGCTGTAAAGCAACTGGATGGTCGTGTCGAACTTGTTAAGGAGTTTGGCTACGGCGACTTTGTCGATGGGCTCAGCTGAGCCCCAACCCGAAGAACCCCTTGAGCACTGCCGGTAGTGGCAGCCATCAAACAGAGGTTCAACCTGATGTGGAGTCACAATGTAAATGAAAAAAAACGTTTTAATAATTGGTGCAGGGGGTGTTGCACAGGTAGTTGCACATAAATGTGCGCAAAACAACGTGGTTTTGGGTGAAATTTCCATCGCTTCACGCACGCTAGCCAAGTGTGAAGCCATTGCTGCCAGCGTGGAGGAAAAACAGGCCTGGCAACAACCTGCAAAATTGCATTGTTACGAGCTGGACGCGCTGGATGTAGCCGCCACAGCCGAACTAATCCGTGCCACCAAAGCACAAATTGTTATTAACGTTGGCTCCGCTTTTCTCAATATGTCGGTGATGAGTGCCTGTATCGAAACCGGCGCCGCCTACATCGACACCGCGATTCACGAAGATCCGGCGAAAATCTGCGAAAACCCGCCCTGGTACGGCAACTACGAGTGGAAGCGCCTGCAAGAGTGCGCTGATGCCAAGGTTACTGCCATTCTGGGTGCCGGCTTTGACCCCGGCGTGGTCAACGCCTATGCCGCACTGGCCGCCAATCATTACTTTGACCAGATTGATTCCATCGACATCATCGACATCAACGGTGGTGATCACGGACGCTACTTCGCCACCAACTTCGACCCGGAAATCAACTTCCGCGAGTTCACCGGCCGCGTCTGGACCTGGCAAAACAGCCAGTGGACGCAGAACAAGATGTTCGAGGTCAGTCGCACCGACGATCTGCCGGTGGTGGGCGAGCGCACCAGCTATCTGACCGGTCACGATGAGATCCACTCGCTGTCCAAGAACCTCAATGTGCCCAACATCCGCTTCTGGATGGGCTTTGGCGACCACTACATCAACGTGTTCA
>CAZMLX010000239.1:0-2658 GCA_964567275.1 uncultured Thiopseudomonas sp. | reverse complement strand
GGAACCGCCTGTCGGGGCGTAGCGCAGCTTGGTAGCGCACTTGCATGGGGTGCAAGGGGTCGAGTGTTCAAATCACTCCGTCCCGACCATATTTCAAAATTAAACCGCTGATTTTTCAGCGGTTTTTTATGTCTGCTGTTTTTTTGTGTCGAAGATTAAACGCCTGCAGACACAAGGCGGGCACCCTGATCATTGCACCCGCCCCGGTCCAAAGGTGCCGTGTCAGCGCCCGATATGCTCAACAAACGAATGACCTTTCCAGATATACCGGACCGATTTTTCCAGGCTGGGGCAGCATCTGGGATCATCCTCGGCATAATCAAGTGACTCCAGCGCAAACACGCCACTTCCCAGCGGTTTGATTCCGGTCACCTGGCCAACGTCCATACGGTTGCCGAACTGCCATCCGTCCGGCGTCCGTATAAAGGCAGCCAGGGTTTGCGAAGAAGCATTCGAGCCCCACTGACCCTCAACGGTATACAGCACCAGCGCATCTTCCAGACCGTCATCATTGAGATCCATCCACAACGTTTTACGTTCTTCTTCATACTCTGCGCCCCCTCTGTCTGCCAGCTCCGCACTCACCAGCTGGTCAACGGCTGTCGATAGCGCATATTCCAGCTCATCGACAGAGGGCTGGCCGCCTGCCCGCTCGTGGTCCTGCTGTACATCAGCCCGCAAATACTCCGGCTCGACATCCGCCTCATCCGCTCCCAGGCTGTATTTTTTCAGGGTCAAGGCCGACTGCTGACGCTTAAGCATCATTTTTTCCGCATAAAGACGTGCGGCCCGCACTCGTACCAGGTTCAGGTTTTCAGGGCTCAGCACCCCGGGCGCCTGGCCATCAATGGCTTCCATGTTGCCCAACAGCCAGCTCATCAGCAGATTGGGGCGATCCGCCTTGTTCTCCTTGATCATCAGTGCCTTGATCTTTTGCTCATCTTCCAGCCAGATCGCCCAGCCCTCTTCGCCAAATGCCTCAACAATCTCTTTTTTATCGTTTTCAGAAGCAAAAGGTACGGTTTCAAGCACCCTGATATTGTAATTGGCAATTTTCCTGGCGCACGAGTAAGTCAGCTGATAATCAAAGCAGTCCTCGGTCAGCTCCCTATACTCTCTGGCCAGCTTTGCCTCTGTCACAGCGTCACAGCCTGCCAGCAAAAGCAGCGCCATGGCACCGCCAAACAACTTGATCTTCATCACTTAATCCTTATCAATAATATTATTGTGCCATTAACGCAGTCCTATCTAAGCCCATTGAGCAAAAAAAGCAACCGGGATGCCGGCATCCTGCCAAAGTGCGCCCCGTTTGTTACCCTTGCTGGCTGTTGACCACACCGGAGCCCCCATGTACGAATCCCGACAAGACCCGTTAATCAGCCGCAAAGCCTTTACCTGGCGCATTCTGCGCCACCTGCTGGTGGTGATGCTGCTGATGGCTGTATCCCTGTTGCTTGGCATGCTGGGTTATTGGTATTTCGAAGGCCACTCCTGGAGCCTCGCTTTTATGCATACCAGTTTTTTGCTGTTCGGGTTTGGTCACCTGACCCAGCCACAAAGCGTATCCGGCCAGATTTTTCTGGGGCTGTACGGTTTCTATGCCAGCCTGTTTTTTATTGTCATCACCGCCATCCTGCTAACCCCCATCGCCCACCGGCTGTTGCACAGTTTCCACATCGACGACGCTGCGGCGGTTACCGATGAAAGCACCCGCAGCAAAACCGCCAACAGGTGAATCGAAACCGAGTTTTCGATACACTGTTGCGCTTTATTTCATTGTCATCCTGTTGTGAGCACCATGAACCCGAACCGCCAGATTCTTGTTACCAGCGCCCTTCCCTATGCCAACGGCTCCATTCACCTGGGCCACATGCTGGAGTACATCCAGACCGACATCTGGGTACGTTTCCAGAAGATGCGTGGCCACCAGTGTATTTATGTATGCGCCGACGACGCCCATGGCTCGGCGATCATGCTGCGCGCTGAAACAGAAGGCATTACCCCGGAACAGCTGATTGCCAACGTACATGCCGAACACAGCAGTGACTTTGCCGATTTTCTGGTCGAGTTCGACAACTACTACAGCACCCACAGCGAAGAAAACCGCGAGCTGTCGGAGCTGATTTATGGCCGCCTGAAAAAAGCCGGTCATATCGCCACCCGCAAGGTGACCCAGTATTTCGACCCGGACAAAGGCATGTTCCTGGCCGACCGTTTCATCAAAGGCACCTGCCCCAAGTGCAAGGCCGAAGACCAGTACGGCGACAACTGCGAAAAGTGCGGTGCCACCTATCACCCGACCGAGCTGAAAAATCCGCGCTCGGCCATTTCCGGTGCCACCCCGGTACTGAAAGACTCCGAGCACTTCTTTTTCAAGCTGCCCGACTTTAGCGACATGCTCAAACGCTGGACCCGCAGCGGCACCCTGCAATCCTCCGTGGCCAACAAGCTGGCCGAATGGCTGGATGCCGGTTTGCAGGAATGGGATATTTCCCGCGATGCGCCCTATTTCGGTTTTGAAATTCCCGGTGCCGAAGGCAAATACTTCTACGTATGGCTGGATGCGCCCATCGGCTATATGGCCAGTTTCAAAAACCTGTGCGAGCGCCGCGACGATCTGGATTTCGACAGTTTTTGGGCCAAAGGCACCGACACCGA
>CAZMLX010000238.1:0-2663 GCA_964567275.1 uncultured Thiopseudomonas sp. | reverse complement strand
ACGCAATACCTTACCAGATTGGTCAGGTGTTGCACTTAGAAATTGAGCCCGCCGGGTAAAGCCCTTTTGCATTGCTTTCATAGTGTGTTTCGCCTAAAGGATTAAAAGTCAGGCCCGGCGGGGACTATCCCTGTTGCCGGTAAACCTGCAGGTGTTATTGCAATGGCTGTGCCAGTGTTTTTTTATTTAGGCGGTGTATAGGCAGGATGTGAACAGAGTCACACTGTTTTCGGCGGCTGAAATTTTGATTTGTATCTAATGCATTGATTTGCAATGGTTTATTTTTATGACAAGGATGTAGTGTTGTTTTTATAAAAACTTGAATGCTAGTGCCGCTTTTATTGTCCAGGCTATCTATGGCATGACTGCTAGTTGTGACAACCGGATATGTCACAGGTGTTGGGTGTGACACTAAGTTTTGTCACACCTGACAGGTGTGACAGGCTGGATAACTATATAAGCAGGTAGTAACAGGGAGTCTGTGCCCGTATTATTGTGGTGCGGACTCAATGGCGGGCGATAGGTTGTAGTTGTTTGCAGCGTATTGCTGGAAGGCAGCCATTTGGGATGAATGTGTTTGGTTGCGTGGCCGGCGTGGGGAGAAAAGTGTGAGCAATAATGAGCCTGTTGTCAGTCTGGAAACAGCGGCGCTGCTGACCGATACCAGCAAGCGTACGTTGTGGCGCCGGTTGAGCTCCGGCAAGTTGCAGCGCCATAGCATGGATGGGCAGGGGCGGGTCATGCTGGCCCTTGCGGACATCGCCTCCGGGCTCTGTATAGGGGCTTTTAGCAGACCTGCGGAGGGGGGGGGTACTGATGACCTTTCGTTGCTTGCGGGGGCGGACAGGGGCGATTCTGAGGCGCAAAACGAGCTGGCATTGCTCTTTATGGAAAATGGGCGTGCCGACATTGCCTTTCACTGGTTCTGGCTGGCGGCGCAACAGCAGCATCCGGATGCCATGCATTATCTGAGCATGCTGTATCAGCAGGGGCTGGGTGTTGAGCGTTGTGAAAATGAGGCCATGCTGTGGCGGGCCAAAGCGGCCAGCGCTGGCCACGTTATCGCCCGGGCGCAGATGTCGGCGATTACCGGGGCGTATCGGGAAGAGTAGTACGCTGCGGATTGTCGGGATGCTTATGTTCCACGTGGAACATGCCGTGCTGTAGCGCTTGCGGGCCAGGGCCCGGTTAATTTGTTACCCTGTAGGCCACTTGGTTAACAGGAGCTTACAGTATGACATTCAAGGTTTATCTTTCTGGCGAAATTCACACTGACTGGCGCGAGCAGATTATCCAGGGCTGCCAGGCGGCCGGGCTGGATATCGAGTTTAGTTCGGCGGTGACTGACCACGATGCCAGTGATGCGGCGGGCGATGTGCTGGGTGCAGAGGACAGCAGCTTTTGGCGTGATCACAAATCTGCCAAGGTCAATGCCATCCGTATCGGGAACTGTATCAAGGGCTGTGATCTGGCCGTGGTGCGCTTCGGCGACAAATACAAGCAGTGGAATGCAGCGTTTGATGCCGGTTATTGTGCGGCGCTGGGCAAGCCTTATATCAGCCTGCATGCGGAAGACATTATTCACCCGCTCAAGGAAGTGGATGCGCAGGCCATGGCATGGGCAACTACAACCGGGCAGGTGGTGGAGATTCTCAAGTACACCCTGACCGCCTGAGCCGGCGGGCCAAGACAGCTGCCCTGCCCGGTACGGGTTGCCCATGGACCCATCGGAGATGGTAGATGCGGAGGGGTTGTGACTTTTGTTGAAAGGCTGCGACCTGCTTCACGATTTAAGACTGGAGTCGGTATGCCATCATGTTATTGGTGGATGTTTTCCGATAGTCTTGCCCGCAGGTCGGCGAGCCAAAGCCGGTTATTGATCAACAGGGAGTCAAACCATGAAATACAGTATTGCTGCGCTGGCCGCAGGTGCGTTGCTGGTAACCGGCATGAATGTACAGGCTGATCAGGAACGTCCGGAAGTGGGCCGTTACGTGCAGGCTTACAGCGGCGACTTTAATAGCTCGGTGTTTGTGGTGCGCCTGGGTGCAGCGGATCAGGCGGAAGCATTGGTGCTGATTTCGGGCATCGATAGTGATCTGGATGGCAAGGTGCTGAAAACCAGCATTCAGGTGCGTGATGAAAACCGCCGCAGTTTGATGGTCAGGGAAGGTGATGAAAACCGGGAGCTGATACGTCTGGAAGGAACCGGCGGTCACCTGTTTGTATCCACTGCGCCGTTGGGGCCAACCCACTATGCGCTGAGTTATGACGGCAAGCTGAGTCAGGGGGCCGAGGCGCAACATATTTTGACCCGCTGGCTGCAAGACCGTTGAGCCTTTGTGTACTTAAGGAAACACAGAACACATCGGCTGGCTCTAAATAAAGCTTCTCAACAGGCATTGTCAGCTGTGCGTAGTCGCAGCAATCGTGGATTCTGGGACTACGCACAGCTGAACAAGAATAACGGCGGTAGCCGGTCAGTGTTGTTTTGAAGGCGGTCACCCGGTCAAGCCGGGTGACGACGGGGCATTCATAGCGAAGCGACAGCAGCCCGGCACAGCCGGGCCACCCTCCCCCAACGACCCGGTGTATCTGCAGGCAGGGCGAGGCCGCAGCAAAGCATCAGCAGGTGTGACGAAGCTTGCTTCGGCGCGGCTGCG
>CAZMLX010000237.1:0-2722 GCA_964567275.1 uncultured Thiopseudomonas sp. | reverse complement strand
AAACAAAACTTGCTCCACCACCGGGCTGCCCACTTCACGCATCGCCAGCTCCTGCACAGCGGCAGTGACCTTTTGCTTGAGCATCTCCACCCCCAGCGGGCTGTTCAAGTCGGCATAGTCCTGACTGGACAGCAGCAGCACCAGCTGGTTGCGCAGGGTTGGCATATGCTGGGTCAGGCGCTTGAGCTGCGCCTGGTCACGTCCCAGCAAAGTCATGCTGACCTGCATGTAGCGGGTCCGGCCATCACCCTGAAAGTTGACCACAAAAGCAGGCATCAGCTCTTCATATACCGCCGGGTTGCGCACCGGTACCGCCGGCCGTGCAGCCGCTTCTTCAGCGACGCTGTCCGGCTTGTCCCGGCTCAGAAAAAACCAGGTGCCGCCCACTGACAAACCAACGGCCAGCAGCAGCCCGACGACTGCAACCAGAATCAGTTTCATGCCATTTTTTTTGGCCGGAGCTCCTTCGGGAGCCGCTGCTGCTTTTGCCATCTGTACTCATCCAGTGTGGGCAGGGCCCATTAGTGTACCGAAGTCGGGCCGGTTTGGTGCAAACCGGCCCTGTCCTTTTTTACCCGTGCCAGTCCGGGGCATCAAACATACTGGCTAACCAGCCCGCTATGGCCGGCTTGCTGAACATCCAGCTCCGTGGTCGCCACCAGCTGCTCGTCAGCAACCTCTTCCGCACCAGACTGCGCAGCACCCCGTCCAGCCTGTTGCTCCTGCTGTTGATGCGACTGGCCAGAAACTTCGACATCCACGTTGTGCATGCCTTGCTGTTCCAGCATTTCACGCAAGCGGTGCATCTGGCCATCCAGCGAATCACGCACCCCGGCATGGGCCGAAGTGAAGCTGATCTGGGTATGCTCCTGGCCCACCTGGACCCGGATTTCCAGCCTGCCCAGCTCGGCCGGGTTCATTTTGATTTCAGCCGACTTCAGGTTTTGCGACGACATCCACATCACCTTGTCGGTCAGCTCCTTGCTCCAGCCCGGCTGCTGCATGTTCAGCGGCTGGCCCGGCACCTGCCGTGCCGCCTGTGCTGACTGCACCGCCTCGCTGCGCATCAGCGTATCGGTCCGGGCTTCACCGGCTCCGGCCACCTTGACCGCTGGCGCATCCACTGCCCGGCCCTGTTCTGCACCGTCACGGCGCACCACAGTGCTCGTGGCCAGCAGCTGGCTGGCGAAGTTCACGCCCTCGTCATCGCCCGGGTCAAGCTCTGGCAACAACCCTTCCACCTCCGGCTGTTCGGCTTCCACCTCCGGCCCGACCTGCTGCTGCAGCATGATTCCAGACCCTGCCTGTGCCGGTTGCCCGCTCAACAGTTGACTGGCAGCCGATGCCGTAGCGTGGGTGGCCGGAGTGCTGGCCGATACCGGGTAAGCCGAAGCGCCCTCAATCATCGCCAACACATTTTGCACCACGGCAGCGCCTTCAACGGCGGCATCCGGCTCTTCACCGGTCTCAACCGCTACTGTCTCCGCCTGCCTGATTTGCTCCAGCAAAGGGTTCAGCAAACCGGGCGGCACTGCGGCCTCGTCTTCGGTCATCCCGGTGTCTTGTCCCGCCTCGGCGGTTACCGGCTGTTCCTGTACGTCATCCTTTTGACGCACAACACCGCCATCCTCAACCGCCCCTTGCTCGGCGGTGGTTGCCTCCGGGCTGGTCTGGCGGGCCGCAGGTTCCTGCCGGCCAGCCGCCTCGTTGCGAACCGGAGCCGGTTGCGCCGGCTCTTTTCTGGCCACCTCCCGGGCGGGCTGGGGCGCAGGCCGGGGCTGTACCGCCGCTTGCCGCTGCTGCACCAGCAGCCGGGAAAAATCCTGGCCGGATGTCGGCGACGACTTGCGGTCAGCCCCCGCCGGCTCTGTCATGCGCTCGCCGGCACGAGTGGTTGCCGGCTGCAATAAAAAATCGGCCACGTGTGTCATGGTTTATCCTCCCTTGCTGAGATACGGTTCTCAAAGCAAGATACGGGCCACTTTGCCATCAACTACCGGGCCTTACACATTAATGGCATTGATAAAGCGGGGTTCGGCCTGCTGGTCAATGGTCAGGCTGGCAAAGTCAAACAGGTTTCGGTCGGCCAGCTGGGACGGCACCACGTTTTGCAACGCACGGAACATGACCTCGGTACGGCCCGGCGTTTTCTGCTCCCACTCGTGCAACATGCCTTTAACCACCTGGCGCTGCAGATTGTCCTGCGAACCACACAGGTTGCAGGGAATAATCGGAAAGCCTTTCATTTCCGCATACTCGGCAATGTCGCTTTCCTTGCAGTAGGCCAGCGGACGGATCACCACGTTGCGGCCATCGTCCGACAGCAGTTTGGGCGGCATCGCCTTGAGGGTACCGCCGTAAAACAGATTGAGGAAAAAGGTTTCCACAATGTCGTCCCGGTGATGGCCCAGCGCCATTTTGGTGGCTCCGATCTCATCGGCAAAGGTGTAGAGCGTGCCACGGCGCAGGCGCGAGCACAGCGAGCAGGTGGTCTTGCCTTCGGGGATCTTTTCCTTCACCACCGAGTAAGTGTCTTTCTCGATGATGTGATATTCAATGCCCAGCGCACCCAGGTACTCGGGCAGTACATGCTCGGGAAAGCCCGGCTGCTTCTGGTCCATGTTGACCGCCACCACATCAAACTGCACCGGCGCCACCTTTTTCAGGTACAGCAAAATATCGAGCATGGCATAGCTGTCCTTGCCACCCGACAGGCACACCA
>CAZMLX010000236.1:0-2732 GCA_964567275.1 uncultured Thiopseudomonas sp. | reverse complement strand
GCTGCACATAGCCGCTGCCGGTAAAGGCCTGGCTCATGCGGGTGGCATCCACGTTAAGCTGGATTTGAGGCTCGCGCCCGGCCAGCACGTCACGCTGGAAATTGGCCGGAATCACCAGCACAAAGGTATAGATACCCTCATCCATGCCCGGGTCCATCTGCGACCATTCAATCAGCTGCGGCGGGCGAAACTGCGGCGGATAAAAGGCCGTGGCAATGCGCTGCGACAGCGGCGAGCGGTCTTCATCGACAATCGCAATCGGTGCATTGTTGAGGGTTTGCGGCATGGCGGTGGAGGCGGTGTACACGCCGATGGTAAACACATAGGCAATCAGCACCAGCATGGTCGGGTCACGGCGCAGGCTCCACAGTTCCTTGATGCCCAGTTGCCAGATATTGGTGAAAAACTGTCGCATGGCCTAACGCTCCTGTTTGCGCAGCAGCAAAATCGCCGCCCCGACAATCACCGGCACCGCCAGCAGTATCGCCAGCAGCGAGCCGCCCAGATCGGCAAAGCCCAGCGCCTTGTTGAACACGCCCCGGCTGATGTCGATCATGTGCGCCGCCGGATACACCAGCCCGATCAGGCGCTGCACCCCCTGCAGCGAGGACACCGGGTCCAGCAGACCGGAAAACTGCAAGGCCGGAATCATGGTGCCGATCATGGCGAAAAACATGGCGGCAATCTGGCTGTTGGTCACGCTGGAAGCCAGCAGCCCCATGCCGGTGGCGCACACACTATAAATCAGCGCCGCCAGGCTCAGCGTCAGCAGGCTGCCCTTGATCGGCACGCCAAACAGTGTCACCGCAAGCAGCGCCATCAGGGCAAAGTTAAGCATCGCCAGCCCCACATAGGGCAGCTGTTTGCCCAGCAAAAACTCGGTGCGGGTCACCGGCGTCACATAGAGGTTGATAATGGAGCCGGTTTCCTTTTCCCGCACCACCGCCAGTGCGGTCAGCATGGCCGGCAGCATCAGCAGCAGCATCGGCAACACGGCCGGCACCATGGCGGGCAGGCTTTTCACATCGGGGTTGTAACGGTAACGGGTCACCACGCTGGTCAGCGAACTACTGGCTGCACCCGAACCGAATGCGGCCTGCTCCTGCAACCACAGCTGGTGAATGCCCTGCACATAGCCCTTCACCGTTTCGCCCCGTTGCGGCATGGCCCCGTCAATCCAGGCGGCAACCTGCGCATTGCGTCCGCGCAACAGGTCACGGCCAAAGCCGGCGGGAATTTCAATTGCCAGATTCAGCTCGCCGCTGCTCATGCGCCGCTCCAGTTCGGCGTAATCGTGCAGCGGCGGTTGTTCGATAAAGTAGCGCGAGCCAGCCAGACTCAACTGGTAGCTTTCGCTCTGGCTGGACTGGTCACGGTCCAGCACCGCATAGCGCAAGTCGTTGACATCCATATTGATGCCATAGCCCATCACCAGCATCAGGATCACCGAGCCGGCCAGCGCCAGCGTGGCCCGTACCGGGTCACGCTGCAGCTCCAGCGTCTCGCGCCACAGGTAACTGAGCAGGCGTTGCAGGCTGAAGCGGCTAACGGCTTTGCCGTCACTGGCGGCTACTGCACCGCCCTTGATCGCCACTGCGCCGTCATTGGCCGCTGCCTCGCCGTCATGCCCGAGGCGGGAATCCACCGCTGGTGCTGGTGCCGTCTCGCCCGAAGCTTCCAGCAAGTAACCGATAAAGGCCTCTTCCAGCGTGGCCGTACCCCGCTTTTCCACCAGCGCCGCCGGGGCATCGCTGTCCAGCACCTTGCCGGCGTGCATCATCGACATGCGGTCGCAGCGGGCGGCCTCGTTCATAAAATGGGTGGAAATAAAAATCGTCACCTTGTCACGCCGTGACAGCTCCACCAGCAAGCGCCAGAAAGCATCCCGTGCCACCGGGTCCACGCCCGAGGTTGGCTCATCGAGAATCAGCAACTCCGGTTTGTGTACCATCGCCACCGCCAGCGACAAACGCTGACGCATGCCCAGCGGCAGACTGTTGGGCAGGCTGTCACGCACCTCGCCCAGCCCGAAGCGCTGCTCCATTTCCGCCACCCGTGCAGCAATCTGTGCCTCAGGCACCTGAAACAGCCGGGCATGCAGCTCAAGGTTTTGCAGCACGGTCAGCTCGCCATACAGCGAAAACGCCTGCGACATATAGCCAACCCGGCGGCGGCTGTCGATATCCCTGGGGTCAACCTCGTTGCCAAACAGCCACGCCTTGCCTTCGCTGGCTTCCAGCAGGCCGGTGAGCATTTTCATGGTGGTGGACTTGCCGCAGCCGTTGGAGCCAAGAAAACCAAAAATCTCGCCCCGACGAATCCGGAACGACACCGCATCCACAGCGGTAAAGTCGCCAAAGCGCATGGTCAAATCCCGCGCCTCGATGGCAATGTCGTCGGCATCCACATCCAGCGGCGGAATCAATACCGGCGCGTGACCACGCTTTTTCTCCTCGGGCAGCAGCGCAATAAAGGCTTCTTCCAGTGCCGTGCAGCCGGTACGTTCCAGCAGTTCCTGCGGCGTGCCGGTGGCCAGAATCTGGCCGTCATCCATGGCCATCAGCCAGTCAAACCCTTGTGCTTCGTCCATATAGGCAGTGGCTACCAGCACGCTCATGCCGGGGCGCTCGCCACGGATGCGCGCAATCAGCTCCCAGAACTGGGCACGCGCCAGCGGGTCCACGCCGGTGGTCGGCTCATCCAGGATCAGCAGGTCGGGGTCGTGAATCAGC
>CAZMLX010000235.1:0-2734 GCA_964567275.1 uncultured Thiopseudomonas sp. | reverse complement strand
GGCGGAAAGTTTGACAGGCTATCTGAACTTTGTGGCTGGGCAGACAGTGGTTGAGCTGAACAGCTTCTTGCAAGGCTTGGGTGTAGCGCAGCAGGTGAGTGCAGATATGCTTTATAGCCTGGATCGGACGCCGAGCGCGCCTTCAGTTACAGTTAAACCCAAAAAACAGCTGATCGTCGCCGTTGGCTTTGTCCTGGGCGGCATGCTGGGTGTATTTGCCGCCCTGCTGCGCAGCGCCATTCGCAAGCGTAAGGCAGCCCAAGCCTGATATTTTTTGGGGTGCCCGCATAGGGCACTCCTGCGCAGGTATGGGGTCAAAGATCCCGTTGGCTGTAGCAGCCCTGGGCTGTTACCCTTGCCTGCTTTACACACATCACCCGAACAACAAAGGATATCCCGATGAATTTCAAACCTCTGGCCGCTATGGTGGCCGCAGCGACCCTGACCCTGGCCGGTTGTGACGACAGCAGCAAATCACCGGATGTGGCCTTGACCACACCCCAGCTGAAAGTCTCTTATGCGATTGGACACTCGGTCGGGATGGATGCCAAGGACAGCGGTATGGATGGCATTGATCCCAAAGCTTTGGCCATGGGGCTGACTGATGCCATTGCCGGCCGTGACCTGCGGGTGAGCGATGAAGAGCTGCAGGAGGCCTTTGAGTTTGTGCAAGAGCGTGCCCGTGAAAAACGCAACGCGCTGAATGATGCAACAGCCGAGGCGGGGCGTGCGTTTCTGGCTGAAAATGCCAAGCGTGAGGGTGTGATGACCACCGAGTCCGGTTTGCAGTACGAAGTGCTGGTCAAAACCGATGGCCGCAAGCCTACTCCCCGGGATACCGTGGAAGTGCATTACACAGGAACGCTGGTGGACGGTACCGTATTTGACAGCTCGGTTAGCCGCGGCGAGCCGGTTGCGTTTCCGCTGGTGGCCGTGGTTCCGGGTTGGGTTGAAGCGCTGCAGCTGATGGGTGTGGGCGAGAAGTACAAACTCTATCTGCCCAGCGAGCTGGCGTATGGCGCACAAAGCCCGTCACCGCTGATTCCACCCAATTCCACTCTGGTGTTTGAGGTGGAACTGCTGGATATCGTGGGTAGTGCGGCAGAAATTCAGAACCTTGATGCAGGCGAGCCGGTTGAAGCAGAGCTGGAGCCGGCCGCTGATACTGAAGAAGCCGGCCAGTAAATGACACAGCCAGGCAAGAAGGTCCAGGTTATCTGGAAAGAGGGCGAGCCGGAGTATGCTGTGTTGCCCTGGGCTGATTACCGGCAACTGCTGCAGGCTGCCGGTCAGGATTGTTCAGGCGAAGCGCAGTCGCAGGAGCCGGCAGTCTCCCTGTCACAGCTGCGGCACCTGCGTGAAGACCGGGGGCTGACACTGGAAGCACTGGCCCGCGAGGCCGGTATCAGTCCGGCTTACCTGGAGTTGATTGAAGCCGGTGAGCGGGAGGCCAGCCCGGTGTTGATGCGGGCGCTGGGCCGGGTATTGTCGGTGCGCTGGCAAGATCCGCAAGCCCATGCCTGAGGTATTGCAGACGTTGGTTGCTTTACTGGAGCAGGCCCGGCAGGGCCAGCAACTGCCCAGCTATCGGCAATTACTGGATGAGCTGGCGTTGCCGGCGCCGCAGATGCGACGGCTGGTCACTTGTCTGGAACAGCTCGCCCGCTATGATAGCGAGCGGGGCTGGCCCTTGCGTTCGGCACTGGTGGTTAGCCAGGCCGGTAGCGGGATACCACGGGCAGGCTTTTTTCAGCAGGTGCAGGCCCTTGGCGGGCCACAATTGCACGACGAAGCAGAGCAGCGGGCCTGGCATGCCGATGAGGTACGCCGGGTGTTTGCTTTCAATTATCCGGAGGAACTGCCATGGGCTGGTGGAAACTGAGGGCAAAACTGGGCTACTGGCTGGCGCGGAATTTGTTCAGGCAACGCTGGGCGGTTGGCAACGACCGGCTGTGGGAGTGGATGCAGGGGCAGTTTGCCCGCATGGCTGCTTTTGATGATGTTGAAGCCCGTTCGTTTTACGGGCACCTGCTATTGCATAAAGGACAGGGCATAGGGGCGCGCAACGAAGGTGTGCGATTGCTGCGGCTGGCTGCCCAGGGTGGTGATGGCCGTTCGGCCTGGCAGCTGGGAGTTTATAGCCTGCAAGACAGCCTGCAACAGCAACCGGACCCGCAGCAGGCCGCTGACTGGTTTGAGCTGGCGTTGCAGCTTGGACATCCGGCTGCCGGTGGCAAGCTGCTGCAGCTGTACGGCCCGCAAGGGCCGGAAGCAACCCGTGATCCGCGCAAGTTGCAACGTATCCAGGACCAGCTGGGCGAACAATAGGCTCTGGACATCCATCCAGTAACAGCGTAAAATCCGCTTTACCTGAACAGTGCAGTACCCAGGGGTCGATCAGGATTCGACGCCGGTTGCGAAACTTGAGGGGCGTGCCGAGTGGGTAACAGAACTCGTAAATCCACTGTTACAAACTTATAGTTGCCAACGACGACAACTACGCTCTGGCGGCTTAAGCCCGCCAGCTGTCCTTAGGGGATGCCTGTAAACCCGAATTCAGGACAGTCAGATAGAACAGGATCGCCGCCAAGCACGCTGTGGGCGTAACGGCTAAAACTTACACAGCTCGCTCCAAACACCCTGTCACTCGGGCGGTGAGGAGTTAACTTAATAGAGATGACTACGCATGTAGAACCGATAGCAGAGTGCTGGCGGACGGGGGTTCAAATCCCCC
>CAZMLX010000234.1:0-2743 GCA_964567275.1 uncultured Thiopseudomonas sp. | reverse complement strand
CGCACATTACCCCCTCGTTTACTTGCCTGCTATCAGGTTATAATCCGCCGGATAAATTTTTAGGAGACTCCCCATGGCCCTTCCAGACAACAGCCGTCAGCCCCGTTACAAGCGTATTTTGCTCAAGCTCAGCGGCGAGGCGCTGATGGGTTCGGAAAATTTTGGCATTGACCCCAAGGTGCTGGACCGCATGGCGCTGGAAATTGGCCAGCTGATCGGTATTGGCGTGCAGGTGGGGCTGGTGATTGGCGGTGGTAACCTGTTCCGGGGTGCGGCGCTGTCGGCCGCCGGCATGGACCGGGTCACCGGCGACCACATGGGCATGCTGGCCACCGTGATGAATGCGCTGGCGATGCGTGATGCGCTGGAGCGTTCCAATATTCCGGCGCTGGTGATGTCGGCCATTTCCATGGTGGGTGTTACCGAGCACTACGACCGTCGCAAGGCGATGGGCCACCTGAAAAAGGGTGAGGTGGTGATTTTCTCCGCCGGTACCGGCAACCCCTTCTTTACCACCGACTCGGCGGCCTGCCTGCGCGGCATTGAAATCAATGCTGACGTGGTGCTCAAGGCCACCAAGGTGGATGGCGTCTACACCGACGACCCCTTTAAAAACCCCAATGCCGAAAAATTCGATCGCCTGTCCTATGACGAGGTGCTCAACCGCAAGCTGGAAGTGATGGATCTGACCGCCATTTGTCTGGTGCGTGACCACAAAATGCCGCTGCGCGTATTTAACATGAACAAGCCGGGTGCGCTGCTGAACGTGGTTCTGGGCGGCGCCGAAGGCACACTGGTTGAGGAGACCGAGGAATGATCAACGAGATCAAGGCTGACGCCCAAACCCGCATGCAAAAGAGCATTGAATCGCTCAAGCATGCTTTTGCCAAGATTCGCACCGGCCGTGCGCACCCCAGCATTCTGGACAGTGTGATGGTGCCTTGCTACGGCACTGATACTCCGCTGCGCCAGATGGCCAACGTGGTGGCTGAAGATGCCCGCACCCTGGCACTGACGGTGTTTGACCGCAGCCTGATTCAGGCCGTTGAAAAAGCCATCATGCAGTCGGATCTGGGTCTGAATCCGGCCACTGCCGGCACCACCATTCGTGTGCCGATGCCCGCCCTGACCGAGGAAACCCGCAAGGGTTACACCCGCCAGGCCCGCCAGGAAGCTGAAAACGCCCGGGTGGCGGTGCGCAACGTGCGTCGTGATGCCATGAATGACATCAAGGATCTGCTCAAGGAAAAGGAAATCAGCGAAGACGAAGAACGCCGTGCCGGTGACGAGATCCAGAAGATTACCGACAAGTTTGTCGAGGAAATTGACAGCCTGCTGGCTGGCAAAGAAACCGACCTGATGGAAGTCTGACCGGAAGTTCCCATGCCCAGCCCAACAGCAGCAGTGCCACGTCATGTGGCGATTATCATGGACGGTAACAATCGCTGGGCGAAAAAACGCTTTCTGCCCGGGATTGCCGGGCACAAGGCCGGCGTCAAGGCGGTGCGCGAGGTGATCGAAACCTGCGCCGAAGCCGGTGTCGAGGTGCTCACCCTGTTTGCCTTCTCCAGTGAAAACTGGAAACGCCCGGCCGACGAGGTGAGTGCGTTGATGGAGTTGTTCATGATTGCGCTGCGCCGCGAAGTGAACAAACTAGACAGCAATGGTATCCGCCTGAAAATTCTGGGCGATCTGGGCGCTTTCCATCCCGACCTGCAAGCCGCCATTGTCAGTGCCGAACAACAAACCGCAGCCAATACCCGTTTTACCCTGCAGATTGCTGCCAACTACGGTGGTCGCTGGGACATTGTCCAGGCGGCGCAGCAGCTGGCGCAGCAGGTCAGGGACGGACAGTTGCAGCCGGAGCAGATCAGCGAAGCACTGCTCAACCAGCATTTGGTGACGCAAAACGGCCCCGAGCCGGACTTGCTGATCCGTACCGGCGGCGAGCAGCGGGTCAGCAACTTTTTGCTGTGGCAGCTGGCTTACACCGAGTTTTACTTCACCGACCTGTACTGGCCCGACTTCAAGCGCCAGGCCATGCAGGATGCCCTCGACAGCTTCAACACCCGCGAGCGCCGTTTTGGCCGCACCAGCGAGCAGCTTGAAGCGGATAAAAAACGGTAATCATGCTTAAACAACGAGTAATTACAGCCCTGTGGCTGATTCCGCTGGCGCTGGCCGGCTTTTTTGGTTTGCAGGGGCATGCTTTTACCGCCTTTGCCGCCCTGGTGATGGTACTGGGCGGCTGGGAGTGGGCACGCATGGCCGGTATTGACGGGCAGGACTTGCGTATTGGCTATGCCGCTGTGGTGTTGGGGCTGTTTTTGCCACTGGTGCTGCTGGCGCCGGTGTTGCCGGTACTGCTGGTGGCGCTGGGCTGGTGGTTGCTGGCCACGCTGATGGTGTTTTGTTACCCCCGTTCCGCCGGCTGGTGGGCTGGGGTAGCCGGCAAGCTGTTGATGGGCTTGTTGATCCTGTTGCCGGCGGGTGTTGCGCTGGTATGGCTCAAAACCCTGCCGCAGGCCAACATGCTGATTCTGACCGTGATGCTGATGGTGTGGACAGCCGACATTGGAGCCTATTTTTCCGGACGTGCCTTTGGCAAGCGCAAGCTGGCACCGGCTGTGAGCCCCGGCAAAAGCTGGGCCGGCCTGTACGGCGGACTGGCTGCCAGTCTGCTGGTGGCACTGGGTTGTGGCCTGGCGCTGGGGCTGGCCACAACCCAGTGCCACCAGCAGAC
>CAZMLX010000233.1:0-2747 GCA_964567275.1 uncultured Thiopseudomonas sp. | reverse complement strand
AGCATTGGGCGAGGTGCCGGTGGGAGCTGTGCTGGTACAGGCCGGCGAGGTGGTCGGGCAGGGCTTTAACCAGCCGATCAGTCTGCATGACCCCTCGGCCCATGCCGAAATGCAGGCTATCCGCATGGCTGCCAGGCAGCTGGGCAATTACCGGCTGCCGGACACCACCCTTTATGTCACGCTGGAGCCTTGCAGCATGTGTGCCGGTTTGCTGGTGCATGCCCGCATTGGCCGACTGGTCTATGCCACCACCGAGCCCAGGGCCGGCATGGCCGAAAGCCGGGGCCGTTTTTTTGAACAGCCGTTTCTTAACCATCGGGTACAGGTACAGGGCGGGTTGCTGGCTGAGGAAGCTGCGGTGATGCTCAGGGATTTTTTTCGCCAGCGCCGCAACAAGGCGGCGGTCAGCCCTGTGGTGACGCCGCATCCGGACTGTTGTTGATACCGGGGGTGTGGCTGCCTTCGCCGCCCTGCATGTCTTCTTGCAGGGGCTGGGTCGACCACGACAAGATGTCGTGATAGCGGCGGATATTGTTGACGAAATGCACCGGTTCGCCGCCCCGGGCGAAGCCGTAACGGGTCTGGCTGTACCACTGTTTTTGTGACAGTCGCGGCAGAATTGAACGCACATCCACCCAGCTGTCCGGGTCTAGTCCGGCCTGGACAGTCAGCTTGCGGGCGTCTTCCAGATGGCCCAGTCCCACGTTGTAGGCAGCCAGCGCAAACCAGTAACGCTCCGGGTACTGGATGCTGTCCGGCAGGCGTTCCAGCATCAGTGCCAGGTAGCGGGCGCCGCCCTCGATGCTCTGGCGCGGATCAAGCCGGTCTTTGACGCCCATTTCCCGGGCGGTATTGCCAGTCAGCATCATCAGGCCGCGTACCCCGGTTTTGGAGCGGGCCTGCGGGTCCCAGTGTGACTCCTGATAGCCCACGGCAGCCAGCAGTCGCCAGTCAAGGCCGAACTCGGCAGCATACTGGCGAAACATCGCTTCATAGTCGGGTAGCCGCTGTTGCAAGTGTTTGGCAAATGCATTGGCCCCAACATAGCCCATCACGTCCAGGTGGCCGTAATAGCGCTCGACCAGGCGATCAATGCGGCCTTCTGTGCGGGCTTGTTGCAAAAACTGGTTGGCGGCATCCAGCAGGCTGTGGTCGTCAGCCCGGGCCGGCAACGACAGCGCCCATTGCAGCTGGATGTCCGGCTCCAGATTGAAAGCCTTGCGGATATTCGGGAAATACACCTGATGCATGGCCAGTTCGTTGGAATTGACCAGGGTAATGTCGATCAGCCGGTCGTTGACCATGCGCAGCAAATCCACACTTTCAACCGCATCCGATTCCTCGAATTCCAGTAGTGGCAGTTCCCGCTGCAACAAACGCAGGCGGTCGGCATGCACGCTGTCCCTGAGTACCAGAATACGCTTGCCGGCCAGGTCGGCAGGGCGACGGGGCATGCTGCTGCCGGTGTGGTAAATGACCTGCGGTACTACATCCAGATAGCCGAGACTGAACAGTGCCAGTTGCTCCCGCTCCGGGGTTGAGGTCAGCCCGGCGGCCACCAGGGCCGGCACCGGATCTTGCAGCGCCTGGAACAGCTGCTCAATGTTGTCCAGACTTTCCAGCCGGGGCGTTACCCCCAGTTCCCTGGCAAACAGGCTGGACAGCTCGTATTCAAAACCGGCGGCGTCGCTGCGGTCCTGGAAATAGGTTGAGGGTGTGTTGCGGGTAAGGATGCGCAGCTCGCCCTGTTGTTGCACCCGGGTCAGGCTGTCGACCCCGGGTGAGGCGGAGCCGGGATCGTCTTCGGCGGTACAGCCGGCCAGCAGCAGCGCCAGAGCAAAGGCGGTTGTAAAAGGGCTGAGAAAACGAAAAATGGCAGGCATGGCGGCAGTATACAAAGGAGCTGGAGAGCGGCCAACACGCAAAGGATGGCAGAAGGGTGGCCAGGTCGAGAATTGATTGGTCATTTGCCCCGCAGACTATTAAAATACCGCCTCTTCTTTGCTCCGACCGAGGCTGTTTCAACGATGCTTATTTTGCGTGGTGCACCCGCCCTTACCGAATTTCGTCATCAATCCCTGTTGCGGAAAATCCAGGCCATTGCGCCGGAAGCCGGGCAGGTTTATGCCGAATTTGTGCATTTTCTCGATCTGAACACAGATCTGGATGCCGCCGCAGAGCAGCGTTTGCAACAGCTGCTGGACTATGGTCCACAGACTGCCGTACAGCAGCCACAAGGCCGTCTGCTGCTGGTGGTGCCACGCATCGGCACCCTGTCGCCCTGGTCGAGCAAGGCTACTGATCTGCTGCGTCACGCCGGCATCAGCCAGCTCAAACGCATTGAGCAGGGCATTGCCTACTACCTGGACGCCAGCCTGAATGATGCCCAGCTCAAGGCCATTCGTGCCCTGCTGCACGACCGCATGAGCCAGAGCGTGCTGGACAGCCTCGACGCCGCCAGCGCCCTGTTTGCCGAAGAACAGCCGCGCCCGCTGGCTGCGGTGGACGTACTGGGTGGCGGTCTGGCTGCACTGAAACAAGCCGACGCCGAGCTGGGTCTGGCGCTGGCCGACGATGAAATGGACAATCTGGTAGAAAACTTCCAGAAACTGGGCCGCAACCCGCACGACATTGAATTGATGATGTTCGCGCAGGCCAACTCCGAGCACTGCCGCCACAAGATTTTTAATGCCAGTTGGGATGTTGACGGGCAAGCACAAGAGAAATCTCTGTTTGCCATGATTAAA
>CAZMLX010000232.1:0-2820 GCA_964567275.1 uncultured Thiopseudomonas sp. | reverse complement strand
AAAAGGTCACCCGGTCAAGCCGGGTGACGACGGGGTTCTAGTCATCGGTTGACGGCTTGCCGGGGGCCGGCTGATCGCAGGGCATTTGTCATTCCGCACGCAGCGAAGCGAAGTTGCGGAATCCAGCGTTGCAGCCATCGACCCTGCGGCTTCGCACCGGATGGCGGCGCAGCCGGACAGCAGAACCCTGCATTGCAGGCACGCAGCCAACGTGGCACTCTGCGTCAGCTTTCTTGCTCACCACCGGACACCCTATGGAACTCACCCTTGCCCTGCTCACCATGACCGCCGCCTTTACCCTGGGCGCCATGATTCCCGGCCCCAGCTTTTTGCTGGTGGCCCGCACGGCGCTGGCAACTTCACGCAGCGCCGGACTGGCAGCAGCGCTGGGCATGGGCGTTGGCGGAGTCATCTTTGCGCTGGTTGCCCTGCTGGGGCTGATGGCGCTGCTGACCGCCGTGCCGGTGCTGTATGGCCTGCTCAAAACCTTCGGCGGCCTGTACCTGCTATATATCGGCTGGCGCATTGTGCAGGGTGCCAGACAACCACTGGCCATGGACACCAGCGGCCAGCCTGTAAACAGCAGCCGCTGGCGGGCTTTTGCGCTGGCGCTGGCCACTCAGCTCAGCAACCCGAAAACTGCCCTGGCCTATGCCGGCATCTTCGCCTCGTTATTGCCCAAAGATGTGCCGCTGGCTGTCACCCTGGCGCTGCCCCTGCTGGTGTTCGTTATCGAATTTGGCTGGTATGCGCTGGTGACCCTGGTGCTCTCGGCACCTGCCCCGCGCGCCCGGTATCTGGCCAGCAAAATGTGGATTGACCGCATCGCCGGCAGCCTGATGGGCCTGCTTGGCATCAAGCTGCTGGCCGATGTGGCCAGCTGAGTAAAGTTGTCAGTGAGCGGCCAAAGCGCCGCCACCGACCGGCTGGCTGTAATTGAGCCCAAACTGCACGTTAAAGTCCGTGGCGTTCACTGTGGGGATGAGCTTGCCGCCTTCTTTTTTCAAAGAGACGATTCCGTATTTTTCCAGTGTTTTGAGCGTACGGGACAGGTTTGACTTGTTGCGGGAGGTGATTTGCTCCAGCTCGGCCAGAGATCCCGGATTGTTGTTGATAATCGCCCGCAAAAGCTCCTGATTGTCACTGCTGAGGACTTGTGCCATAGAGGCAACGGACTCAAACCACACCTTGGGTTCATCGGTGCGGGGCTTGTATTCGCCCTTGGCAATGGCAATGGTGCGCTGGCGATAGTTTTCTCGCGAGATGATGCCTACCGTCATGATTTTGGTATTCATTTTTCACCTGTTAATTCCGACATGATCAACTCAACCTCATCCCAGAAATCTTCCATAAGCCTCCCCGGGTTTTCAAACTCGTAATCTTCGACTCTTTCCAGTTTGTGTTTGTGGTCCCAGGTTTTCTTTTTTGCCAGAAAATTTTTGCGCTGGTTTTTGATGGCATGTGCGTTGTCGTAACCCAGTACCCGCTGATTGTGTTTGTCGTGCAGGGTCAGGGAGTATCTGATTCCGTGAGGGATATTTTCGCTGGGCAAAACTTTCCAGGCTTCAAACTTGGTCCAGTAGCCATCGTCACCCATTGGAAAAATTTCGCCATTCAAGTCTAAAAGCACCTCAAGACCCGGGGTGTTCGCTTTCTCCTCTGGCACCTTAACCTTCTTGTAAGCGATAGGTTGTCAGCAGATGATAACACTGGCGCGGCTGGCGGTCATATACAAAAAGCAGAGCTATTAGAATGCACTGCACAATCCAGCAGGCACTCTAGTGCCGGGCTTGGCCCTCACCACCACCAAAACATAAAGCCCCAGGCCGCATTGACGCAGGCCAGTCCGGCCAGCACCAGCGCCATGGCCGGCAGTTGCCGCCAGCTTTGCGTCCACTGGCGAATAATGCGTAGCGCCAGATACACCACCGCAAGGCTCGCCAACACCAGTAGCCCCAGCCGCAAATCATTGGCCCACCAGGTCGAGATACCCTCGTGGCGGATCAGGCTCAGCGTGGTGGCCGACAGGCCCAGAAACACACCGGCACCGGCCAGCGGAATGAATGCCTGCGCCAGGTGGTGCACCCGTTGCCAGCTGAACGCCCCGGCTATTCGCACCGCCACCATCAGACACAGCAAAATGGCGGTGCCCAGCACCAGCGCCGTGCCCAGAATGTAGGTAATCAGGCACAGACCATCCAGCCAGGAAAACACGTCATTGTTGGCCGGGTAGTTGGTCAGCACAAACCAGGGCGCATTGGTCTGCAAAATCCACCAGATCTCGTGGTCGATAAAATAGCCGGCCAAAAACTGCTTGTACTGGATGAACCAGGGGCTGGCGGTCCAGTGAAAGGCACCCAGCGCAATGCCGAGCAAGCCGTACAGGATCAGCGCCGTCTGCCAGAAACCGGACTCGGTAGCCGCCAGATGGATCACTTCGTCGCCGGGCGAACGGGCGGTCAGGGTAATGGCGTTGTGGTAACTGCTGCAGCGCCCGCACATGTGGCAGCCGCTGCCGCCCTGCATGCTGCGCAGCGGTTGCAGCGGCGCACAGTTGACCGGCTGCACCTTGATCAGATTGGCTTTTTCATGGGCTAGATTGTCGTCCCAGACCTGCTTGTCGGTGCGGTAATAGACCGGTGCCAGCTTGGACAGCAGGGCAAACACGCCATTGACCGGGCACAGGTATTTGCACCAGGCCCGTTTTTGCCGGGCATACAGAAAACCCACCACCATGGCCGCCACCGTCGAGCCGCCCAGCACCAGCATCACCGCATAGGGGTACTGGTACACACTGACCATCTGCCCGTAAATGGTGGT
>CAZMLX010000231.1:0-2848 GCA_964567275.1 uncultured Thiopseudomonas sp. | reverse complement strand
ACACCTGCAGACACAGCATACTAAACTACTGCAAAGAAACTGTAAGAGGATTTTAAAGCAAAAAAAAGGGCTAGCTTTCGCTAACCCTTAAAGAAATTTGGTGGCTACACCGGGACTTGAACCTGGGACATCAGCATTATGAATGCTGCGCTCTAACCAACTGAGCTATGTAGCCAATGCGGGCGCATTCTAGGGAGGCTTTTTGATGATGTCAAGCACAACACTTGTTTTTGTTGCCAAAGACGTCCGCCGCCCGGTATGACACAGTCCGCCATAGATAAGGTAGAATGTCGCCTCACTACAACCGGCTGGCAGTTTCGCATCCCTGTGACTGTCCCGGAACCATTTTTTACTTTGAGGATGAACTTGTGGAAATCGCCTGCCTTGACCTTGAGGGTGTACTGGTACCTGAGATCTGGATTGCCTTTGCCGAAAAGACCGGTATTGATGCACTCAAGGCTACCACCCGTGACATTCCGGATTACGACGTGCTGATGAAGCAGCGCCTGCGTATTCTGGACGAGCACGGCCTGAAGCTGAACGATATCCAGCAAGTGATTGCCACCCTCAAGCCGCTGGACGGCGCCGTGGAATTCGTCAACTGGCTGCGCGAGCGCTTCCAGGTGGTCATTCTGTCCGATACCTTTTATGAGTTTTCCCAGCCGCTGATGCGCCAGCTGGGCTTCCCGACCCTGCTGTGCCACAAGCTGGTGACGGACGAAACCGACCGTGTGGTGGATTACCAGCTGCGCCAAAAAGACCCCAAGCGCCAATCGGTGCTGGCGTTTAAAAGTCTGTACTACCGGGTTATCGCTGCGGGCGACTCCTACAATGACACCACCATGCTGTCCGAGGCCCATGCCGGCATCCTGTTCCATGCCCCAGATAATGTCATTGCCGAGTTCCCGCAATTCCCGGCGGTACATACGTTTGAAGACCTGAAAAAAGAATTCATCAAGGCGTCCAGCCGCACCCTGAGCCTCTGACTTTCATTCTGGTGCCACGCCCGTGTGGTACCAGGCTTTTCCGATACAGGTGGAACAATCATGAGCAAATTTACAGGTGGTGTACTCAGCACTGTGGATCAGCGAACCCAGCTGGTCGGCGAAAACCGGCTGGAAATCCTCATGTTCCGCCTGAGCGGGCGACAGCTGTTTGCCATCAACGTATTCAAGGTGCAGGAGGTAGTCCGCCTGCCGGCCCTGACCCGCATTCCCCAGCGCCACTCCCATGTGATTGGCGTTATCAGCCTGCGCAGCCAAACCATTCCGGTGATGGACCTGTCACAGGCCATCGGCATGCGCCCGCTGGTACCCGATGACAACAGCACCATTATCGTTACCGAGTACAACCGCACCATCCAGGCCTTTCTGGTGGGCGGTGTCGAACGCATCATCAACCTGACCTGGGAGTCGATTCAGCCACCGCCCGGCAGTGCCGGACGCCAGCATTACCTGACCGCCATTACCCGGCATGAAGACCAGATCATTGAAATCATTGATGTGGAAAAAGTACTGGCCGAAATCGTGCCCATGGATACCCGAATTTCGGAAGAAAAGCTGGACAACCCGATGCTGGAGCAAATCCGTGGCCGGGAGGTGCTGATTATTGATGACTCACGGGTTGCCCTGCGCCAACTCCGTGAAACCCTGACCCAGCTGGGCCTGGTCGTGCACGAGAGCATGGACGGCCTGAAAGGCCTGCGGCAATTGCAGGAATGGGCAGATGAGGGTATTGATCTGGACCGCAAGCTGCTGATGGTCTTTACCGACGCCGAAATGCCGGAAATGGACGGCTACCGGCTGACCACAGAAATTCGCCAGGACCCTCGCCTGGCCAACCTCTATGTCGTAATGCACACCTCACTGTCCGGCAACTTTAACCAGGCAATGGTCAAGAAAGTTGGCTGCGATGACTTTCTGTCCAAATTCCAGCCCGATCGCCTGCTCGAAGTCATTCTGCAACGGCTGGAGCGCAACCACTAAGCCGTAACGGACAGGCCGGTCATTGACCGGCCTGTTTCTTTTGCAACATCCCCTGCGCCAGGCAGGCTGGCCGCATCCAGACACACAGGTGCCCGAACGCCCGGCCTTCATAATCCGCACAACCGGCTTATTCCTCCACTGTGCCACCGCCCAGTTGGTCCAGCATGCTATTGAGGAAATCATCGTAGCCTTGTTGCACCAGCTGGAAGGTCTTGCCGATTTCTTCTGCAACAAAGCTGCCTTCGCCCATGACGCCCAGGCCCTGCAAAATGCCTGCGGCCTCGTTGTAGCCTTTTTCAAAGCCGCCACGAATGACATCGACAAAGTCCCGCAGCACCTGTTCCGGGTCATCGTTTGGGCGTTGCGCCGCATAGGCCTCATAAAAACCGGTCGACATCGACAAAATGCGGCCGGCGGTGCCTTCCGGACTGTTGTCCTGCCCCATGGCATGCTGGATGGCATTGGGCCCCAGCGCCGGCGCCAGATGCTCGTTAATGCTGTCAATGGCGCTGCGGTACAGCAAAGCCAGCGAGTTGTTGCCGGAGCTGATGGAGACATCCAGCGACGCCTGTACGATTTGCACACCCAGCTGTGCCTTTTGTCCTTCACGGCTGGCCGCAGCAGTTTTTTGCACCTCGTCCATCGAGTTGCTGCCCTGGTCACGCTTGACGCTGCCGACCTCGGGCATGGATGAAGCGGATACTGGATTTAGCATGACATGACTCCTGCAAAAGTTTTACCCGCATTGTGTCGGCTGGAGCACGGAAAACTGAAGTCCCACACCTGATTCGCAGCTTTTGCCCTATCATGACATACACTGCGACCAAACCTGATAGCACCACCTTTGTTCCCGCAGCAGTTCC
>CAZMLX010000230.1:0-2876 GCA_964567275.1 uncultured Thiopseudomonas sp. | reverse complement strand
GCAAGGCTTTGCTCCGGCCTCGCCCTGCCTGCGGATACACTGTGCCGTTTGAGGGAGTAGCCCGGCTGTGCCGGGCTGCTGTCGCGCGTTACTGAACTGATTGGGTAGTACCGTCATTCTCTGCGCGCAGCGAAGCGGAGTCGCAGAATCCAGGCGGGTTTTGCAACGGTGTGGGCGGTCGGCACTTTAAACAATAACCCCGCCTGTTGGCGGGGTTATTGTTGGGGGCTATTGCCACTGGGCCTGTTCGTAGGCGGGGTACAGGTGGGTGACGGTACGTTCCAGCTCGTGGCGGGTCAGGTTGATGTCTTTGAAGCGTTCCGGGATGTCGGTGCGCATGACTTCCAGCATGTCGGCGCCTTCGGCGGCGCCGGCTTGCAGGGTTTGATCAAGCCAGCTCAGGTAGTCACGCATTTGCCGGAAGGGTGCATCGTCTGTGGTGACCGGGCCGTGGCCGGGTACCAGGGTTTTCCAGGGCAGGGCCTGCATGCGGTCCAGATCCTTGAGCCAGATGTCCAGTCCGGGGCTGTGGGGGGTAGCCAGTGCGCGCTGGTAAAACAGCATGTCGCCGGCAAACAGCACGCCGGTTTGTTCATCCAGCAGCACCAGGTCGGCGCCGGTATGGCCGGTCAGTTCCAGCAGCTGAAAGCGGTAACCGTCCAGCTCAAAGCTGCCTTCGGCCAGCATCCGGGTGGGCACCACCACTTCGGTGCCACGCATTTTGTCGCCAATCAGCCGGTACATGTTTTCCGCCATGGCGTCGGACTCGCTTTCCAGCAGGGTGCGGGTGCTGGGCAGGGCTGCTACTTCGGCATCGGGAAAGGCCTGGCTGCCGAGCATGTGGTCCGGATGGTGGTGGGTCAGCACAATCAGCTTGACCGGTTGTGCCGTGATGGCGGCAATGGCCTGGTTGAGTGCCTTGCCGTAGGCCAGCGAGGGGCCGCTGTCGATCAGCACCACGCCAGCAGGTGTGACCACAAAGCTGATGTTGGCGACGTTGCCGCCGTTCTCCGGGCTGAAGTCGTCACGGCTGCCTTCTATCACCCAGGTGTTGTCGGCAATGTTTACCGGGGTCAGCTGGTAAGCGCCGGCCCAGCCGGTCAGGGCCATGCCCAGGCCCAGTACAAGCAGTTTCAGGGTACGCATGCCGTGCTCCTTAGAAATCACGAGTGAATTCGTTGCCATTGTTGTCACGCAGCCACAACTGCGTTTTCTGGCTGTTTTTGACCGCCAGCGTCAGCGTCGGGTTTTCGCTGAGCGAGGCATGCATTTCAATGTCGGCCAGCACCTTGCCGCTGGCGTCACGCAGCTGGGCATGGTCCAGATAAAACTCCGGATCGGAGCCGGCTACCAGACCGTTGTCCATCGGGTGGGAAATGCGCATGCGCAGGTGGTCGCTGGTGCCACGGTGATAGCGGCCACCAAGGATCTGTCCCAGGTTCTTTTCCCAGCCTTCATTGGCCCGGCTTACGCTGGGCGCACTGCAGCCGCCGCCGGTGGCTTCGATATGGCCGGTGCCCACATGCCAGACACCATCATCCAGCAAAAAGGCGGCCCGGATGGGGGTGGCCTGTTCAACCCGGATACGTACGGCCAGAAAGTTGTCCAGCTGGTCGCTGGCCTTGATGCTCATAATGACGGGAATGGGGTTAAGCTCGGCCCAGAGCAAAATTTTGCTGGCGGAACCGGGCAGGGCACGGGCGTCCACTTCGACCGGTACTTCCCGGGCATTTTCGGCAAAGGGCGGGGTGCTGATGCGGATGTTGTCATCAAACATGAAGCGGTCATTGTTGAGCAGGCGCTGGTGAAAGTAGCCCCACATGACCGACTGGTGGTGTGCCGCATCATCGGCGCTGGCGTGTTGTGCCCAGAAAGTCAGGGCCAAAAGCAGGGTGGCGTAGCGTTTCATGTCGGAGACCTCCCGGGTGCTCTGGAAGCAGAGACGCAAAAGCCCCGGAGGCCGGGGCGCTTGCTGGTTCAGCAGGCTTAGAGGGTGTCTGCTGCCCGCTTTTCAATATAGGTGCGAATGGCCCACAGTGCTTCCTGGCTCAGGTGCTCGGCCATGCGGGGCATGTAAATGGCACCGTTGCGGGTAGCGCCGTTGATGACACGCTCCTTGAACCATTCGTCACCGTTGATATCGGCATCCAGTTCGCGCAGGTCGGGAGCGATACCCCCCGACATGGCTTCCAGGCCGTGGCAGCGGGCACAGTTCTGGTTGTAGGCACCGTCACCAATGCGGACGGCCAGTGCCTTGATTTCTTCATCGGCGGTACGGTACGGGTTTTCGTCCAGCCATTCTGCACCCAGAGGCTCCAGGCCATCGGTGTTGGCGCCCTGGGGAACCACATCACCGTGTGCCATGGCTGCAGTAGTGAAACCCAGGCTGGCAGCAGCCAGCATGCTCAACAGTGTTTTGTTCATTGCAAGGACCTCGATTTGTTTTGTTTTTTGATCGCTGTGCCGGGCGTACTGGGCACGTTGGCTGCATCTTAGATAAAGCGGTGCAGCGGGATGAAGCCTGCTTTGGTTGTCGCAAACCGGTCCCTTGGTAGTAGTCATTGTGGTAGCAAAAAACGGCATTTTGGTGCTACTGCCAATTGTTCCCGCAGTTGGGAAAAACTCCCGCAAACAGCGGGATATTTTCCGTAGTTATTTGTGGGCGGCTCTCACACTATTAAGCCGTCCAAGCGCTTCCTGTAACGGACGCTAGATGACCCTAACAACGCAACAAAGGGAAATATAATAATGTCAATATCAATGCTACCCAGTTCCAAGAAGCCGCTCGCAGTTGCTGTGAAAGGCTTAGTGTTCGGTACCGCCCTGCTGGGTGCTGCTGCCGGTTATGCCAAGAATGTTACCTGGGAGGACATCGC
>CAZMLX010000229.1:0-2886 GCA_964567275.1 uncultured Thiopseudomonas sp. | reverse complement strand
CCCCGTGACCTGGCCGAAAAAATCCTCGCCGCCCTGCCGCAGGACGCGCAAATCAGCAAGGCGGAAATCGCCGGCCCCGGCTTTATCAACTTCTACCAGAACCACGCCGCCCTGGCCCAGCGTCTGGACGCCGCCCTGGGCGATGCCAAACTGGGCGTACCGGCTGCCAGCCCGCTGCAAAAAATCGTGGTGGACCTGTCCTCGCCCAACCTGGCCAAGGAAATGCACGTTGGCCACCTGCGCTCCACCATCATTGGCGACGCCGTGGCACGGGTACTGGAGTTTCTTGGCCATGACGTCATCCGCCAGAACCACGTCGGTGACTGGGGTACCCAGTTCGGCATGCTGCTGGCCTTTCTGGAAGAAAACCCCGACGCCCAGCAACAGGGGCTGGCCGATCTGGAAGGCTTTTACCGCGCCGCCAAACAGCGCTTTGACGACAGTGAAGCCTTTGCCACCCGCGCCCGCGAGCTGGTGGTCAAACTGCAGGCCGGCGACGAAACCTGCCTGCGCCTGTGGCGCAGCTTCAACGAGATTTCCCTAAGCCACTGCCAGCAAGTCTACGACCGTCTCGGCGTCAAACTGGGGATGGACGATGTGCGTGGCGAAAGCGCCTACAACGACGACCTGCCCCGGGTTATCGCCACCCTGAAAGCCAAAAACCTGCTCACCGAAGACCAGGGTGCGCAATGCGTCTTCATGGACGCCTTCAAAAACAGCGAAGACCAGCCACTGCCGCTGATCGTGCAAAAAGCCGATGGCGGCTACCTGTACGCCACCACCGACCTGGCGGCAGTCAACTACCGCCATAGCCAGCTCAAGGCCGACCGGGTGCTGTACTTTGTTGACCAGCGCCAGGCGCTGCACTTCCAGATGGCCTTTGCCGCTGCCCGTCTGGCCGGCTTTGCCGACGACGCCATGCAGCTTGAGCACATGGGCTTTGGCACCATGAACGGTGCCGATGGCCGCCCGTTCAAAACCCGTGACGGCGGCACCGTCAAACTGGTCGACCTGCTCGACGAAGCCGAACAGCGTGCCTATGCGCTGGTGAAAGAAAAAAACCCGCAACTGGACGAAGCCGAACTGCGCCAGATTGCCCGTGCCGTCGGCATCGGCGCAGTCAAATACGCCGACCTCAGCAAACACCGCACCAGCGACTACAGCTTCAACTTCGAGCTGATGCTCAGCTTCGAGGGCAACACCGCCCCTTACATGCTGTACGCCTACACCCGCGTGGCCAGCGTATTCCGCCGTCTGGAACAGTCCATGGACGACGCCCTGCCCGGCAGCATCCTGCTGCGGGAGCCGGCCGAACAAGAGCTGGGCGCCGCTCTGGCCCGCTTTACCGAAGTACTGAACACCCTGGCCGACAAGGGTACCCCGCACATCCTTTGTACCTACCTGTACGAACTGGCCGGCCTGTTCTCCAGCTTCTATGAAAACTGTCCGATCCTCAGTGCCGGGCAGGACGATATCCGCCACAGCCGCCTGCGCCTGGCCGCCCTGGCCGGCCGTACCCTGCGCACCGGTCTCGACCTGCTCGGCATCAACACCCTGGAGCGCATGTAAACCATGGCCGCACGCAAAAAAGCGGCGCCGCCCAAACGTGGCGCCACCCGCTACCAGCAACCGGAACGCAAGCCGGTGCACCCCATGGTCTGGATTGTTATCGGCCTGATTCTGGGCGTGTTCGTCATGTCCCTGTTCCAGCTCGAAGCCGGCAAAGACAGCATCAAGCGTGAAACGGCACAGCCGGCCAAACCCAAGCCGGCCACCCGGAAGCCACAAGCCCAACCCGAGCAGCAAGCCGGCAACAAACCCAAATACGAGTTCTACACCCTGCTGCCCGAGTCCGAAGTGATAGTGCCGCCCGAGGCTCTGCCGGAAAAAGCGCCGCCCCCGCCCACCCCCAAAGAGATGGAAGACAAGCGCAAAGCCGAAGCCGCCCGTGCCCAGGCTATCCTCGACGGCAAACAACCGCCGCCGGCACCGCCACGCAAGGAAGTCACCCAGTTCTACCTGCAGGCCGGCTCGTTCCCCGAACGTGACAAAGCCGAGGGCGTCCGTGCCCGCCTGTTGCTGACCGGCCAAAGTGTTCATATCGAGCCCGGCCAGGTCGCCAACAAAACCTGGTACCGGGTTCTGGTGGGCCCTTTCGCCAGCCGCGAAGAACTCAACCGGGCCCAAACCACCCTGTCACAAAACGGCTTCAACAACCTGCTGCTCCAACAGCGCAAAGCCCAGATGTAAACGCAGCCGGGCACTCCCCCGCCCGGCTTGCTCTTCATCTTCTTTATCGCCCGGCTTGCTTCATTCTCGTCGTCACCCGGCTTGACCGGGTGACCTCTCCACCACACAGCCCCGCCTGCCCAATCAATCCGCCGTCACCCCTTGAACTTGCCCCGCTTCGCCCCCAACTTCAGCCAATACTGTCAAAACAGCTGGAGGCACTCCCTTGACCACAATCGTATCCATCCGCCGCAACGGCAAGGTCGTCATGGGCGGCGATGGCCAGGTATCCCTGGGCAACACCGTCATGAAAGGCAACGCCAAAAAAGTCCGCCGCCTCTACCACGGCGAAGTACTGGCCGGCTTTGCCGGAGCCACCGCCGACGCCTTCACCCTATTTGAACGCTTTGAAGGCCAGCTGGAAAAGCACCAGGGCCACCTGGTGCGTGCCGCCGTTGAACTGGCCAAAGACTGGCGCACCGACCGCAGCCTCAGCCGCCTGGAAGCCATGCTGGCCGTCGCCAACAAGGACGCCTCGCTGATCATCACCGGCAACGGCGACGTAGTCGAACCCGAACAGGGCCTGATCGCCATGGGCTCCGGCGGCAACTTCGCCCAGGCCGCCGCCATGGCCCTGCTGGAAAACACCGACCTCAG
>CAZMLX010000228.1:0-2904 GCA_964567275.1 uncultured Thiopseudomonas sp. | reverse complement strand
ACCGCATCCAGCTGAGTCATGGCCCCCACCGGAATGGCAATCACCCACACCAGCCGGTACGGCAAAATCGCCCGGTGCCCAAACAAGAACTGCCAGCAACGCTCGCCGTAATAGCTCCAGCCCAGAATGGTGGTAAAGGCAAAGATCATCAGCGACAGACTGATAATGTACTGGCCATAGCCCGGCATGGCCGCTTCAAAGGCCGATGACGACAATACAGCCCCGCTCTCGCCGTTGCTCCATACCCCGCTGCACACAATGGCCAGTCCGGTCATGCTGCACACAATGATGCTGTCGATAAAGGTTCCCATCATGCCGATCAGCCCGGAGCGTACCGGATCATCACTGGTACCTGCCGCCTGGGCGATGCCGGCGCTGCCCAGCCCCGCCTCGTTGGAGAAAATGCCGCGCGCCACCCCAAAGCGGATCGCCGCCATCATCGCCGCCCCGGCAAAACCGCCCATGGCAGCATGACCGTTAAAGGCCGAATCAAAAATCAGTACAAAAGCGGCCGGCACATCCCGCCAGAAATACCCCAGCACCACCAGCGCCGCCAGACAGTAGGCAATACACATAAAAGGCACCAGTGTCTGCGCTACCGCCCCAATGCGCTTTATTCCACCCAGGGTTACCAGTGCCACCACCACCATGGTCAGCCCGCCGGTCAGCCACAGCGGCATGTTAAAACTGCCCTCCAGACTGGCCGCCATGCTGTTGACCTGCACCATATTGCCAATGCCGAAACTGGCCAGCCCGCCAAACAGCGCAAAGGCCGCCCCCAGCCAGGCCCAGTGCGGCCCCAGGCCGTTTTTAATGGCGTACATCGGTCCGCCGACAAAATGCCCCTGTGCCGTTTTTTCACGAAAGTGCACCGCCAAAAACACTTCGCAATACTTGGTTGCCATGCCCACCAGCGCCGTACACCACATCCAGAACAGCGCACCCGGCCCGCCCAGCGCAATGGCGGTGGCTACCCCGGCAATATTGCCGGTGCCTACCGTTGCCGCCAGCGTGGTCATCAGCGCTGCAAAGGGGCTGATATGCCCGGCCTCCGCATCACCGATGGCCCGGCCTTTCCAGACTTCGCCAAAGCCGCGGTGAATATTGAAAATCGGCATGCCCTTCAAGGCAATGGTCAAAAACAGGCCGGTGCCCAGAATGACCACCAGCATCGGCGGCCCCCACACCAGCCCGTTAACGGTATCAATCAGCGAGTACAAGACGTCCATGGGTTGCTCCCCGGGTTGTTATTTTGACGGACCTCACAAATACCCCCACTACCCTGCCTTTGCAAGCCATACCGCTTCTGCTGCCGTATATTCTTGCCCGGCTGGCATTAAGTGACGCAGCCGACTAAAATGCGCCCCCTGTTTGACGGGCCAAGCCGCCCAGCGAGGTACAACATGGCCGATATTGTAAAAGCCTTCTGGAAGGCCAAGTCCCTGCAGGAAATGAGTGCCAGCGAGTGGGAGTCCCTCTGTGACGGCTGCGGCCTGTGCTGCCTGCAAAAGCTGGAAGATGCCGACGACCCCGACAGCATTTACTACACCCGCATTGCCTGCAAACTGCTCGATCTGGGCACCGCCCGCTGCAGCGACTACGCCAACCGCCAGGCCAAAGTACCCGACTGCATCCAGCTGCGGCCCGAACACCTGGCTGCTTACAACTGGCTGCCGCCAACCTGCGCCTACCGGCTGCTGGCGGAAAACAAGCCACTGCCACCCTGGCACCATCTGGTCTGCGGCGATGTCAATGCGGTCCATGCCGCCGGCATTTCACAACTGGACAACATGCACAGCGAAACCGACGTACCGGAACACGAGTGGGAAAAACACCTGATTTTCCGCTGCTGACACCACCAACAGCCCCAACGCAAAAACCCCCGTACAAACGGGGGTTTTTCATGACAGCCGTACCGGCTCAGGCGTTGGCTTCTGCCTTGGCCACGGCATTCTTGACCAGTGTGGCCAGCTCGCCGTCTTCGTGCATTTCAGTGATGATGTCACAACCACCGACCAGCTCGCCGCCCACCCACAGCTGCGGGAAGGTTGGCCAGTTGGCGTAGGCCGGCAGGCTGGAGCGGATGTCCGGGTTTTGCAAAATGTCCACGTAAGCGAATTTTTCGCCACAGGCCATCAGTGCCTGCGACGCACGCATGGAAAAACCGCACTGCGGAGCATTGGGCGAACCCTTCATGTAAATAATGACGGGGTTGCTGGAAATTTGTTCCTTGATGGTTTCGATAATGTCCACGATTCACCTCGACAGATAGGACGGGCACAGCAGCCTGTGCGTAAACGCCAGCATTCTACCTTAAAACCCAGCGTGGCAGTCAACTAATGAAATCATTCCCGGCTCTGCCTGCTGATGGCAAAATCGCTTCAAAACCGATAATATCAACCGCTTTTGCGGCTGGGCCAATTGTATGGGCCAGCGAAAACTTTATGGAAATCCAGCATGAGCATTCGACACTTTCTGTCCCTGTTCGACTGCAGCCCAGCCGAACTCAACCAGATCATCCAGCGCGCCATTGAACTCAAACAGCAGCGCCAGCAAGGCACCTGCCATGAAACCCTCAAAGGCAAGATGCTGGGCATGGTCTTCGAGAAAGCGTCCACCCGCACCCGCATTTCCTTTGAAGCCGGTATTTTTCAGCTCGGCGGCAACGCCATTTTCCTGTCACCGCGCGACACCCAGCTCGGCCGTGGCGAGCCGCTGGCCGACAGCGCCCGGGTCATGTCCAGCATGCTCGACCTGATCATGATCCGCACCTTTGCCCACTCCGGACTGGAAGAGTTTGCCAGCTACTCCAGCGTACCGGTGATCAACGCCCTGTCCGATGACTCCCACCCCTGCCAGCTGCTGGCCGACATGCAAACCTTCGTCGAGCAGCGCGGCTCCATC
>CAZMLX010000227.1:2245-2915 GCA_964567275.1 uncultured Thiopseudomonas sp. | reverse complement strand
GGCAATCTAGGGCAGCGCTTAGAGCAGCTTTACAAGGTTGCGGAAGGCCAAGGGACAACAGTAGATTCCATTTTACTTAGCTATAGACAAACACCCCGTCATTCCGTGCGCAGCGGAGCGTAGTTGCGGAATCCAGCGGTTTGGGTGGTTGTTTTTGGCTTCGGTGTGGCAGTCAGGCAGAGGCGCTACGCAAAGCTGACGCAGCCGCACCGAAGCAGGCTTCGTCACAGCTGCTGATGCTTTGCTACGGCCTCAGCCTGACTGCAGATACACCGGGCCTGTGGGGAGAGTGGCCCGGCTGCACCGGGCTGCTGTGATTGCGGTACATAATAAAAAAAGATATAACACGAGCCTGAGTCCCGGTCTGATCCCTGCTTTGGTAATACGTGTGCATCGTTTGAGATCAGGCTGTCCGGGGATTCGGACTGTATCCCGTTTTTACCTGCCGGCTTGTCGGCCAAGGAGTACAAAGGATGACCCAAATGAAAAAGTTGTCTATCGCAATTGCCCTGTTAAGCGGTGTCATGACAGCACAGGCAGCGGATTTTTATGTCCACAAGGATGGCGGCAAAAACAGCAATCCTGGCAGCAAGGAGCAACCCTTTAAAAACTTGCAGAAAGCCATTGACCAGGCTGAAGACGGTGACACCATTTATGTGGCTGAGGGCAA
>CAZMLX010000227.1:0-2235 GCA_964567275.1 uncultured Thiopseudomonas sp. | reverse complement strand
ATTACTGCGGCATCATGGACCGGGGTCAGATCAAGCTGAATAAGCAACTGAATATCCTGGGTGGCTATGCTGCCGACTTCAGTGAGCGTGACATTCTTAAACACCGCACAACCGTGATTCCGCCCCGCAAGCCGGATACCCATCGAGATGATGCGGTGTTTCTGATTGAACAGGGCAATAAAAAAGGTACTACCCTGATTGACGGCCTGATCTTTGATCAGGGCGAAACCAACGATTACCATGAGAGCAACGGCCGTCCCGAAGGTCTCAGTACCGGCATGTTCATGGTGCCGCCGTCCAAGTCGTCAAGCAGCGCCATTCCGACCGTAAATATTGCCATCCTCAAGGGCAATACCTCAGGCGACTTTACGATTAGCAATAGCGTGTTCAACAATGCTGCCCTGTACGGGATCTGGGTGGCGCAGGGCGAGGGTACCTTTACGGCCAGGAATAATGTGTTTACTGCCAATCGCATGTCGGCCATCGAGGTGCGCGGGCGGATGAATGATCCGCATGCAGCCAAGGTCAATCTGGAGAACAACACGGTTCTCTTTACCTGGAGCCGCACCAAGGAAATGGAAGATATGGGCTATGGCGTGCGCGCCATGACCGGTGCCGACTATGTGGTCAAAGGCAATATTCTGGCGCTCAGTACTTTTGCCGGTTATGACAACACCCGTATCGACTCCAATTTGCAGGTGCGTAAAGAAGTTGTGCTGGACAACAATATGTTTTTCCTCAATAAACAGGCAGACATGACGGCGCCGGGCAGTGGCAAGTTCATGCGTCTGTGGGTAGAGGAGCATTTTGAAGATCTGCCGGACCTGGATGTGCCGGGCACCACCTTTGCCAGCGTCGTGGGTAACGTGGGGCTGGCGTCTGCCGATGCCTTGAAAAATGCGATCAATACCGACTATCTGGATGGCTTTTTGTCTGCCTCGTACAGCGAAGTGAGCAGCTACGATGCCGACTCACCCGCTAATACCTTTCGTCGTGCTATGGGTATGAACCAGACCGGCAGTATCAACTCCACGGTCAGCATGTGGGCCAATCGTTACCTGCTTGAAGACAGTCTCAAGCTGTTTGGTGCGGTTCCCGGTTATGGTGCGCAGCAGCCAAAGTAAGCATGGCTTGTCGGGCCAACAACGCCGCCGGCAGGCGGCGTTGTTGTTTTACGTCATTCCTTGCGCAGCGAATGCCCGCTATTGTCATTCCGCATGCAGCGAAGCGTAGTTGCGGAATCCAGCGGTTTGGGTGGTTGTTTTTGGCTTCGGTGTGGCAGTCAGGCAGAGGCGCTACGCAAAGCTGACGCAGCCGCACCGAAGCAGGCTTCGTCACAGCTGCTGATGCTTTGCTACGGCCTCAGCCTGACTGCAGATACACCGGGCCTGTGGGGAGAATGGCCCGACTTTGTCGGGCTGCTGTCGCTGTGGTTAGCGTAACCGCAGGTACGAATTGATTCGCACCATGGCCAGGTTCGTTACTTTGCACTCAGGGCCGGATTTCGATCAGGGTGTTGTCCTTGACCAGGCTCCATACTTCCCGCATGTCTTCGTTGGTCAGGGCGATGCAGCCTTCGGTCCAGTTGAGGGTTTTGAAAAACCATTCGGGGTATTCCTCATCCACCGGTGTCCCGTGCAGCATGATCATGCTGCCGGCAGGCTTGCCGAGGGCATAGGCCCGCTTGAGGTCGTCGGCATTGGGGTAGGAGATATGCATGGCCAGGTTGTACTTGGCGCTGTGCTGGCGCCAGTTGATCCAGTACAGCCCTTCCGGTGTGCGCTTGTCGCCCTGGTAGCGTTTGGGACCGTCGTTTTTGCCCAGTGACACCCGATAGCTTTTGATCACCTCTCCCTTGTGCATCAGGTGCAGTTGCTGCTCGGATTTGATGACCAGCACCTTGTCGACAGGTGGTGTATTGATGCTGGCCTGGGCCAGGCTCCAGCCGTGGAGCAGCATCAGCAAACAGAACACAGGTAAACGCATGGGGGCTCCGCAGGTGAAAAATGCAAAAGCGCAATTCTAGAGGTTTTTTGTCGTTCCGATAAGGGGGCTGTCCACCCTGTTGGTCGCAGTTGGGTCAGGCCGGCAAACGTGGCATTATTGTGCTTCTTGTTTATCAGCGGAGCCTGCATGTTCAAAGAAGTTGTCCGTTGCGTACAGGCCTACCAGCCAGGCCGGATTCAACATGAAGTCCTGATGCCCGAAGCGGCGGTATTGATGCCGGTGACCCGC
>CAZMLX010000226.1:0-2931 GCA_964567275.1 uncultured Thiopseudomonas sp. | reverse complement strand
CCTGCGCGAACTCGCAAGGCCCATAGGCCACACCACTGGATTCCGCAACTGCGCAACGCTGCGGGCGGAATGACAAAGTGGGCAGCAACAGCCACGCCCTTAACCCCGCACCCTATCCCCCGCTCCCTTGCCCGTCACCGTCTGCACAATAAACTTGAAGTAATTGCCCAGCGACAGCTCGCGAATCATCTTCGCATCGGTTTCGGCCAGCAACTGCGGGGTGGACATGTCGATCTCGTTGACCTGGGCCAGCCCGGTAATACCGGGACGTACAGCGTAGACACCCAGCGCATCCCGCTCGGCAATCAACTCTTCCTGGTTATACAAGTTGGGACGCGGGCCGACCAGGCTCATCTCGCCCTTGAGCACATTCCACAGCTGGGGCAGCTCATCCAGCTTGGTCTTGCGCAAGAAACCGCCCATGCGGGTGATCGACGCCGAAGAGGCCAGGTGACTGGCCACCGAAGCCGTATCTACCTTCATGGTACGGAATTTGACCAGCGTAAAGGGCTTTTTGTTGCGGCCGACCCGTTCCTGCAAAAACAGCGGCGAGCCGGTATCGAACAGGCCCAGCACATAGATAGCCAGCAGCACAGGCAGGCCAAACACCAGCCCGCATAGCGCAAAAGTAAAATCCAGCACGCGCAGCAACGGCAGGTTACGACCACCTGCAGACTCCACCGCTGGCATACCCGCCACCGTAGCGGCTAGCCCCTGCTCTACCGTGTAGGGCGGCTGCCAACCCAGCAGTTCATGGGCCTTGCTGGTATCCACTTGCAAGTCACCTACCAGGCGCTCAACCACGCCCTGCTTGCCAGTCAGCCGGCCCGCCAAACGGAACAACCCCACCGGAACCGGCAATAACACCGGCTTGCGGCCCATGGCAGAGCGAATACCACCAATAAGTTCAGCCAGCGACAGATCATGCCGGTCCGATACCAGAAACACCTGATTGGGGGCAGCCGGATGAGTGGCACAACAAATAATGAAATCAACCAGATTACCCAGATACACCATGCTGCGCCGATTGTTGACGCTGCCGAACGGCAGGGGGATGGATTTGCTGCACAGCCGCACCAAGCTGGCAAAATTGGCCTTCACGCCCGGCCCATATACCAGTGGTGGGCGCACAATCACCAGCTCCATGCCCTGCTCCGCACACAGCAACTGCAGCGCCTGCTCTGCCTCATGTTTTGAAATACCGTAAGCATCCTCGGGCGCAGGCACCTGCTCTGCACTGTATGGGCCACGACCACTTGTACTTTCACCATTAACCTTGACCGAGCTGATGAAAACAAAGCGCCTCACCCCGGCAGCAGCGGCCTGTCGGGCCAGGTTCAGGCTGGCTTCAACATTGGCGCGGCGATATTCAGTCAACGGATCAGTGGAGTCGTCCTGCATGACATGGGCACGGGCTGCGGCGTGGATAACCACATCGACACCCGGTAGCACGGCAGACAGATCGGCATCAGCCAGATCCCCCACCGCCAGCAGCGGAGCATCGGCATCGGTATCTGCTGGCAATGTACGGCACAGCCCAAGTGCTTCCAGACCGTCGTGCTGCTGTAATACGCGCAAAATGGCAGAGCCAACAAAACCGGCAGCGCCAGTTACAAGAATCTTTTTCATATACGTATCACTAAATAATTTCGATTGTTGCACATGCCTGTACGGCCTATACCTGAGGTATAAACGAAGATCTGAACGCCTTCGGGACGCCCATCTCCTCGTAGCCATCGCAAGGCAAGCCAGGCATGCGTTGCAACTCGATCATAAACCTGTCAAACCAGTCAGAACTCGGCCCAACAGATCTGACCAAATACCAGATAATGCAAGCAAGCATAAAAATCTTTTTACGTTCTACTGCATCAAAGCTGCCATACACTTTAAAAAACAGGGCATCAGCATCCACGCCAACAGGCAAGCCCAGTGCGTTTCGCTCAGTCTGGTTCCAGATACGTGAATGGTGAGCACAGCGGTTACGCAGCGTAGTTATTGCCTGCAGCCAACGCACAAGCAAGGCAGGGTTGCTCACCCCAAAATGGCGGGCAATTCTATTCTGATGACCACGTTTCAACAGCTCGAACCATTTGGATACCGTACCTAGTGACCAAGCCTCAACAGCAACCCACACCGGGACAGGGCGAGCTGTCGTTTTATGCCACTGGATAAAGTCTTCCCTGCAACGGTCCAGCTCATCCTGCTGTCGCCGTGACCACTCGTCCCAGGCATTACGCATAACACCTCTATGCACATAGCTCTTGAGCTGTTTGGGATTGATGAAATCGGGATTATGGTGTGCCTGAGAGTCCAGCCTGCCCAACTCATGCGCCAGGCGAGTCTTCAAGCTCACCTCTATACGCTCAATGGCATCAAGAAAAAGCAGCCTGAGCCTTTTGTCGAACAGATAAAGCTCGAAAATCCGATCAAAGCAGGTACCTGGCAAAAAACTCTCAAGCGGTTTGTTCGAGCCTGCTGCCTGTGTGCGACACGCATACCAGAACCCGCTCAGACGGTAATAGCCAACCTGCGACAACTTGCGTACGGCGCGTGCCTCATCGGGAACATCCATCCCCCTGTCGATCAATAGCTGCGCCAGCTCCTGATAATCCTTGAATGGCTTAAGATCCTTCAAAACCACGTCCCCGAAACAAGAAGGCCCGAGCATAATAACCAGTAAACTGGTTAACAGGGGCTCGGGCGCAATTGGCACAAATAGTACCAATCGCACACCAAAAAGCAAGAAAAATACCTTTTCATACCAACAAAAACTTTACTTCGGAGCGTCAGCTCGCCGGCCCGCCATCTATAAGCACTTGTCAGCTTTAGCTCATCACCCCAACAAAGCATCCAGCTTCTCAACAAACACATCAAAACCAAGCTGCTTTTTCAGAATGGAACGGTCAATGTCAAAGCCACTGGCATCTATTT
>CAZMLX010000225.1:0-2958 GCA_964567275.1 uncultured Thiopseudomonas sp. | reverse complement strand
GGGGCTTCCCCATGTGAGAGTAGGTCATCGTCAAGCACCCAACGCAAAAAGGCCACCCAATCGGGTGGCCTTTTTTTATGGCGATTTTAAATAAGCAGGCAATGCAACCCATTGCAACAGTATTTGCAGGGCCAGGACGGAAATATCAATGGCAAATATGACAGACTCTGATTTTGGCCTGTTCAGGCAGTTGTCAGACGGGGCCTTCCATTCGGGGGAAGAGCTTGGCGAATTGCTCGGCATATCCCGTGCCGCAATATGGAAGCGGGTCAATGCCCTGGAAAGCCGTTCTGGGCATCGGGTTGAGCGTATAGCGGGGAAGGGCTACCGGCTATTGCAACCTGTTGAGTTCCTGTGTGTCGAACGTATCCGGACAGGGCTTGATAGGCCGCTGGATGTGCATCTATACCAAACCCTGGGTTCTACCAATGAGCAGGCCAAAACGGATGTTCGCCACAATGGCAGTGCCTTTTTGGTGCTGGCTGAAGAGCAGCGGCAGGGTAGGGGGCGGCGTGGCAGAATATGGCACAGCCCCTATGCCAGTAATCTGTATCTGACTCTGGCCTGGCCCCTGACAGGGGGCTTGCGTGAGGCAGAAGGCATGAGCTTGATCACAGGCCTGGCGGTACGTAATGTATTGGCGGCTCACGGGCTGCCACAAGCCGGATTAAAGTGGCCCAATGATGTTCTGGTGCAGGACAAAAAAATTGCAGGCATTCTGCTGGAGCTGGTTGGCGACCCTGCTGATCAGGGGGTTGTCATTATAGGCATCGGGATTAACGTCAATATGGATGGGGACTTTCAGCCAATCAGCCAGGACTGGACTTCGATAAGCCTGGAGACCGGTAATCAGTTGTCTCGCAACCATCTGGCAGCGGCTATGGCCAACGAGTTGATTGCAGCGCTGGAACTCAACCGCAAGCAAGGCTTCCAGGCTTTTATTGGGCAATGGGAAGAGCACCATCATTGGCAAGGCCGGACAGTGGTCGTGTCATCAGGCGATAACCGGATTGAAGGCAGGGTAGTCGGGATTGACAGTACGGGCGCATTACGGCTCGATACCGATGACGGCATACAAAGTTTTGCAGGTGGTGAGGTCACGCTGAGGTTGCAGGATGATTCTGGAACTTGATTTTGGCAACTCTTCGGTCAAGTGGCGCATGGTTGATGCCAGTGGCGCTCTGCTGGACAGGGGAGTCGCAGTCGGGATAGAGGCCTTGCTGGCAGCTGTCAGCGGGACCGGAATCCATGTTGCTTATGCACGAATCTCCCTGGTTGCTTCATGGCAAGCCCGCAGCGGACAGGTTGTTGCAGCGCTGGAAAGCAGGCTTGGTTGTCGCTGTGCGGTTGCTGTTAGTGTGGCCAGGCAGCAGGGCCTGAGGAATGCTTATGCGCAACCTGAACGACTAGGGGTGGACCGCTGGCTGGCAATGCTGGCCGGTTGGCAGCAATATAAGGGCAGCTTTGTAGTGATCGATGCCGGTAGCGCATTGACGGTTGATCATGTCAATGAAGAGGGTCTTCATCTGGGAGGGGCCATTGCGCCGGGGCTTGCTGCATTAGGGCAGACACTGAGTGGTGCCACCGGGCTGTCCGGGGCCGATTATGCGCAGGGCCGATTACTGGGCAACGATACCCTGGGCTGCATCAATGCCGGTACAGCTTCTCTGTTTGAAGGTTTTTTGCGTGTTCAGCATCAGTTGGCGACAGATGTGCTCGGGCCTGAGCCCCTGGTGCTGGTAACCGGTGGTGACGGGCCTTTGGTGCAAGGCGTGCTGGCATCGGCAAGGCTGTGTCCGGATCTGGTGCTGGATGGGCTGGCCTTGGCTCTGCCCCTACCCATGGAGAGATAGGGTTGAAAAAGATTTTTTTGTTTCTGGTGCTGGCCAATGCGGGCTACTTTGCCTGGCATGAGTTGCGCAATACAGCACCGGGAGACATGCGGGCTGAAATTGAACATCGCTTGCCCGGCAATGTGCGTACTGTTGCACTATTGAAGGAAAGGGGGCGCACCAGTCAGCCTGCGATGATGGAGCCTCCGGCGACCGAGGGGTTGCTGTTGGGCGGCTTTTCAGCCCGGGGCGCCATAGAAGCGCTTGAGCAGCGGTTATTGACGCTGGGTGTGCGGGCTGACCGGGCACAGACCGAGCATGAGGTTGAAACCGAATACTGGGTTTATATGCCGCCCCTTGCATCACGTAACGCCAGCCTGAGGCAATTGCGGGAGCTGCAGGCCCGCAAACTGGATTCTTTTCTGATAACCCAGGGCGAACTGGAGAACGGTATATCGCTGGGAATTTATCCGACAGAAGCCTTGGCGCAGGGTATGCAGGAACGTATGCGCAGTGCTGGATATGCGAGCCAGATCAAGGCTGTAGTACGTAAACAGATCGTTTACTGGCTGCGCATCGACCCGCTGAGCAGGCGATTGGTGGACGAACAGATGCTGAAACGCTTGTCTGACGACTTTCCGGGATTACAGCACCAGGTACTGAATTGAATTAATTTCAGATAATGCTTGACAGTATCTGTGTTGAAGTGCAAAATGCGGCCCCATTACGGAGGGGTTCCCGAGCGGTCAAAGGGATCAGACTGTAAATCTGACGCGTAAGCTTCGAAGGTTCAAATCCTTCCCCCTCCACCAGATTTAGATGCGGGCATAGTTTAGTGGTAGAACCTCAGCCTTCCAAGCTGATGATGCGGGTTCGATTCCCGCTGCCCGCTCCAGGTAACGTAAAGGTTACGCTCATGTAGCTCAGCTGGTAGAGCACACCCTTGGTAAGGGTGAGGTCAGCGGTTCAATTCCGCTCATGAGCTCCAACAAGACAAAGGCAGATATTTCGATATCTGCCTTTGTCGTATCTGCAGCACTAAAACATCATTGCGAGGTTCGCAGCATGGCCAAGGAAAAATTTGAACGTACAAAACCGCACCTGAACGTGGGCACCATCGGTCACG
>CAZMLX010000224.1:0-2996 GCA_964567275.1 uncultured Thiopseudomonas sp. | reverse complement strand
AGGGCTCCACGCCGCTGGATTTTGCCTACCGCGTGCATACCGAAGTGGGCCACAACTGCCGGGGTGCCAAGATTGACGGGCGTATCGTACCGCTGACCTATCACCTGAAAACCGGCCAGCAGGTGGAGATCATCACCAGCAAAAACGGTGCCCCCAGCCGCGACTGGCTCAACCCCAACCTGGGCTATGTCAACACCGCCCGGGCCCGGGCCAAGGTGGTGCACTGGTTCCGCCTGCAAGACCGTGACCGCAATATTGAAGACGGCCAGCAAATGCTGGAGCGGGAGCTCAACCGGCTGGCGCTGACCCCGGTGGATTTCGACAAACTGGCCGAGCGGCTCAACTTCAAAACCCGGGACGACCTGTATGCTGCCATCGGCGCTGGCGATATCCGCATGGCCCAGGCAACCGGAGCAGCCCAGCAACAACTGGAGCGCCAAACCCGCAGCCGCCCGCTGGACCTGGTACCCCGCAAACCCAGCGCACCGCAGGACCCGTCCCGTGACGAAGTCCGCATCGAGGGCGTCGGCAACCTGCTGACCCAGATGGCCCGCTGTTGCCAGCCCGTGCCCGGCGAGCCGATTACCGGCTACATCACCCTGGGCCGTGGCGTCACCATTCACCGCCAGGACTGCCCAACCGTACTGCAACTGGCCGAACGGGAACCGGAGCGCATCATCCAGGTCAGCTGGGGCAGCGAGCCGGTACAAACCTATCCGGTACAGGTGCTGATCCGTGCCTATGACCGGGCCGGACTGCTGGGCGACATCACCCAGGTATTGTCCAACGAAAAGGTCAATGTGGTGGCGCTGAATACCAGCACCAGCAAAGAGGACAACAGTGCGCTGATCCAGCTGACCATCGAGGTATCGACGCTGGATGTATTGAGCCGTTTGCTCAACCGCTTTGACCAGCTGCCCAACGTGATCGAGGCCCGTCGCCAGCGCAACTAGCCGCCCAGTGCATTGCCCCTGTAAATTCCTTTCCGCCGGCGCTAGAATAGGCGCCTTTGTTTGCCGCATTCTTCAAATGGAGTCAACGCATGTCCGATGTAAAAAAGGTGGTTCTGGCCTATTCCGGCGGTCTGGATACTTCAGTCATCCTCAAATGGCTGCAAGATGAATACCAGTGCGAAATCGTCACCTTCACCGCTGACCTGGGCCAGGGCGAAGAAGTCGAGCCGGCTCGTGCCAAGGCCGAGGCGCTGGGCGTCAAGGAAATCTACATCGACGACCTGCGTGAAGAGTTTGTACGTGACTTCGTATTTCCGATGTTCCGTGCCAACACCATTTACGAAGGTGAATACCTGCTGGGCACCTCCATTGCCCGTCCGCTGATCGCCAAGCGCCTGATTGAAATCGCCAACGAAACCGGCGCCGACGCCATCTCCCACGGTGCCACCGGCAAGGGCAACGACCAGGTGCGTTTCGAGCTGGGCGCCTATGCGCTCAAGCCCGGTGTGAAAGTGATTGCGCCATGGCGCGAGTGGGACCTGATGTCCCGCGAAAAACTGCTGGCCTACGCTGAAAAGCACAACATCCAGATCGACCGTCACGGCAAAAAATCGCCGTACTCCATGGATGCCAACCTGCTGCATATCTCCTACGAGGGCGGCGTGCTGGAAGACACCTGGGCCGAGCACGAAGAAGACATGTGGCGCTGGAGCGTTTCTCCGGAAAACGCCCCCAACACCCCAACCTACCTGGAGCTGACCTACCGCAAGGGCGATATCGTGGCCATTGACGGCCAGGACATGAGCCCTGCCCAGGTGCTGACCTATCTGAACAAGGTCGGTGGCGACAACGGCATTGGCCGTATCGACATCGTGGAAAACCGCTACGTCGGCATGAAAGCCCGTGGCTGTTACGAAACCCCCGGCGGCACCATCATGCTCAAGGCGCACCGTGCCATCGAGTCCATCACCCTGGACCGTGAAGTAGCGCACCTGAAAGACGAGCTGATGCCCAAATACGCCTCCATGATCTACAACGGCTACTGGTGGAGCCCCGAGCGTCACATGCTGCAGCAGATGATCGACGCCTCCCAGGCGTGCGTAAACGGCGTGGTGCGCCTGAAACTGTACAAAGGCAACGTGATTGTGGTGGGCCGCAAGTCCGACGACACCCTGTTCGACACTGCAGTGGCCACCTTTGAAGACGATGCAGGTGCTTACGATCACCGTCACGCCGACGGCTTTATCAAGCTCAACGCCCTGCGCCTGCGCATTGCTGCCAGCAAAGGCCGTTCACTGCTGTAAGCTTCGTTGTTACAAAAAAGCCCTTCGGGGCTTTTTTTTGTGGTTGATGGCAGGGAAGGGCTGAATCAGGGCCAAAAAAAACCCCGGACAGGTCCGGGGTTTTTAGACAGTTAAGGACAGAAGCTCCGCCATTAGCCGTCAAGCGAAACCACAATTACTTGCGGCTTGCTTTTTCCAGCATACGCAGTGCACGCTCGTTAGCTTCGTCAGCAGTTTGCTGAGCGCGCTGAGCAGCAGACAGGGCTTCGTTAGCCTTGTTGTATGCTTCGTCGGCACGAGCCTGGGCACGGGCAGCAGCGCTTTCAGCAGCAGAAACGCGGGTTTCAGCTTCTTTGTTCAGACCAGCACAACCAGTGGCCAGAACGCCAGCCAGAGCCAGAGCGGAGATTTTCAGAGCAGTTTTCATTGTGTTCCCCTATAGAAATGGGTTGCCATGGATGCAGCCTGCCAAGGGCAGGCCGACTAGCGCATATATTACGTGTTTGTTGCTGTAAGTAAACGGGGCAACAGGGTAAAACTGATAATAAAGTTGCCTTTTTAACAATACAGCGACCCGCATCACAGGCAAACGGGCAAGTACCTTGCTTAGCGGTGGCAAACCCTATATATTTTCGCCCCTGCAGCCGGCCCAGTACCGGCCAGTAGTCATCCTGCCCGGATGGCGGAATAGGTAGACGCAAGGGACTTAAAATCCCTCGAAGGTAACTTCGTACCGGTTCGATTCCGGTTCCGGGCACCA
>CAZMLX010000223.1:0-3048 GCA_964567275.1 uncultured Thiopseudomonas sp. | reverse complement strand
CATAGAGACTTGGCAGCCAGTATCCCGAAAAGAGCTTGATGCGTTATTCATCAAGCAGCTTGTCCGGTGCGTTGCACAGCAGATGGCTTTGGATTGCCGGACGTTCGCACTGTGAGTGGCGCTGTTATGATCTTACAAACAGGCTGACGTGATTTGTGATGATTTTGCAATAGGCTGATAGCGGGTAAAAGTCTGGCAACCAGCACAGCGACAGCAGCCCGGCAAAGCCGGGCCAGTCCCTCCACCCCGTATGCGGTGTATCCGGGCAGGGTGCTGCCTGTGCTAGGCATCAGTGAGGTGCTGAAGCTTGCTTCGGCGCCGAAACGTAGCCGCAGCATAGGCAACACCCTGACCCAACACCGCAAGACATCACACCCTCGCCACAAAAGCTGGATTCTGCGACTCCACTACGTTGCGCGCGGAATGACGGTGGAAGTGGTTCCGCTCGGAATGACGGGGCGGGAGCATTGACGGAATGACGAGATGGGTGCCAGGTGCAGTGCTTGTTGGTATCGGAAAGTACCACTATAGTGTCACTTCCAGTCTGATTGCGGATGAATCCATGAAAGTTGAGCTGGTTACCAACCTTAAGCGCCAGGCCACCAAGATTCTGGCAGACCTGCGTCTGTCCAAAGAGCCGGTACTGATTACGGAGCATGGTCAGCCATCCGCCTATCTGGTGGATGTGCAGGATTACGAATTTATGCAGCGCAGGCTTGAGCTGCTGGAGGGGCTCTCACGGGGAGAGCGTGCTGTACTTGAGGGAAGAACGTACAGCCAGAGTGAGGCCAGGGAGAAAATGAGCAAATGGCTCAAGTAATCTGGACCGAGCCTGCCCTTCAAGAACTGGATGCCATCGCCGAGTACATCGCGCTGGATAACCCCGTCGCTGCCAGTGATCTGGTACGGACGATTTTCAACAAGACCGGGCGCCTGGCAGACTTTCCTCGCTCCGGACGAATCCCGCCAGAGCTGGCTCATTCCGTATACAGGGAAATCGTGGTCCCACCCTGCCGGATTTTCTACCGTGAGGATGGCGAGCAGGTTTTTATCCTTTACCTCATGCGCGAAGAACGGCAGCTGCGCAGGCTCATGCTGGAAGGGCGCTAGTTTGGTGTGTCGAACAGTACGAAGCTTTAGATTGCCGGGCGTTTGTACCGTTGATAGCGGCCTTAGGGCTTTATAGAAAAAATCCGGCAACCCACACAGCGACAGCCGCCCGGCAAAGCCGGGCCAGTCCCTCCACCCCGTACGCGGTGTATCCGGGCAGGGTGCTGCCTGTGCCAGGCATCAGTGAGGTGCCGAAGCTTGCTTCGGCGCCGAAACGTAGCCGCAGCACAGGCGGCACCCCGCCCCAACACCGCAAGACATCACACCCTCGCCACAAAAGCTGGATTCCGCGACTCCACTGCGTTGCGCGCGGAATGACGGCGGAAGTGGTTCCGCGTGGACTGACGCAGCCGCCCGGCAAAGCCGGGCCCGTCCCTCCACCCCGTACGCGGTGTATCCGGGTCAGGGTGCTGCCTGTGCCAGGCATCAGTGAGGTGACGAAGCTTGCTTCGGCGCCGAAACGTAGCCGCAGCACAGGCAACACCCTGACCCAACACCGCAAGACATCAGCTCTCCTACCACAACAGCTGGATTCCGCAACTTCACTTCGTTCCGTGCGGAATGACGGGCGGAGCGGCGGAATCACGGTAGCTAAATTAATGATGCTCCCGTGTCGCATGGAACTGGATGTCGGGCCAGCGCTCTTCCATCAGGCTCAGGTTGACCCGGGTAGGGGCCAGGTAGGTGAGGTGACCGCCACCATCCACGGACAGATGCTCATACGCCTTGTCCTTGAACTCGTCCAGCTTCTTGGCGTTATCCGATGTGACCCAGCGGGCAGACCACACACTGATGGCCTCGTAGCTGCACTCCACCTTGTATTCTTCCTTCAGGCGGCTGGCGACCACGTCAAACTGCAACACGCCCACGGCACCAAGGATGATGTCGTTGCTGCGCTGCGGGAAGAACACCTGGGTAGCGCCTTCTTCGGCCAGTTGCTGCAAACCCTGGCGCAATTGCTTGGATTTGAGCGGATCTTTCAGGCGCACACGGCGGAACAGCTCGGGCGCAAAGTGCGGAATGCCAATAAACTGCATTTCTTCGCCGGCGGTAAAGGTGTCGCCAATCTGGATGGTGCCGTGGTTGTGCAGGCCAATGATGTCGCCGCCGTAGGCATCTTCCAGCCGCTCGCGGTCGCTGGAGAAAAAGGTCAGCGCATCGGCAATCTTGATGTCTTTTTTGATGCGCACATGACGCATCTTCATGCCCTGTTCGTATTTGCCGGAGCATACGCGCATAAAGGCAATACGGTCGCGGTGGCGCGGGTCCATGTTGGCTTGAATCTTGAACACAAAACCGCTGAAGGTTTCTTCAACCGGTTTGACTTCCCGGTCCTGGGTCATGCGTGACAGCGGTTCGGGCGACCAGTCAACAAAGGCATCCAGCACATGGTTGACGCCAAAGTTGCCCAGTGCGGTACCGAAAAATACCGGGGTCATTTCGCCACGCAGATACGCCTCGTGATCAAACTCGTGGCAGGCGCCCTGTACCAGTTCCAGTTCTTCCAGAAAGCTGTCGTACATGTTGCCCAGCAGCGCACGGGCTGCGTCGCTGTCCAGTCCCTGGATCACTTTTTCCTCGGTACGTTCGTGACCGTGACCTGGGGTGTAGACGTAAATGCAGTCTTTGGTCAGGTGATAGACGCCCTTGAACTCGCGGTAGCAGCCAATCGGCCAGGTAATGGGTGCCGCCTGGATTTTTAGCACGTCCTCGATTTCGTCCAGCAATTCGATCGGATCGCGGATGTCTCGGTCCAGCTTGTTTACAAAGCTGATGATGGGCGTGTCGCGCAGACGGCAGACGTTCATCAGCGCAATGGTGCGCGGCTCGACGCCTTTACCACCGTCGATCATCATCAGCGCACTGTCCACTGCGGTCAGGGTGCGGTAGGTGTCTTCGGAGAAGTCTTCGTGGCCGGGGGTGTCGAGCAGGTTGATC
>CAZMLX010000222.1:0-3078 GCA_964567275.1 uncultured Thiopseudomonas sp. | reverse complement strand
CTGTTTATATTCGTCACTGGCTGCAGCAGCAACCTTTGACTGGCCGGCGCCATGCGGTATTTGGTGCCCTGTCCGACAAGGATGTAGCCGGAGTCATTGCCGCCATGCAAGGCTGTTTCGACAGCTGGGCGGTCAGCAGCCTGCCTACGCCACGCAGCTTGCCGGCAGCGCAATTGCAACAGCTGCTACACGATGCTGGCGAGCAGGTCAGTGGCCATGATGATATTGCCCAGGCGCTGGAGCATCAGTTGCAGACCAGTGCCGGGGGCGACCAGATTCTGGTGTTCGGCTCGTTTTTTACCGTTGCGCAGGCGCTGGAGCATCTGAAACTGTCGGTCTGACAGTGTTTTCAAGGAACACATGACATGAGTGAAAGTGACAACAAATTCAAGCAGCGCATTATTGGTGCGCTGGTACTGGTTGCCCTTGCCATCATTTTTTTGCCGATGCTGTTCAAGAGCAAGGATGAGCCGGCGTTGCCAGCGGTGCGGGTCGAGGCACCACCCATGCCCCGGTTGCCCGAGCCGCCGGCCTATCCGGTTGAGGCGGTTGAAGAACTGGAGATTGCACCGGTGGTGCTGCCGCCCGAGCCTGAGCCAGAACCGGAAACCTACACCTTTATTGACCACGCCCCCGAGCCTGTGGTGCCACCTGCACCCGTGGTAGCTCCGGTCACGCCACCGGCACCACCGGTCGTGGTTGAAGCGCCGGTGCAACAGGCACCTGCGGTTGTTCCCGAGAAAAAGCCGGACACCCACCCGACGCCAGCGGTTGTAGAGACCAAACCGGCTGCGCCGGTGGCGAGCCAACCCGTTGCGCCAACCCGGGTACCCGAGTCCTGGGCGATCCAGCTGGGCAGCCTGGGCAGCCTGGCCAATGCGGAAAAACTGCGCAACAGCTACCAGGCCCGTCATTACTCGGCCTATATTCGTAGCGCCGACGGGGTACACAAGGTATTCATCGGCCCGCTGATCCGCGAGGCCGAAGCCCAGGCCATGTGCAAACAGCTGAAAACCCGTGACGGGCAAGACTGTTTTGTGGTGCGTTACCAGCCCTGATACCGGCCCCGTCGACAGACGGGGCTGCATAATTTTTTAGCGGCGCCGGGCTGGCTCTGTTAAAATCCATTCTTCTTTTACCAGCGGGATCACCAAAGGTGTCATTTAACTGGGTGGATGGCGTGATTTTTGCCGTCCTCGGCGTATCGGCCGTCATCAGTCTTATGCGAGGTTTCGTCAAGGAAGCCCTGTCGCTGGTCACCTGGCTGGTGGCCGGCATCGTCGCCTGGATGTTTGGCGGTGATCTGGCCGTTTATCTGACCCCCTACATCGAGATGCCGTCGCTGCGGGTGATGGCTGCCTGCGTCCTGCTGTTTGTCGCCACCCTTGTGGTCGGTGGTCTGGTCAATTTTCTGTTGGGCCAGCTGGTGCGTGCCACCGGGCTGGGTGGCACAGACCGCTTTCTTGGCATGTTTTTCGGTGCAGCCCGGGGTGCGCTGCTGGTGGTGGTGGCAGTGGGCATTCTCAGCCTGTCGCCAGCCATTAACGATCCCTGGTGGCGCGAGTCGGTATTGATTCCCCACTTCTTGCTGGTCGCAGACTGGTCAAAAAATCTGGTGCTCGGCAATGCCGGCGCTGGCTGACAGTTCCTGTATCCGGCAACAGACGTAGCAGCATCCACTTACAGGTCATTAAGGTAATCAACATGTGCGGTATAGTCGCAATCGTCGGCAAGTCAGAAGTCAATCAGTCGCTGTATGACGCCCTGACTGTATTACAACACCGCGGCCAGGACGCCGCCGGCATGGTGACCAGCAAGCAGGGACGACTTTTTTTGCGCAAGGCCGACGGACTGGTGCGGGACGTGTTCCGCACCCGGCACATGAAAGAGCTGCTGGGCCAGATTGGCATTGGCCATGTGCGCTACCCGGTTGAAGGCAGTGCCAGCACCGCCGAGGCCCAGCCGTTTTATGTCAACTCGCCCTATGGCATTACCCTAGCGCAAAACGGCAACCTGACCAACATGCGCCAGCTGGCCAAGGAGCTGTTCGAAGACGATCTGCGTCATATCAACACCAACTCCGATGCCGAAGTGCTGCTTAACGTATTTGCCCACGAGCTGGGGCAGGGTGGTGCGCTGCAACCCAGTCCCGACGACATTTTTCATGCGGTAAGCCGTGTCCACGAGCGCTGCCGTGGTGCCTATGCGGTGGTCTCGATGATCACCGGTCACGGCGTGGTGGGTTTCCGTGATCCGCACGGCATTCGCCCCATCGTGTTTGGCCAGCGTGAAACCGAAGCCGGTACCGAATACATGATCGCCTCCGAGAGTGTGGCACTGGATGCGCTGGGCTTTAGCCTGATCCGGGATGTGGCACCGGGCGAGGCCGTGTACATCACCGAAGACGGCCAGCTGCACACCCGCCAGTGCGCCCGCAATCCGCAACTCAACCCCTGTATTTTCGAGCATGTTTACCTGGCCCGCCCCGACTCCATTATCGATGGCATCTCGGTGTACAAGGCACGGATGAAAATGGGTGAAATGCTGGCCAAGAAAATTCTGCGGGAGCGCCCCGACCATGACATTGATGTGGTCATTCCCATCCCCGATACCAGCCGTACCTCGGCCCTGGAGCTGGCACATGCCCTGGGCGTCAAGTACCGCGAAGGCTTTATGAAAAACCGTTACATCGGTCGCACCTTCATCATGCCGGGCCAGGCACTGCGCAAAAAGTCGGTCAAGCAAAAGCTCAACGCCATCGAACTGGAATTCAAGGGTAAAAATGTGATGCTGGTGGACGACTCCATTGTGCGGGGCACCACCTGTGAGGAAATCATCCAGATGGCCCGCAACGCCGGAGCCAAAAAGGTCTATTTCTGCTCCGCCGCACCGGAGGTGCGTCATCGCAATGTCTACGGGATCGACATGCCCAGCGTGCAGGACCTGATTGCCCATAACCGCAGTGCCGACGAGATTTGCCAGCTGATTGGTGCTGACTGGCTGCTGTTCCAGGACCTGGACGACCTGATTGCCTCCACCAGTGGCGGCAAAGTCAAAATCGAGCGGTTTGACTGTTCG
>CAZMLX010000221.1:0-3113 GCA_964567275.1 uncultured Thiopseudomonas sp. | reverse complement strand
CGCGAGCTGCTGGACAACGTGCAATACATGCCCAGCCGTGGCCGCTACAAGGTCTACCTGATTGACGAAGTGCACATGCTGTCGACCAGCTCGTTCAACGCCCTGTTGAAAACGCTGGAAGAGCCGCCGGCCCACGTCAAATTTCTGCTGGCCACCACCGATCCGCAAAAACTGCCGGCCACGGTCTTGTCACGCTGTTTGCAGTTTTCCCTGAAAAACATGCCTCCGGAATTTATTGTCGAACATCTGTCCCATGTGCTGACGGCCGAGCAGATTGCCTTTGAAGAGCAGGCGCTGTGGTTGCTGGGCCGGGCGGCGGATGGCTCGATGCGTGATGCCATGAGCCTGACCGATCAGGCGGTGGCCTTTGGTCAGGGCCAGGTGTTGGCTGAAGATGTGCGGGCCATGCTGGGCACCCTGGATCAGGGGCAGGTGTTTGGCGTGTTGCAGGCGTTGTTGGCCGGTGATGCTGCCGCCCTGTTGCAGGCTATTCGGCAGCTGGCCGAACTGGGGCCGGACTGGATGAGCCTGCTGGGCGAATTGCTGGGCGTGTTGCATCGCACTTCGGTGGCCCAGGTGTTGCCGGATGCGGTGGACAATGGCCAGGGCGACCGTGAGCAGATTTTGCAGCTGGCGCAGTCGCTCACGCCCGAGGAAACCCAGTTTTATTATCAGGTGGCGCTGCATGGTCGTCGTGACTTGCCGCTGGCACCGGATGCCCGGGATGGCTTTGAAATGGTGATGTTGCGCATGCTGGCGTTTCGACCGGTCAGCCTGCCGGGTGCACCCCGTGCCCGTTTGAATGCCGGAACGGTCGCCGGCGACAGTCAGCCGGTACAGCAACAGGCCGACTCCGAACCCGAGCCTGCGCCGGTTGTTGCGGCACCGGTGACTGCAGCGACGGCTGTGGTGACAGCTGCTGCCGTGGTAGCGCCTGTTGTCATTGAGCCCGAAGCAGAACCAGAGCCAGAGCCAGAGTTGGCACCCTGGGAAGAACAACCGGGCGTGGTTGCCAGTCCGCCGGTGATGCCGGAGGCGGTAGCGGAGCAGCCAGCGGCCGGGCTGGCTGAGACCGCAGTTGCTGTCATGCCTGAAACGGCCAGTCCGTTGTGGGCTGAACCCGGTGACGCCGACAGCACGGATGATGGTGCTGATGAACAGGCTGATGAGGGTGCTGACGAGAGTCCCGATACATGGGCCGGCTGGATGCCGGATGCCGCCGAATTGACGGCGTTGCAACAGGACCAGGAGCAAACCGACCTGCGCCCGGAAATTCCGCCGGCCAGTGGTCTGGCCGCCCGTTGGCTGGATCTGTGCGGCCAGTTGGGGTTGAGCGGCATGACCGGCAACATTGTGCGCCACTGCAGCCTGATTGAGGCTGAGGGCGAGCGCTGGCTGCTGTACCTGGACCCCCAACACAGCGCCTTGTTTAACGCAGCGCAGCAAAAGCGCATCAATGACAGCCTGAACCAGATTCTGGACCAGCCGGTTGAACTGGAGATCCGGGTGCAGGAACCCGGCCAGGAAACCCCGGCGCTGGCCCACGCCCGGCGCAAAGCCCGCCAACAGGCGGATGCCGAACACTCCATTGAGCAGGACCCCGTGGTGCAGGGCCTGTTGAGTACATTTGCCGCCCGCATCGTGGCCGGCAGCATTCACCCCCTGGAACCCGTTTGATATAGAGAGGAATAACCAATGAAAGGTGGCATGGCAGGCCTGATGAAGCAGGCGCAGATGATGCAGGAAAAAATGCAGAAAATGCAGGAAGAACTGGCCAACGCCGAGGTAACCGGCGAGTCCGGTGGCGGCATGGTGACCGTGGTGATGACCGGTCGTCACGATGTGCGCCGGGTCAGCATTGATGACAGCCTGATGCAGGAAGACAAAGAAATTCTGGAAGACCTGCTGGCTGCCGCAGTCAACGACGCCGTACGCAAAGTGGAAAAAACCAGCCAGGACGGCATGGCCGGCATGACTGCGGGCATGCAGCTGCCACCCGGCTTCAAAATGCCGTTTTAAGGGCAGGACTGAACCATGTCCTTTAGCCCGCTGGTGCGGGATTTGATGGAGTCGCTGCGGGTGTTGCCCGGGGTTGGCCAAAAGTCGGCCCAGCGCATGGCGCTGCACTTGCTGGAGCGCAACCGTACCGGTGCCAACCGGCTGGTGCACAGCTTGCAGCAGGCACTGGAGCGGGTTGACCACTGCCGCCAGTGCCGCACGCTGAGCGAAGAGCCATTGTGCGGCATTTGCCGGGACGAGCGTCGTGATGCCCGCCAGCTCTGCGTGGTGCAGGGCCCGCAGGATATTCTGGCATTTGAGCAGACCGGCTACCGTGGCCGTTATTTTGTGCTGCGCGGCCTGCTGTCGCCGCTGGACGGGCTGGGGCCGGACGAGATCGGCATTCCGGCGCTGTTGACACTGGCGGGGCAGGGCGGGCTGCAAGAGCTGATCCTGGCCACCAATGCCACCGTAGAGGGCGAGGCCACCGCCCACTACATTGCCCAGAGCCTGGCCGGTAGTGAAATTACGGTATCACGGCTGGCGCAGGGCATGCCGCTGGGTGGCGAGCTGGATACTGTTGACGGCGGCACCCTGATGCATGCGCTGGCCGGCCGCAAGCCGGTTGGCTTGTAACGGCCGCAACTGAATTTGCACCTTGCGGCCATCGTCCGCAGCCATTAAGCGGGGAAGCCATGCTGTCAAAAAATCAGGTCCGCGAGTTGCGGGCGCTACAGCGCAAAAAAGAACGACAGGCCCGCCAGCGTTTTGTGGTGGAAGGTGCCAAGGCAGTGTTGGAGCTGTTGCAGTCCGGCTGGCCGGTGGCAGCCCTGTATGCCACTGAAGATTTTATCCGCCAGCATGCCGGCCTGTGGTCCGGTTGCGCTGTTGCGCCGGTGCCCTGCAGTGCCGAAACCCTGACCTCGGTCAGCAGCATGGCCAGCAACCGGGATGTGCTGGCGCTGGCAGTGCTGCCCGAGCCGTCACTGGCGCCATTGCCGGCGGCCGGCCAGTGGGTGATGCTGCTGGACGGCCTCAACGACCCCGGCAACCTGGGCACCCTGATCCGCATTGCCGACTGGTACGGCATCAGCCGCATCCTGTGCTCGCCCGAT
>CAZMLX010000220.1:0-3159 GCA_964567275.1 uncultured Thiopseudomonas sp. | reverse complement strand
GGGTGTTCTTTTTCGATGTCCACCTGGCCCATGTGAATCTCGCAGGGAATGCCCACCAGCGCACAGGCGGTGGCCAGCGCCACGCCATGCTGACCGGCACCGGTTTCGGCAATCACTTTCTTTTTGCCCATGTGTTTGGCCAGCAGCGCCTCGCCCAGGCAGTGGTTGATCTTGTGGGCACCGGTGTGGTTGAGGTCTTCGCGCTTGAGCAGGATTTGCGCACCACCGAGCTGGTCGGACAGGCGTCTGGCGTGAAAAACCGGGCTGGGGCGGCCTACGTAATCAGCATAAAGGCTGGCCAGTTCCTGTTGAAAGCCGGGTGTCTGGCGGATTTCGTCGTAGGCGGCATTGATGTCGTCCATGACCTGTTTCAGCTCGGGCGGCACATACTGGCCGCCATACACGCCAAAGTAGCCTTCGGCATTGGGCATTTCAGCAAGGGAAGTACTGTTGTTCATTGTGTAAACTCACTGTGTGCGTCAGTCAGGGTGCGGTGTCACCGGTCGCAGCAGCGAACTGCGGCGGATGCGAATGCCCGAGTGTATTTTAACGGGCCATTTTTTGCAGCGATTTCTGCAAGGAGAGTGCTTTGAACAAAACCATGCCCCAGTCACCGCAGCAATGGCACGCTGCGGCACTTGCCGGCGGGTTTCGTCCGGATGCTGCCCAGCTGGCGGCGGTGGCTGCCCTGCAAAGGTCGTTTGAGCAGCTGCAACAGGGCCAAACCGCCGGGGCCAGCCTTTACCTGTGGGGCCCGCCCGGGCGTGGCAAAACCTGGTTAATGGACAGGTTTTACGCCAATGTGCCCTGTAGTGGCCGGCGCCAGCATTTTCACCACTTCATGCGGGATCTGCACCGGGCGCTGTTGCGCCTGACCGGCACCGCCAATCCTTTGCAACACTGGGCCAGGGAGCTGGCGCAGGAGGTGCGGGTGCTGTGCTTTGACGAGTTTTTTATCAGCGATATTGCTGACGCCATGTTGCTGGGTCCTTTGTTTCAGCAGTTGTTTGATGAAGGGCTGGCGGTGGTGATGACCTCCAACCAGGCGCCGCAACAGCTGTATGCCGACGGCTTTAACCGCAGCCGCTTTTTGCCGGCCATAGCAGCCATTGAAACGGCCATGCAGGTGCTGGAAGTGAATGGAGGGCGTGACCATCGCCGCCCGCCCGGTGCCGATTTGCCGGGCTTCCATTTGGCCGGCAATGCATCCGGCAGGACGCTGGCGGCGGTGTTCCGGCAGCTGACCGGGCAGCCGCCACAGCCAGCCGTGGTCGAGCTGGGCGGACGGGCGCTGGCCGTACAGGGCTGCACCGGCACTGTGCTCTGGTGTGACTTTCAGTCGCTGTGTGGGCAACCCCGGTCTGCCAGTGATTACATTGAGCTGGTACAGCGGTTTAAGGTGCTGCTGTTGGGGCAGGTACCCGCTTTGGGCGGGCAGCGGCAAGCGGTGCGGATTGCCCGGGGCACTGAGGATGCTGTACGGCAGGTGACCGCCGGTGACCGGATTTTGCCTGCCCTGGCGCCGGCCGATGACAGTGTGCGACGTTTTATAGCCTTGATTGACGAGTTGTATGAAGGTAAAGTGCGGCTCCATATGGAGGCATCCGTGCCTTTGCAGCATTTATATACCGAAGGTTACCTGGCATTTCCGTTTCGGCGAACGTTGAGCCGGCTGGGTGACATGCTTGGACAGTCAACAGGACTGGCCTGGCAGGATGGATTTACAGGGTAATAGAGTATGGATCTGACCGGACGATTCCTGGTGGTTGCACTGGCGTTGTTGACAGCAGCCTGTGCGCACCAGCAGCCAGCAAGCCAGGCAGCAGGCAAGCCATTGCAGGCAAAGCCTGAAAGCAGGCCGCAGGTGGTTGAAAAGAAGTCGACAGCCAGCATGGAAGAGGTGTTGTCCCGCCATCAGATGGCTGACGATATCCTGATGCGGGCCATGGCCCTGATTGGTACCCCTTACCGCTGGGGCGGCAGTTCGCCACAAACCGGTTTTGATTGCAGTGGCCTGATCGGCTATGTATTTGCCGACTCGCTGGGCATGAAGTTGCCACGCAGTACCCGCGAGATGATCCAGCTGAAAGCGCCGGTCATTGGCAAGGACAAGCTGCGTAGCGGAGACATTGTATTTTTTGCCACCAATGGCGGCCGTGGTGTCAGCCATGCCGGCATCTATGTAGGCGACGGACGCTTTGTGCATGCGCCGTCCACCGGCGGCAAGGTACGCATGGACCATCTGGACTCGGCTTACTGGAGCAAAGCTTACCTGCAGGCCAAACGTTATCTGCCTGATCAGTCATCAGCCCGCAGCTTTTAAGCTTTGGATGAATACACACAAACCGCTTTTAAGCGGTTTTTGTGTTTTGGAGCAGGCCATGGTTGACAAGCTGAGTGGTCACAAGGCACGGGCTGCTCCAGTGGGCGCCGTGGGCAGCTGTTCTCTCATGGCGCAACGCCCAGCTACAACCCCGCTGGCGACAGGGTGACGGTCAAGTTTGTTACTGCCCTGTAATACCAGCCAGTGGTTCAGCAAAACCGGAGCCATGGCTCCGGTTTTGCGTTTTATGTTGCTTTTAAGTGTCGCCTGGCAGCAGTGACTTTAGTGACGGCTTGCAGGTCGATAGCCAGCTGTAGATACTGTGTCCCGACTTGACATAACCCGGCCGGGGTAGCACCCTCAACGGCTGTTGCAAGGTATGAGAGGGTGCTTTTTTGCCCGGATAAAATATTTATAAACAAGGTTTTTCCTGGAAAGCCTGATTGCCGCAGTGGCGGTGCGCTGATGATGGAAGTGGTCTGATTGTGGCGAATTTAGAGTTTCTGGATTTCAAGTATTTGCTGGAAAATCTGCGGTTCAAGCCGGAAGAAGGCAAGGTATGGCTGGCCGAGCAGCGCACCCTGCTGATGGGCCTGGGCGCACTGGCCAGCTTCCGCAAGGAAATTGTTTCGACCCTGGGAATGGAGCGTGGCAAAGGGTTTTTCATGCGGCTGGGCTACTATTCGGGGCTGTCGGATGCAGCTCTGGCACGCAAGCTCAAACCGGACGCCTCTGCTGACAAGCTTTTTTTACTGGGTCCGCAGCTGCATTGCCTGCGAGGCATGGTCAAAGTGCTGCCAAGGGTGTTGCAATACGAACCGGGCAAAAAAGAGTTT
>CAZMLX010000219.1:0-3187 GCA_964567275.1 uncultured Thiopseudomonas sp. | reverse complement strand
GAAGCTGAGAATCGCCGACGGCTTGCCGCCGTAGTATTTCTGCGCCAGTGCGTGTTCCGGGTGATCCGGCAGGCCGGCGTAGTTGACCCATTCGACCATCGGATGCGCCTTGAGGTATTCGGCGACCTTTTGTGCGTTTTCGCAGTGGCGTTCCATGCGCAGCGACAGGGTTTCCAGGCCCTGCATAATCTGGAAGGCGTTAAACGGCGACAGCGCCGCGCCCATATTGCGCAGTGGTACTACGCGGCAACGGCCAATAAAGGCTGCCGGACCAAAGGCTTCGGTGTACACCACGCCGTGGTAGGACACATCGGGGGTATTGAGCAGCGGGAAGCGTTCCTTGTTTTCTGCCCAGGGGAATTTGCCGGAATCAACAATCGCACCAGCGATGGTAGTGCCGTGGCCGCCGATGTATTTGGTCAGGGCATGCACCACGATATCGGCACCATGCTCAATCGGGCGACACAGCGCCGGCGATGGCACGGTGTTGTCCACAATCAGCGGTACGCCATGGCGGTGAGCGGCAGCGGCTAGCGCTTCGATGTCCACCAGCGCACAGGACGGGTTGCCGATGGTTTCGCAGAATACTGCCTTGGTTTTGTCGTCAATCAGGGCTTCCAGCGCGGCAATGTCGTCATGCTCGGCAAAGCGCACTTCAATGCCCTGACGCGGCAGCGTGTGGGCAAACAGGTTGTAGGTGCCGCCATACAGCTTGGACACGGACACAATGTTGTCGCCCACCTCGGCAATCGCCTGGATGCTCATGGTAATCGCAGCCATGCCGGACGCTACTGCCAGCGCCGCCACACCACCTTCCATCGCCGCAATGCGCTGTTCCAGTACATCGTTGGTGGGGTTCATGATGCGGGTGTAGATATTGCCCGCCACCTTGAGATCGAACAGGTCGGCACCGTGCTGGGTGTCATCAAAGGTGTAAGAGGTGGTCTGATAAATCGGTACTGCCGCCGACCGGGTGGTCGGGTCGGATTTATAACCGGCATGGATGGCAAGGGTTTCCAGTTTCATGGCTGCTCTCTTCAATCAGGCAAAGCGGGAAATGCGGTCAAGCATGCCCATGCCACCGGACGGGGTCAAGCACCGTGCAAAACCGTTTGGCGATATGGAAATAACGGATCTTCGGTCGCTGTGCCGGTCCGGCACCCGCCCGGGTACTGCGGTGACCGGTTCAAACAAAACGGGGCAGCCTGTTTGGCTGCCCCGTCAGAATAAAGCGCGTCCATGCTAGGCCCCTTGTGAGAGCACCCACCGTCCCTGATGGCTTGGGCGTCACCTTACCAAATTTTAAAATCTTGTAACGTGCGCAGTTCACAGTTTAGAAATAATGATGAGAATTATATACCAAGGTAGATCAAGGCATTTCGACACCAGCCACACCAGCCCAGGCATCCTTAACCAGATAAAAAAAGCATAAAAAAAGGCCAAACTGGCCCGAAAAATCAATAACCGGTAAACTATTGCCTCCATCCTTCAATATTCCGGGTGCGCACCGTGTTCGACAAATCTCATATCGATCCTGACCTGCTGGCCCTGTTTGACGATGACACCGGTCATCTGCCAGACCAGGATCTATGGCTGTCCAATCCTGATTTTTCCGATCTGGACTTTTCCGGCCATGACAGCGAGCCACCGGAACTGCTGCTGGATGTTCCCTATGTGCCAACAGACACCCGCATCGTGCAGGCCATGCTGGAATTTGCCGAAGTACGCCGCAGCGACCTGCTCTACGATCTGGGTTGTGGCGATGGCCGCATTGTGGTCACCGCCGCCCTGGAGCGAGGTGCCCGCGGCATTGGTATCGACATGGATCCAATGCGCATTGCCGAAGCCATGGAGCTGGCCGGCAACAGCAGGGTCGAAAACATGACCGACTTTATCGAGGCCGATCTGCTGGAGGCCGACTTCAGCGACGCCACCGTCGTCACCCTGTATCTGCTCGACATGGTCAATGTGGAGCTGAGGCCACGCCTGCTGGAAGAGCTCAAACCCGGCACCCGCATCGTGTCCCACGCCTTCGACATGGCCGACTGGAAGCCCGACCAGCACCTGCGACTGGGCAGCACCAACCTGTACAAATGGCTGGTGCCGGCCCCCGTGGCCGGCTGCTGGCAATGGCGCACCCTGGACGGCGACCAGTACCGGGTCAGCCTGAAACAGAAATTCCAGCAGATTACCGGCAAAGCCTGGCTCAACGACCAGCCCGTCCGGCTGCACCGGGCCCAGCTCTATGGCGACCTGCTGGAGCTGGGCATCAAACCCGAACACTCGGGCCGGGCACACAACTTTGTCATGCGCTGGCAACAGGGCCAGCTGCAACCGGTCGACCACCACGGTCAGGACGGCCCGGCCACCCGCCCCTGACCGTTTTACCACGCAAGCAGATAGGCGAAAGCCCGGCGATTCCTGTATGCTTGGCCGATTATTTTTCCCCTTTTTTCTTTAGAAATCCGTATTCCGTCATGCAAGAACAGTATCAACCCGGCGCAGTCGAATCCCAGGCGCAACAATTCTGGGCGCAGAACAAATCCTTTGAAGTCAAAGAAGACAGCAGCAAAGAGCCCTTCTACTGCCTGTCCATGTTCCCCTACCCCAGCGGCCGCCTGCACATGGGCCACGTGCGCAACTACACCATTGGCGATGTAATCAGCCGCTACCAGCGCATGCTGGGCAAGAACGTGATGCAGCCCATGGGCTGGGATGCGTTCGGCATGCCGGCAGAAAATGCCGCCATCCAGCACAAGGTCGCCCCCGCCGCCTGGACCTACCAGAACATCGACTACATGAAGAAGCAGTTCAACCAGCTGGGGCTGGCACTGGACTGGTCACGCGAACTGGCCACCTGCAAGCCCGATTACTACCGCTGGGAGCAGTGGCTGTTCACCCGCCTGTACCAGAAAGGCATCATCTACCAGAAAAAGGGCACTGTGAACTGGGACCCGGTCGACAACACCGTGCTGGCCAACGAGCAGGTGATTGAGGGTCGAGGCTGGCGCTCCGGCGCGCTGGTGGAAAAACGCGAAATCCCCATGTACTACTTCAAGATCACCGCCTACGCCGAAGAGCTGCTGGCCGATCTGGACAAGCTGGGCGGCTGGCCCGAACAGGTCAAGACCATGCAGCGCAACTGGATCGGCAAGAGCTTTGGTGCCGATATCGTCTTTGATTACGA
>CAZMLX010000218.1:792-3233 GCA_964567275.1 uncultured Thiopseudomonas sp. | reverse complement strand
CATAACAGGCATGAACAGTTGGCGAATCACCAAACATATTAATCCATTCTTTCACTCTTGTGCTGCCTTCCGGCACCTGGTCGTAGGTTGCTTGATTCCCACCTATAAAACTACCAACAAAGTCATCCTTATGGTTTTGCAGATAGATAGTATCCTGCTTGCCGTTGCTTAATTCATAGAGCAATTCAACCGCAGACTCCGCATTGGCGGCCGGGCCAAAAAAATACACCATGGTTTCTTCCAGGGTGCCCGTACTGCCTTCCCTTTTTAATGACTGCATTGCATTGGCGATCGTCATGCTACCACGACTATGGCCCAGCATATCTAACCCTTGATCGCCATAAAGCTGCATTATATCCTTGGCTTCAAGTGTGGCATTGGCCAAACCCCAAAAGTCATTCTCCATAAACTTCTGATAGCCAGCCACCAAAAGCTCGGATACAACATTATCAGCCTCGGGGAAATGAATCAGATAAATCCGGTCATTCTCGCCCAACACCATCTGACCGGTATAATTTAAAGCCGCTTCCTTATCGTTGAATATTCCGTTATTAAAAACTTTGATACGCTGGTCATCCGGACTAAGACTTTCTTTTTCACTTTGCGAAAGCTCGCGGACAACGGCATGACCATTCTCGTCAAATTTTAATTTACCTTCCTCATCACGCTCAACGGCATACATCACCGCTTCTTCGAGGAACATCACCCGATAAGCCTCATCAGTCAGTTTGATCGCCTCGGCAAAAACAGCCTGCCTGACAATTCTCTGCGCCTCGGCATCGAGCTCCAATTTTTTAATATTAATGCGTTCAGCAGCAGTATGCGTATTACTGGTATCACGCCTTAACAAGGCCAAGGTTTCCTCTGCGCTTTGGCCGGTCAAATCCAACTGACCTTTTTCATCTCTAATCAAGATTCCCCCTTCACTAATAGCGCTCAAACTCTGTCCTGAAGAATATTCTTTGGCAGTGCCACTATCCAGCTCATTGCCTGCCAAGGTTTTAATCGCACCATATTTACCTCTGGTAAAGGTCTCATTAGTCAAGGTCATACCACTACTGCTGGCTTTGGCTCGTGCGTGATTGTGCACATCACTCACCACCAAGATGCCAGTTTCCAGCCGGTTGAGGCCGTCCTGCACTGCCTGTTCGCTGCTGGCAATTACAGCGCCGGTTAGTTCGGTTTTACCGGCAACCGTTAGCTGGAAACCACCGTCACCCGCCTGGATGCCGGTTTGCTGGTTGACGCTGGCGTAGTCGCCCCGGGCTTTGCTGGTGTTTTGGCTGGCACTGACGGTGCTGGTACCGGCACAAAACGGCGGAATGCACAGGCTGGCACCCAGACTGGAACCGCTCTGGCTGGAACGGTAACGGCTGGTATCTTGCAGACTCTGTAGCGTCAGGTCGCCTCCCACTTCGGCTGTGATCTGTGGCGCCTCAAGCACGGCACCCTGCAAACTGACATCCTGGCCGGACTCAAGGTGCAGTTGCCGTCCGGCCACCACCTGCGTATTGCTCCACCAGCTATCACGACTGTCTGACTTGCCAGCAAAGCGGCTTGCCGACAGGTCCAGCGTAAAGCCGCCTTGTGCCTTGCCCAGACCAAAACCAACACCGGCACCCCAGCCGCTACCGCTGTGTTTGCTGTTCTGGGTACGGGTGTTTTCGGCAGCTTGCAGCAGGATGCTGCGGTCGGCTTCAAGCCGGATGTCCCGGCCGGCAGTCAGGTGGCTACCCGTAATCTGCAGGTCACTGTCTGCTGCGCCGGTCGCCTGGACATGAATATCACCCGCAGCCATAAGGGTACTTTCCGTCACGCTCCTGCCCTGCTGTTCTGTCCGGCTGGTACTGTTGCTCTGGCCCAGGCTCAGGCTGGCTTTGATGCTACCCAGGTCACGTTCATACAATGCTTTGGCATGTTTATAAGCATTCAACCCCTGCAAACTCATGGTGGCTACGGCCAGTGCCTGCAAGCGCGGGCCATCGCTTCGCCCCCGTGCCCGTTCAAGCTGTTGCAAGCTGTGTACTGCATCAATCAGTGGCACACTCAGGCTGACACCCACTGCGGTACGGCTGGTACGCCGGGTCTCGCTGTTGTTGAACAGGTTGTAACCGGCCTCAATGTTGACCTGCTTGCCCCGAATATTGATGTCGCCGTCCAGCGCCAACAGCTGACTGCCGGTTTGTTGATAGGTTTCATTGGCATACAGGTCAATGCTTCCGCCCAGCGAAGCCAGCCGGCTTGCGCTTTGCTGCAGGGAGCCATCCTTTGTTGTGACTTTTTGTTTGACCTGCCCTACCGCTGGCAACCACCACTGGCCTATGGCACCTGTTTGCTTGCTGCTGGACGAGGATTGGCTCTGTGAGGTGGCGTCAGCAGCCAGAATACTCAGGTTGCGACCCGCCCCAATGTTCATGTCTCCTTCACTGATCAGGGTGCTG
>CAZMLX010000218.1:0-782 GCA_964567275.1 uncultured Thiopseudomonas sp. | reverse complement strand
ATCCCGGTCAGCCCGCATCAGCAGGTGTCCGGCACTGAGGTAACTGCCCAGCGGGGTGGCATTGGCCTGCCTGGTTGCCTGCTGTTTTTGCGTGTGGGTTAACAGCCCGTAGTGTCCCAGCCCCAGTTTGCTGGAGTAACTTTGCCGGCTCTGACTGCTATATTCCATACCGCTGTTCAGCTCCAGATCCCGGCCGGCCTGTAGCTGCATGTCGTTTTGTGCCCGCAGATCGCCTGCACTCACCTGCAGGTCCTGCCCCGCCACCAGCAACAGGCGGTCAGCTTCAATATGGGTGCCGGTCAGCCAGTTCTGGCTTTGGCTGCTGCTTTTACCCTTGCTGGACAACAGGCCAGAGCTGGATTTGGCACGGGCCCGGCTGTTGCTGTTATCAGCAGCCAGAAACAGCATATCTCCGACTGACTGCATTGCCAGCTGCTCACCGGCTTGTAGCTGCGCACCCTGCGTCAGCAAGGTCTCGCCTGCAACCAGCGCCAACTCGCCAGCAGCCTGAATGGACGACACCGCTGCGGTACGGCTGTCACTCTCATTCATGCGGTAGCTTTTACGGCCAAAACTTCCTTTGCTCTTTTTCTCGTAGAAGCTGTAGTCCACGTCCTGTTCGGCCAGCAGTTGTACCTTGCCGCCAGCGATCAGGTAGGCTTCGTTGTTGGCTGTGACGTTGCTGGAAATCAGCGTCAGATCGTTGTCCGCAATGGCGCTGAACTGCCCCCCGGATTTAACTTCAGTACCCTGCTGCTGCACCTGGTCACGCTGGCTGGCGT
>CAZMLX010000217.1:0-3251 GCA_964567275.1 uncultured Thiopseudomonas sp. | reverse complement strand
ATCGCTGACAACCTGCATCAATGGATGATTCTGAATCGGCAAAAAGTACCGGAAAACTCGGCCATTTCTAAAGCCCTGGACTACAGCCTGAAACGCTGGGTTGCGCTGACGCGCTACCTGAACGATGGCGAGATTCCGATCGATAACAATCAGGTGGAAAACCGTATCCGTCCTTGGGCACTGGGCCGTAAAAACTGGCTATTCGCTGGCTCGCTACGCAGTGGCCAACGGGCTGCGGCAGTGATGTCGCTGATCCAGTCGGCCAAGCTTAATGGTCACGATCCCTATGCTTATTTGAAAGACGTACTGACTCGCCTACCAACCCAGAAACATAGCGCTATCCAAGAGCTGCTACCGCATAACTGGCAACCTGAAAGGGCAGAGCAGGGATAACGACTATCTAGTCAATATGGGATGGCCGGACGCTTACTGCGGAGATCACCCATGAATTGCAAGACAAGGCCCCGCTGGTGCTTTGTGTGATGAATGGCGGGCTGGTTTTTTCCGGTCAGTTGCTGCCCCGGCTGGAGTTTCCGCTGGAGCTCGGTTATTTGCATGCTTCCCGCTATGCCGGAGCCATTGAGGGTGGCGTGCTTAAATGGATACAGCAGCCGACTTTCAATTTGAAAGACAGAACGGTTTTGATACTGGATGACATTTTTGATGAAGGCTACACGCTGAAAGCCATTGCTGACTGGTGTCAGGTAGCCGGTGCTGTCGGGGTTTACACGGCAGTGCTACTGAACAAGCTGCATGCTCGTAAAGTTTCCGCCTTTACACCGGATTTTGCCGGCCTTGATTGTCCGGACCGCTATGTTTTTGGTTACGGTATGGATTACAAAGGGTTTTGGCGTAACGCACCTGGTGTTTACGCAGTGAAAGGGCTTTAGCTGTCTTGCTTGCGGGTGAGCCGGGTCAGGGCCTGGCTAAGCTCGGGGTCTTCGATGGTGTCTGCCAACTGCAGAATATGGGAGCGGGCTGTTGCACTGAGGTTGGCCGTATTTTTACGCTGGATGCTGACTGGCCGGGAAGGCTGGCTGACCTTGTACTGGATGTATTTGAGATCAGCAAACTCGTCGTAGGCGGCCAGGTTGTTGAGCAGGGCGTTTTGTTGAAAGCGCAGGCGTGTGAGCCAGACTGCATCCCTGACCAGGATGGTCAGTACGCCGTTGCTATAGTCGCCGAGCAAAATTTGTTCCTGCAGTGCCGCTGAAACCTGCTGATGCAGGATTGTCTGTAAGTGGCTGAGCTGGTTGGCGTGCTGTACCAGCTGACGCAGCTTGAGGCTGCTTTGCACAATTTGTGTGGTGTGCTGGAGCTTTTTGTTCATGGTCTTCTCCCTTGAGAGGCCCGGGTGCCTTGTTTCCCTTGATGCTGTCCAGTATAGCGCAAGCCGGCAACTTGGGATGGGGCAGGCAACATCGAAGCATCTTGCTACCTTTGCACACTGCATTCGTTGTCGAATGCAGGTAGAATGAATCTTTTGCAGGGTACCGTAATGGTCCCGTGCGGTATGGCTGACAGGAATTTTTTTTGTATGCTCGCTCCCCTTTTCAGAAAACTCATTGGTAGCAAAAACGAACGTGAAGTAAAACGGATGAACCGCGTGGTGCAAGTCATCAATGGGTATGAGGAACAGATGATTGCTCTGACTGACGAGCAGCTACAACAGAAAACGGACGAGTTTCGCCAGCGTATTGCTCAAGGTGAGTCACTGAATAAAATTATGCCCGAAGCCTTTGCCGTGGTACGCGAAGCCGGCAAGCGAGTGATGGGCATGCGTCACTTTGATGTGCAGATGATTGGCGGCATGACCCTGCATGCCGGCCGCATTGCCGAGATGCGCACCGGTGAGGGTAAAACCCTGGTGGCCACCCTGGCCGTGTATCTGAATGCGCTGGAAGGCAAAGGTGTGCACGTGGTCACGGTCAACGACTATCTGGCCAGCCGTGACGCCAACTGGATGCGTCCGCTGTATGAATTTCTGGGCATGAGCGTCGGCATTGTGGTGCCGTTTCAATCGCCGGATGAAAAGCGCGCCGCCTATGCCAGCGACATCACTTACGGTACCAACAACGAATATGGCTTCGATTACCTGCGCGACAACATGGCGTTCAGTCTGGAGGACAAGTTTCAGCGCGGCCTCAACTTTGCCGTGGTGGACGAAGTCGACTCCATCCTGATTGACGAAGCCCGTACTCCGCTGATCATTTCCGGTCAGGCCGAAGACAGTTCCGAGTTGTACAAAACCATCAATGCCCTGATTCCATCGCTTAAGCGCCAGGTTGAAGAAGAGCCAAAAGGCATCAACGAAGAAAAGGTGGTTATCGAAGAAGGCCACTACACGCTGGACGAGAAAAGCCGTCAGGTTGAGCTGAACGAAGCCGGCCACCTGTTTGTGGAGGAGCAGCTGACCCGGCTGGGCTTGCTGGGCGAGCACGACTCGCTGTACTCCGCTTCCAATCTTGGCCTGCTGACTCACGTATATTCCGGCCTGCGGGCACACAAGCTGTTTCATCGCAACGTGGAATACATCATTCAGGATGGCCAGGTGGTACTGGTTGATGAGCACACCGGTCGTACCATGCCGGGTCGTCGTCTGTCCGAAGGCCTGCACCAGGCGATCGAGGCCAAGGAAGGGCTGGAAATCCAGCCGGAAAGCCAGACCATGGCCTCCACCACATTCCAGAACTACTTCCGCCTATACAGCAAGCTGTCCGGAATGACCGGTACGGCCGATACCGAAGCGTTTGAATTGCGCCAGATTTACGGTCTGGACGTTACCGTGATTCCGACCCATCGGCCGATTGCCCGCCAGGATTTCAACGATCTGGTGTACCTGAGCCAGCCCGAGAAGTTTCAGGCGATCATTGAGGATATCCTGCATTGCCAGCAACAGGGACGACCAGTACTGGTGGGTACCGCCTCGGTGGAAAGCTCCGAGTATGTATCGCAGCTGATGCAGAAAGCCGGCATCGAGCACAAGGTGCTTAACGCCAAGCATCACGGCTCCGAGGCCGAAATTATTGCCCAGGCCGGTCGCCCCGGTCACGTCACAGTAGCGACCAACATGGCTGGTCGTGGTACCGACATCGTGCTGGGCGGCAACTGGGAATCCGAAGTGGCCAAGCTGGACAATCCGACCGAGGCTGATATCCAGCGCTTGAAAGATGAGTGGCAGGCCCGCCATCAGCAGGTGATCGAGGCCGGTGGTCTGCATGTGATTGCTACCGAGCGTCACGAATCACGCC
>CAZMLX010000216.1:0-3274 GCA_964567275.1 uncultured Thiopseudomonas sp. | reverse complement strand
AGTGATTGAAGTGATGAAGCGCATGCGAGAACACAATATCGACATGCTCACCCTGGGCCAGTATCTGGCTCCGTCCCGTGATCACATGCCGGTACAGCGCTATGTGCATCCGGATACCTTTGCCTGGTTCGCCGAGGAAGGTTTGAAAATGGGCTTCAAAAACGTCGCCTCCGGCCCGCTGGTGCGTTCTTCTTACCACGCCGACCAGCAATCGGGCGAACTGCTATAGCGCATGCCAGTTACTGCGGATTGCCCCAGTGCCGTCGTCACCCGACTTGATCGGGTGACCTCTTTCAGAGCAGCACCAAACCGTCCTGCGCCGTCATCCTGTGTTTTGCGTAGCTTTTGCTTCGGTGTGGCATTCAGGGCCAGACGCTGCGCAAAGCTGACGCAGCCGCGCCGAAGCAGGCTTCGTCACAGCTGCTGATGCTTTGCTGCGGCCTTACCCTGCCTGCGGATACACCGTGCCGTTGGGGAGGGTAGCCCGGCTGCGCCGGGCTGCTGTCGCAGTGTTACTTCGGATTGCCCCAGTGCCGTCGTCACCCGACTTGATCGGGTGACCTCTTTCAGAACAACACCAAACCGTCCCGCGCCGTCATCCTGTGTTTTGCGTAGCTTTTGCTTCGGTGTGGCATTCAGGGCCAGACGCTGCGCAAAGCTGACGCAGCCGCGTCGAAGCAGGCTTCGTCACAGCTGCTGATGCTTTGCTCCGGCCTCACCCTGCCGACCACATCAAAGCCCGCATCCACCAAGAACCGGCTACAACACCGCAAGCCAAAAACAATCACCGCTCGTACAAAGCGTAATACCCCGCCTCATCCAGCTGCGCCAGACCCAGCAGGTCAAACTGTTGCCACATGCCATGCCAGCGGCTGGCGTCACGCTGTACCGGGCTGATCAACCGGGTACAGGTATCGGCAATAATGGCGTCGCTCATGCTATTGGCGGTTTCACCGCTGTGCTGGTACCAGAGCCGGGTGGCCAGCGCCACATCGTTCCGGCAGGCGGCAGCCCCCCGGGACAAAATCTGTACAAATTGCTCGACCATCTCCGGGTGCTCCCGCAAAAACTGCTCGCCGGTAAACAGCTCCAGTGCGGAAAAATTGTGCAGGCCGGCTTCGCCGGTGCTGATGAAAACAGTGTCGACACCGAGGTGCTGGGCCTCGATGCCTTCGAAGTTGTAAAAACACAGCCAGGCACCGTCATAGCCTGCCTGCAGGTTGTTGAGGTGCTCGAAACCGGCAGGGCAAATTTCCACCTGGGTGGCATCAAAGGGCCGGTTTTGGGCTGCACACCAGCGCCGCAGTATTTCCACGGCAATGTCGTCGGTGATTTCACCCGCCACCGGCGAGGCCAGCCGAATACGGTCACCGTTGAGCAGGGCCTGGGTGGCATCGCGCCTGAGCAAAATGCCGCCATCGGTTTCAAAGAAACAGCCCAGCGCCTTGAGGCCGGGGCGGGCGGCATCAATCATGTGCAGCGGCTCGTTGCAGGCAAAGGCTATTTCACCACGCAGGGTGGCGGCCAGACCGTCGTAATGGTCGTCCGGTTCGATCAGTCGTACATCCAGACCCGCTTCGGCAAACCAGCCCAGTTCGATGCCGGCAATAAAGGGCAGGTGGTCGGGGTTTTTAAACCATTCAAGGGCAACTTCCAGCTTCATGGGTCGGTTTTCCTGTGTGTAACTCACCGTAAAACAGGGTGGTTTGGGTAAAACAAGGGTAAAAAATTTGGGAGGCGCAAGCATAGCAGGTATGCTGCGTTTTTTTATGCCGGGCCGTGAGGAAAGAAACTGATGATGCAGGTGTCCCGTGTGTGGTTGCCCTTGGTGCTGGTGGTGGCGTTGGCCGGTTGTAAGGCTGGGCCGGATTACCAGCGGCCGGCGCAGGAGTTGCCGCAAAGCTGGGCCGGCAAGGGCGGCTGGAAAGCCGCAGCGCCTGGCGTGGTCGATAGTAGCGACTGGTGGCAGCTGTATGCCGATCCGCAGCTCAATGACCTGCTGGCCGAGCTGGAGCAGGGCAACCAGAGTCTGGCCGCTGCCGAAGCGGCCTGGCGCGAGGCCCGTGCGGCACTGGGCGGCAGCCGTTCGGCACTGTTCCCGCAATTGACCGGGCAGGCCAGCCAGAGCCGGGCGCAGCAGGCTGATCAGGACATCAGGAAAAACCGTGGCGTGGAGCTGGGTCTGGGCTGGCAGCTGGATGTGTGGGGCGAGGTACGCCGGCAGGTTGAAGCCGGCCAGGCACGGCTGGAAGCCAGTGCCGCCGACTGGGCAGCGCTGCGGTTAAGCCAGCAAAGCCTGCTGGTGCAAAACTATATTCAGCTGCGCAGCCTGGACGAGCAGTTGCGCATTGTGGCGGCCAATATCGAGGCCTATCAGCGGGTGCTGCGTATCAGCGAAAGCCGCTATCAGGCCGGTATGGTCACCCGTGCCGATGTCAGCCAGTCGCTCACCCAGCTGAAAAGCAGCCAGGCCCAGCAGCTGGATCTGGCCAGTCAGCGTGCCCGCACCCGGCATGCCATTGCCGTTTTGCTGGGCCGGGTTGCCAGTGGTTTTGAACTGACAGCTGTGCAAGGCCTGCCGGCTCTGCCGGAATTGCCTGACAGTTTGCCATCCAGCCTGCTGGAGCGCCGGCCTGATATTGCTGCTGCCGAGCACAAGGTGATTGCCGCCAATGCCGAGATTGGTGTGGCCAAAACGGCCTATTTTCCGACCTTTAATTTGAGTGCACGGGGCGGTTACAGCGCCGATGCCTGGGGCGGGCTGCTGAGTACGCCCAACCGTTTCTGGTCGCTGGGCCCGCAGCTGGACTTGCGTTTATTTGACGCAGGCGCACGCCGTGCCAAGCTGCAACAGGCCGAAGCCGCCTACGATCAGCGGGTCGCGCAGTACCGTCAAACCACACTGGAAGCCATTGCCGAAGTTGAGGATGCCCTGGTGCAACTGGCCAGTCTGGAGCAGGAGCAGCAGGTGCAGACTGAAGCGCTGGCGGCAGCCCGGGATGCCTTGCGGCTGATTGAAAGCCAGTATGCCGCAGGGCTGGTGGACTTTACCCAGGTCAGCACTGCGCTGACCAATGCACATACTGCTGAACGCAGTTTGCTAAATGTGCAGGCCGATCGGTTGACCGCCAGCATGCAGCTGATTGCTGCGCTGGGTGGCGGGTGGCAGGGAATAGAGCCTTAGTATTTTTGTCATTCAGTGTGTGGCGAAGCGTAGTCGCAGAATCCATTGGTTTTTTGACTTCGGTGTGGCAGGCAGGGTGAGGCGCTGCGC
>CAZMLX010000215.1:2934-3279 GCA_964567275.1 uncultured Thiopseudomonas sp. | reverse complement strand
TCCACCCGCCACTCGGCCACCTGCTCCAGCCGGCCCTGCTCACCCAGAAAAGGCGAGGCACCAGCCAGCGGTTCAAACTGGCCCGTGCCCTGCACCTGCCAGCAACACTGGCGATAATCACCCTGGCTGCCGGCACCTGCAGCAAACACCGCCGCCTTCACGGCCTCCAGATGCGAGTCCGGCACATAAAAAACCAGCAGGTAATGCATAGCGTGTTTACTCCTCAACACCTCAACACCTCAACACCTCAACACCTCAACACCTCAACACCCGTCATGCTGTGCGCAGTCGCAGCATCCAGCAACCGTACTGGATTCTGCAATTTTGCTGACGCAAAACGCAGAA
>CAZMLX010000215.1:0-2865 GCA_964567275.1 uncultured Thiopseudomonas sp. | reverse complement strand
GGCGGTGGCGGTGGCGGTGGCGGTGGCGGTGGCGGTGGCGATTCTTCCAGGCAAAAGGGGACGGCAACAGCGGCGGCGCTGATCAGGCCTGGCGACGGCGCAGAATCACACTGCCCACTGAATAACCCGCCCCAAACGAGCTGATCACCCCCAGCGCACCCTCAGCCAGGTCGTCCTGGTGCAGGTGGAAGGCAATGATCGAGCCGGCCGAGCTGGTGTTGGCATAGGTATCCAGAATCACCGGCGCCTCGGCCAGCGTGGCCTCACGTCCCAGCAAACGCTTGGTAATCAGCTGGTTCATGCTCAGGTTGGCCTGGTGCAGCCAGAACCGGCTGACCTGCTCCGCCTCCAGCTGGTTGGCCTGCAAGTGCTCGCCAATCATCTGCGCCACCATCGGGCACACATCCTTGAACACCTTGCGGCCTTCCTGCACAAACAGCTTGTCCCGCGCGCCCACACCCTCATCGGCACAGCGGTTGAGGAAACCAAAGTTGTTGCGAATATTGTTGGAAAACACTGTTTTCAGACGGCTATCCACCACCTGCCATTGATGCGCAGAAGTAGCCAGATCCGCATCTTCCAGCAACACGGCCGTACAGGCATCACCAAAAATGAAGTGGCTGTCACGGTCACAAAAATTCAAATGCCCGGTGCAAATTTCCGGGTTAAGCATCAGCACCGCCCGGGCCTGCCCGGCCTTGATCGCATTGGCTGCGGTCTGGATGCCAAAGGTGGCCGAGGAGCAGGCCACATTCATGTCAAAGGCATAGCCGTCGATACCCAGCTCCTGCTGTACCTCGACGGCAACCGCAGGGTAAGGCCGTTGCAGGTTGGAGCAGGCGACAATCACCATGTCGATATCGGCAGCGGTTTTGCCGGCCCGCTCCAGCGCCTGCCGGGCAGCGGCGACCGCCATCTCGCACAAAATGCCTGGCTCGTCATTGCTGCGCTCGGGAATATTCGGACGCATGCGCTGCGGGTCGAGAATGCCGGCTTTGTCGGTCACAAAACGGCTTTTGATACCGGATGCCTTCTCGATAAATTCCGCACTGGACAGCGGCTGCTCAAGCAACTCGCCACGGGCAATGGCCGCAGCATGGTCGGTGTTGTACTGCTGCGCCCAGTCATTAAAGGCAGCGACCAGCTCGTCATTGGAAATACGGTGTGGCGGGGTATACAAACCCGTTCCGCTAATTACAACCTGCTTCATATCTGCTCCCGAACGGCATTGTGCCGCTGCGTTTTACCATAAAAAATATCAGGCCGGATGACTCACTCGTCATCGGTCCATACCGCCAGCTGCTCCCGGGCTATAACATGACCATGCAAAGCCGCTCTGGACAGCCATACGAAGGCCTGGCTGCGATTGGGCGACACGCCAGCCCCCCCGGAGCACTCAAAACCGTGCAAATAGAGCCTTCCAAGGTGGTGCATGGCGTCCGGATTACCCTGCTCTGCCGCCTCAGCAAACCAGTGCAGTGCCGGCCCCGGCAACTGCTGTTCCAGACACAGGATGGCCAGCTCGTTTTGCGCCTTGCTGTCGCCCCGGTCGGCAGCCAGCAATACCTGCGCATCCGCTTCATCATTCAGCCGCACCCGCAACAATGGCTGCACATCCTCCAGCACCAGCAGGGCACGCCCACGCTCGTCGGCACCGGCCCGGGCCAGCTTGCCCTCCTGCACCCGCCGCCACAGCGTACGCCGGCTCACTGTAGCCAGCTCCACCGCCGTATCCAGACTGATGGCCTGCTGTTTCATGCTTGATACCCCTGCCTGTCAATAAGAAAAGTCTGGCACAGCCCCTGCTGTGCCAGACACATCACCCGCTGTGCCAAACCCGGCCCTGGCATAGCAAACCCTGTGCCAGCCGCCTTTTTCATCCGCCCGACAAAGCTGGCTAAACATAGCCGATCCGGCCCAAAAGTGCACAAATAAAAGCATTGTTCAGTTTTGAGAAGCCTGTCACAAACATGGTGGAGCAAAAAATATAAACCTTATATTTCAAGACGTTATTTTTAATATTTTCACCTAAGAACCGACCAAAACGACAAAAACCACAGCTTTTTTGCCTGTTTTACAGCCACCACCCCGGCTTTAAAAAACGGCTGGCACAGCCGTTGCAATAGCCCTGCCAGGTTAACCGGCACCGGAACCCTCCCGCCGGACCTGACTGTTCATTCTTAGGAGAGACAACCAATGAAAAACATGCAAAAGGGCTTCACCCTGATCGAACTGATGATCGTTGTGGCGATTATTGGTATTTTGGCGGCTGTGGCACTGCCGGCTTATCAGGATTACACCGTGCGTGCACGTGTATCTGAAGCGATGGTTGCCGCAGCCGCAGCCAAAACAACCGTAGCCGAAAACGCAGCCAACGGCGCTGCCTTTAACTTGGGCTGGACCGCACCAACAGCAACCGACAACCTGACAAGCGTAGCAATAGACAACACCAACGGACAAATCACTGTTACAACCACTGCCAAAGCTGGTGGCGGCACTGTAATTTTTGTTCCCGACGCTGGTGGCGCCCTTGTTTCTGGTACCATCCCTACTGATCGTATGTCATGGAGCTGCACTGGTGGCACACTTCTTGCCAAGTATCGCCCATCAGAGTGTCGCTAATCATCTAGCAAGCGCTTAAAAAACGCCCTGCCTAGCAGGGCGTTTTCAATACAGGGGCCAAGCGCATGTGCTAATGCATACCTGACCCCTTTAGCACGTATCCTTAAACACATTTATGTAATTCACAGTCGCCATCCCGCCCCATTCATTGTCACCCTGCGGCCTCGCCGTCATCCTGTGCGAAGCGAAGCGGAGTCGCAGGATCCATGGCTTCTGGATTCCGCGACTCCACTGCGTTACGCG
>CAZMLX010000214.1:0-3280 GCA_964567275.1 uncultured Thiopseudomonas sp. | reverse complement strand
CTTGCAGGGCCAGGGCCAGGGCGCTGCCGACCATGCCGGCACCGACGATGATGATGTCTGCGTTCATGCGAAACTCCCGGGGCGTACCGGTTGGCTGCCCAGCCCCATGGCCTGGCGGGCAAACAGGTTTTTGGCGGGCGGGCACAGCTCAAGGCCGAGCAGGCCCAGCTGGCGGGCCTGGCTGAGGCCGGCGCTCTGGTTGGAGAACAGGCGGGTGGCCTGGTCGGAAAAGCTGATGGTCAGTTGCTGGTCCTGTTGCTGGCCGGTGACATAGGCTTGCAGGGTAGCCAGATCGCCCAGTGGCCGGTTGCTGGCCAGCAGGGTATCGGCCAGCGCCATGGCGTCGCGCAGCGACAGGTTGTAGCCCTGTCCGGCAACCGGGTGCAGGCTGTGGGCGGCGTTGCCCAGTACCACCAGGTGGCTGCGCACCTGCTCGCTGCTTTGCATCAGCGCCAGCGGGTACAGATGACGCTGGCCGACCTGGACAAAGCGGCCCAGCCGGTAGCCAAAGACGTCCTGTAATTGGTCAAGAAAGTCCCGTTCGGGCAGGGCCGCCAGCCGTTCGGCTTCAGCGGGCGGGCGGGTCCAGATCAGTACCAGACGGTTGTCGGTGATGGGCAGCAGCGCCATCGGGCCGTCCGGCGTGAAGCGCTCGAACGCCCAGCTGTCGTGTTGCCGGGCCGGGGTGACGGTGGTGATGATGGCGGTCTGGTCGTAGTGGCGGACGTTGCAGTGGATGCCCAGTTGCTGGCGCAGGCCGGAGCGGCCACCGTCGGCCAGGATGGCCAGTTCACAGTTGAGTGTTTTGCCGCTGTCCAGTTGCAGCCGGTAGCCGCCGGGCTGCGCTTGCAGGGCGGTGACTTTGGCCGGGCTGTGCCAGTCGATGACATCGTTGTCCAGTGCATTCCACAGGCAGTGGCCCAGCCAGGCGTTTTCGACCACCTGGCCGAGGGCGCTGACATTTTGCTCGGCGGCATGCAGTTCGGCGGCGGCAAAGCGGCCTTGTTCGGAGACATGGATGTGTTCGATGGCCTGTGCCCGCTGTGCCACCTGCGGCCAGATGCCCAGCCGCTGGTAGATTTGCTGGCTGCCGTAGGCCAGCGCCGAGGCGCGGGCATCATAGCTGGGCTGGAATGCGTCGCCGGGAGCGAAGGGTTCGATCAGCGCAATGCGCCAGCCCCGCTCGCAGGCACCCTGTTGCAGGGCCAGCGCCAGGCTGGCGCCGACCAGGCCGCCGCCGATGATGGCGATGTTGACGGATTCCATGGGATTCTCCTGCTGCTATGTATATTTTGGTGTTTGCTTGGCCGGAGTATGGCTGGCGCAAACACGCCGCAAGTACATCCTTGTAGGCTCCGTGCCGCCATCCGTGGCGGCACAGGGTTTGCTCCACCCACACTCCGACCTAGCTGTGGCTATTGTGCATAACCAGCACTTCTATATCGCATTGCTGAATGCACGGGCTATATAGCACCAGCGGGGTGCAGATGGAGCAGGGCTGTGCCGCCAGGGATGGCGGCGCCAAGCTTACATGGATGTACTCGCAGCGACCCTGCGGAATCTGTACCCCGATGGTGCCTCCCGAATTTTTCATCTAAAAGCTATTGCCCCGCCGCCATCAATGCCTCGATTTCATCCACGGCCTTGGGTACGCCGCCGGTGAGGATTTTGTGGCCGTCTTTGGTGACCACCACGTTGTCTTCGATGCGGATGCCGATGCCGCGCCAGCGGGCGTCGACTGCCATGTTGTCTTTGGCAACATAGATGCCGGGTTCGATGGTCAGGCACATGCCGGGTTCCAGCACCCGCCACTGGTCGCCGACCTTGTATTCGCCGACATCGTGGACGTCCAGTCCCAGCCAGTGGCCGGCACGGTGCATGTAGAACGGCCGGTAGGCGCCTTCTTCGATCAGTTGCTCCAGCTCGCCGTGCAGCAGGCCCAGTCGCAGCAGGCCTTCGGTGATTACCCGTACAGTGGTTTCATGGGGTTCGTTCCAGTGGCGGCCGGGCTGTACGCAGTCGATGGCGGCCAGGTTGGCATCCAGCACGATCTGGTACAGGGCTTTTTGTTCGGCCGAGAAACGGCCGTTGACCGGGAAGGTGCGGGTGATGTCGCTGGCATAACAGTTGATTTCGCAGCCGGCATCAATCAGCACCAGGTCGCCATCACGCAGTTTCTGGTCGTTGTTGATGTAGTGCAGGATGCAGGCGTTGGCGCCGCCGGCGACGATGGACGAATAGGCATTGAAGCGGGCGCCGCTTTTGCGAAATTCGTAGTCCAGCTCGGCTTCCAGCTGGTACTCGTTGATGCCCGGCTGCACGCTCTGCATGGCACGCACATGGGCACGGGCGGAGATGTCGCTGGCGTGCTGCATTTGCGCAACTTCGGCAGCGCTTTTGTACAGGCGCATGTCGTGTAGCAGGTGGTCGAGCATGACAAATTCCTTGGGCGGGCTGGCGCCAAGGCGGGCCTTGCTGCGGATCACGTTGACCCAGTCCATCAGCTGCTGGTCAAACGCCGGGTTTTTGCCGACCGAGTAGTAGACCCGGTCCCGGCCTTCCAGCAGGCCGGGCAGGATGTCGTCAATGTCGCTGAACGGGAAGGCATCGTCGGCGCCAAAGTCGTTCATGGCACCTTCCTGGCCGGCACGCAGGCCGTCCCAGAGTTCCTTGGCCGGATCACGTTCGCGGCAGAACAGGATGTATTCGCCATGCTCGCGGCCGGGCACCAGTACGGCCACCGCTTCCGGCTCGTCAAAACCGGTCAGGTAGAAGAAGTCGCTGTTGGGGCGGTACAGGTAGTCCACGCTGTTGTTGCGGTTGCACACCGGCGAAGCGGGCAGGATGGCGATGCTGTTGGCAGTCATTTGAGCCATCAGTTGCTGGCGGCGGCGGGCAAATTCGGCAGATCGGATGGACGGCATGGCGATTCCTTAGTGGACGGCGGGCTGTGGTGCCGGCTCGGCAGCTGGCGCAGCCGGTGGATTGCATTCGGTATAGAGGAAAACGGCAGTCATGCGCAGGTATTCGCTGACTTCCATAAAGCTGGTTTCGTCGTCGGCCGCTTCGCCATAGGTAATCTGGGCCACTGCCACATAGTCTTCCAGGATTTCCCGGGCTTCTGCCGACAGCTTGCGCTGGCCGATGCTGCCGCCAAAGCCGCTCAGAAAACCCTGACACCACTGGCCCAGCGCTGCAGTGCGCAACTCAAGGCTGTCGTCATCACCGGGCAGCAGCAGGGTAATGGCCATGCAGTCGTCGGCGGCCAGCTCGGTTTTCA
>CAZMLX010000213.1:0-3303 GCA_964567275.1 uncultured Thiopseudomonas sp. | reverse complement strand
GTAGTACATCATGCCCAGGAAGCCTGCGGTGAGGAAGAAGCCCACGGCGTTATGGCCGTACCACCACTGCACCATGGCGTCGGTTGCGCCGGCGTAAGCGGAGTAGGACTTGAGCAGGCCGCCAGACAGCACCGGCATTTCCATGCTGTTGACAATATGCAGCATGGCTACGGTGACAATAAAGCCGCCATAGAACCAGTTACCCACATAGATGTGCTTGACCTTGCGCATCACCAGGGTGCCAAAGAACACGACGCCAAAGCTGACCCAGACAATCGCAATCAGCAGGTCGATGGGCCACTCCAGCTCGGCGTACTCCTTGGAGGTGGTGTAGCCCAGCGGCAGGCTGATGGCGGCGCACAGGATCACCAGTTGCCAGCCCCAGAAGGTGAAGGCAGCCAGTTTGGGCGCAAACAGGGTGGTTTGACAGGTACGTTGTACCGAGTAATAGCAGGTTGCGAACAGGGCGCAGCCACCAAAGGCAAAAATGACCGCATTGGTGTGCAGCGGGCGCAGCCGGCCATAGGTTAGCCAGGGAATGTCAAAGTTGAGTTGGGGCCAGACCAGCTGGGCGGCAATCAGGACGCCAACCAGCATCCCGACAATCCCCCAGACCACCGTCATGACGGCGAACTGGCGGACCACCTTGTAGTTGTAGGCAGAGCTCGTGGTTGTGTTCATGGTTATGTTTCCATCTGTTCAACGGGGCAGAGGTATTGCTGCAAGGTTGTGAATTTGCAGCTGTAACGGCAGAATTCTGGCCAAGAGTTGCACGCTCTGCATTGATGGGCGTCAATGCGTCGCATGACACCGACCAAAGAGACGGTTGACTGACGGACAGAATGATAAATGACGGATATTTAAAGGGGCGGGTGTGATGAAGGTGGCATTTATAGGGCTGGGTAATATGGGCTATCCCATGGCAGGGCATCTGCAGCAGGCTGGCCATGATGTATGTGTCTACAACCGTACGGCCGGCAAGGCGGAGCAGTGGGTGGCCGAATATGGTGGCCGTCGGGCGTCAACGCCGGTTGCGGCTGCCGCCGGGGCGGAGGTGGCGCTGGTGTGCGTGGGTAATGATGCGGATGTCCGTGCGGTTGTCTGCGGAGACAATGGCGTGCTGGCCGGTTTGCGGCCAGGTTCGCTGCTGGTTGATCACACCACCGCTTCGGCGGAGCTGGCCCGGGAGCTGGCAAAAAAATGTAACGCTGTGGGTGTTTCGTTCCTTGATGCGCCGGTAACCGGTGGCCAGGCGGGCGCCCGGCAAGGACAGCTCAGTATTATGCTGGGGGGTGATGCCGCTGATCATGCCCGGCTGGAGCCGCTGCTAATGGCGTATGCGTCCAGGCAGCGACTGATGGGCGGACACGGTAGCGGTCAACTGGCCAAAATGGTTAACCAGATCTGTGTAGGCGGCCTGTTGCAGGCGTTGTCCGAGGCGCTGCACTTTGCCGAGCAGGCCGGGCTGGATGCGCAGGCGGTGATGGAGGTGGTGAGTGGCGGTGCGGCGGCTTCCTGGCAGCAGCAAAACCGTTACCCGACCATGCTGGCACGTGAATTTGATTTTGGCTTTGCCGTCAAATGGATGCGCAAGGATTTTGCCATGGTGTTTGACGAGGCGAGGCGCAATGGGGCCAGCTTGCCGGTAACGGCACTGGTGGACCAGTTTTATGCCGAGGTTGAGGCCATGGGGGGCAGCCACTGGGATACCTCCAGTTTGATCCAGCGTCTGGGCGGAAAACCCTGATGGAGTGTCGTGCCGGCTGTGGTGCCTGTTGTATTGCACCTTCGATCAATACGCCGATGCCTGGCATGCCGCAAGGCAAGCCGGCAGGTGTTCGTTGCCTGCATCTGGACGAAAACAATCTGTGCCTTCTGTTTGGCAGCCCGCTGCGTCCCGGTTTTTGTGGAGTTTTTGCGGCCAGTGAGGAGGTGTGCGGGCAGAGCAGGGACGAAGCAATCCGGCTGATTGGCTGGCTGGAAGGGGCGACCGGCTGACGGCTGCCGGAAAAACAAAAGGCTGCCAGTTGGCAGCCTTTTGCATGGAACGGGACGCAGCAAGAATCAGCGTTTTTCCATCGGTACATACTCGCGCTGGGTAGCACCAGTGTACAGCTGACGGGGACGGTTGATCTTGTAGGACTCGGACAGCATTTCCATCCAGTGGGAGATCCAGCCAACAGTACGGGACATCGCAAAGATGACCGTGAACATGCTGGTGGGGATACCCATGGCTTTCAGGATGATGCCGGAGTAGAAGTCGACGTTCGGGTACAGGTTGCGCTCTTTGAAGTACGGGTCGTTCAGGGCGATTTCTTCCAGCTTCATCGCCAGTTCCAGTTGTGGATCCTGGATGCCCAGTTCGGACAGCACTTCGTCGCAAGACTCTTTCATTACCTTGGCGCGCGGGTCAAAGTTTTTGTACACGCGGTGACCGAAGCCCATCAACTTGAACGGATCGTTCTTGTCTTTGGCCTTGGCAATGAACTTCTCGATGTTGGATACATCACCGATTTCGTCCAGCATCAGCAGTACGGCTTCGTTGGCACCGCCGTGGGCAGGTCCCCACAGGGCGGCGATACCGGCTGCGATACAGGCGAACGGGTTGGCACCGGTAGAGCCTACCAGGCGAACGGTAGACGTGGATGCGTTCTGCTCGTGGTCGGCATGCAGGATCAGGATGCGTTCCATGGCGCGGGTCAGCACCGGGCTGATCGGCTTGGTTTCAGCAGGGGTGTTGAACATCATGTGCAGGAAGTTTTCTGCATAACCCAGGTCGTTGCGAGGGTACATGATGGGCTGGCCAACGGAGTATTTGTACGCCATGGCGGCGATGGTCGGCATTTTGGAAATCAGGCGGTGAGCTGAGATTTCGCGGTGACGCGGATTGTCGTTGTCCAGGGAGTCGTGATAGAAGGCAGCCATGGCGCCAACGATGCCACACATGACGGCCATCGGGTGGGCGTCACGGCGGAAACCGTTCAGGAAAGATTTCAACTGCTCGTTGACCATGGTGTGGGTCATGATGCTTTTGTTGAACTCTTCTTTTTGTTGCTGGGTCGGCAGCTCGCCGTGCATCAGCAGGTAGCAGGTTTCCAGATAGTCTGACTTGTAGGCCAGCTCTTCAATCGGGTAGCCGCGGTGCAGCAGGATGCCCTTGTCACCGTCAATGTAGGTGATTTTGGACTCACAGGAAGCGGTGGACATGAAGCCTGGGTCGTAGGTGATGTAGCCGTTGGCAATCAGGTTGCGGACATCGATAACGTCATGACCCAGCGTGCCGGAGTAAATGGGCAGCTCAAG
>CAZMLX010000212.1:1439-3326 GCA_964567275.1 uncultured Thiopseudomonas sp. | reverse complement strand
GGTCATCGCAGAGGTAAGGCAGCGGGTCGAGGATTTTGACGCCACATTGTTCGGCAGCTGCGTCCTGCATAGCCCAGGTAAAAGAATGGCGCTGATGGTATTCGGCCAAGGTGATCTTGATATCGTCTCCGTCACGACCAAACATCTGGTTTCGGATAAGTGTATTTGGCACATGGACACCCATCTCTGGAATGGGACGAGTAATGTAAAACGAATTTCTAGCTGCAATTTCACAAGCAGTTGCAATAAAAGCCTCCTTAAATTTTTTATTAAATACTGGGTCGTTATAAATTTGAGGAAGGCTATCAAAATACCCTGTAGGCCGTCGCTCAGGTGACTCGTTCGGCCCCAGCACTTGACTTGTAATTCTTGTTACATGAACCACCGGAACTTTACTGCCCGCCTGCAAAGGCAGCTCTTTGTTCAACAACCATTCATTGAATAAAAAGCAACCAGCTTCATCAGATCGCTTCAACCCACGCACCGGGCGGCAACCACTGCGCCCAAGAAAAAGTACCGATTTCTGCCACTCTTCTGATGCGGAAGCCAAACTGGTCACAGTGCTCATGGCGTGACTATCACCTATCAGAATCACCCCAACCTCGCCTTGCCCATAAACACATCCCGGAGATTGATTATTTTTTCCTGGCGCACATTTTAACGCTCGTGGATCTTTATTTGCTGCCTCTGCCGCCGCCAACTGCACAGCTGCTGGCAACCGCCCGTCAAAACTAAACAACCGCACCCCAACTGCCGCCACGCCAATCATCAATCCTGCAACACCCAGCGCCGCCACCTGCTGCCAATAACTGCGCTGCGTCAAACCACGGCGTACCGGATTTTCCACCAGCCGGTACGACAACTGCCCCAGCACCAGACTCAGCAGCAACCCGCCAATCACCCAGCCCCATTGTTGCTGCAGGTCGGCAAAGTACAGCGCCACCACCAGCGGCCAGTGCCACAGATAAAGCGAATAAGACATATTGCCCAGCCACTGTGCCAGCGGGTTGACCATCAGACGTGCCTGTTGCTGATTGGCCAGAATAATCAGGGCGGTGCCCAGTACAGGCAGCAGCGCCCAGCCGGATGGCCAGGCTAGGCCACTGTCAATCAGCACAAAACCAATCAGCCATAGCAGTAACCCGGCGCCATACAGCAGCGGGCCTTTGCCCGCTAGCCAACTAGGTGAGTTGCGGCCCAGCAAAAATACCAGGCCGCCGGCTGCCAGTTCCCAGCCACGGGTGGGCAACAGGTAAAAAGCGGCGGTCGGCCGCCAGCTGCTCACCACTACACTCAAGGCCAGCGACAGCACAAAGACCGCCAACAGGCTCCAGGCAAAAGTTTTCACACCGGCTTTCAGCTTCCACACCAGCAGGGCAAATACCGGGTACAGCAGGTAAAACTGCATCTCGATACCCAGCGACCAGGTGTGCAACAGCCATTTCTCGTGGGCAGCACTGTCGAAATAACCGGCCGAACGCCAATAGTGGATGTTGGACAGGAAGCCCAGCGAGTAGGCCGACTGGCTGCCCAGCGTCTGGTAGTCAGGCGTCGGCAGCCAGAACCAGCCCAGCGCCAGCAGCACGGCAACCAGCAGCATCAGCGCCGGCACAATGCGACGAAAACGGGCCATATAGAACTGCCACAGCGAGAAATTTCCCTGCTCCAGCCCCCGCAGAATGATGCCGGTCATCAAAAAACCGGAGATCACAAAAAAGATGTCCACCCCGATAAAACCGGCACCAAAGCCCGGCACCCTGAAGTGGAACAGCAAGACCGCAATCACCGCCCAGGCACGCAGGCCGTTGATATCGTCACGAAAACCGCTGGCGGCCCTGATTGGTTGCATGGCAAAAATCCCTGTCAAAAAAGAAACAGGGAGTTTAA
>CAZMLX010000212.1:0-1339 GCA_964567275.1 uncultured Thiopseudomonas sp. | reverse complement strand
CTGGCCGAATGGTTGAATGTGGACCCGCACTGGCTGCGCTTTGGTGAAAAGCTCAGTGGTTCGGTGCAACAGCAGCGCAAACGCTGGGATGCCAAAATGACGCCACAGGAGCGTCAGGCCATCGAGGTATTCCTCGGGCTACCGCCCGACAAACGCAAAATGGTGGGCGAAATCATCCACGCCCTGGCCAAGCCTTGAACACGCACTGGCTTTACAGCGATACAGCCAGCAGCACCCGCAGTTCGTCATACAGCAGCCAGAGCGCAGTCAGCGCCAGCAATCCGCCCATCACGCTGTTGAAGCGCTGCAGGTGGAGCGGATTTTGCAGCGCCAGCCGCAGGCGGTCGCCCATCCACGCCCACAACAGCACGCAGGGGTAGCTGACCAGCGCATCGGCACTGCCGATTTGCAGCGCATGCCAGAGCACCGGCCCGTCAACCGGCATAAACAGCGCCGCCATATTGAGCATCATCACCCAGGCCTTAGGATTGACCCACTGAAACAGCGCCGCCTGCATAAAGGTCAGCGGCTCGCCCTGGCCCTCCTCCGGTGCGCCGGCCCGGTAGATACGCCAGGCCAGCCACAGCAGATAGATACCACCGGCCACGGCAATCGGCAGACGAATGACCGCCATCCAGTCAAACAGCTGGCCAAAAAACAGCATGCTGACAAAGCAATGAACGCCGCCGCCCAATGCAATGCCCAGCGTCATCGGCAGCGTGCGGCGCAGCCCGTAGTTGACCCCGGATGCTGCCAGCAGCACGTTGTTGGGGCCGGGGGTGATCGCCATGACAATAATGTAACTGGCCAGCGCCCAGGTGATGATGAACACGTTGAATCCTTGTGATGGAGCGGGTTGCAGGTTTTGGGCAGGCAGGATAGCAGATGGCATCCAACTTGCCTGTGCTTTGCCGATGCAGGGCGCAGTGGTGTCAAGGCTCGCCAGCGACACAACCCAACTTGCCGCAAGCCCCGGGCACACCACCCACCATGGATCCTGCGATTTTGCTGCGCAAAACGAGGATGACAGTACCCTCGCTGCTTCAACCGTCCAGTGATGCCATACTCCACGCCGCAGGTCACACCAATCCGTCATGCCATGCCCTACGCTACGCATCACGCCAACCCGTCATGCCATGCCTCACGCAACACTGTCATGTTGCACGCAGTCGCAGCATCCCTATTGCACTGAATCAGACAGCAGGCCGGCAGAGATCGTAGCAAGCATCAGCGCCTGTGCGTCAGCTTGCGGAGCGTCTCTGCCGGCCTGCAAAGCCACGGCACTACCGGCAACGCCAAAAACACCAACCACAACCCGCAAAGCCCCGGCAATAGCCTA
>CAZMLX010000211.1:0-3328 GCA_964567275.1 uncultured Thiopseudomonas sp. | reverse complement strand
GGTTGACGATGTCGAAAAAAAGCTCGGCGGTTTTTTCGGTATCGTAGCGGGCGCTGTGGGCTTCACGGCTGTCAAACTCGATGCCGGCTGCTTCGCAGGCCTTGGCCAGCACGGTTTGGCCATAGGCCAGGCCAGCCAAAGTGGCGGTGTCGAAACTGGAAAAGGGATGAAAGGGGTTGCGCTTGATGCCGCAGCGGCTGGCGGCTGCCTGCACGAAGCCAAGATCAAAGTGGCTGTTGTGGCCGACCAGAATCGCCCGTTTGCAGCCACTGCTCTTCATGGACTTGCGCACGCTTTTGAAAATTTCGGTCAGAGCCTGCTCTTCGCTCACCGCCATCCGCAGCGGATGGTTGAGGCGGATGCCGGTAAAATCCAGGGCTGCCTGTTCGATATTGGCCCCTTCAAAGGGTTCAACCCGGAAAAACAGGCTGTGGTCGGCATAGAGCACGCCGCTTTCATCCATGGCGGGAATCACGGCGGCAATTTCCAGCAGGGCGTCGGTAGCGTTGTTGAAGCCGCCGGTCTCGACATCAATGATGACCGGCAGATAACCGCGGAAACGCTGGGCCAGTGCCGACTTGGGCTTGCTTTTGCCCGGGGGCGGAGCTTCGGCACTGTCGTAGTCTTCGTAATCTTCGAGCTCTTCGTAGTCCCGGCTCATGCCTGGCTCTCCTGCAGCCGCCAGCCAAGGGTGTCGCCGGCGCACAGCGGGACTACCCGGGTATCGCCAAAGGGCAGCTGTGCCGGTACCTGCCAGGGCTCGCGGGCCAGGGTTACGGTTTCGGTGTTGCGGGGCAGGCCATAGAAGTCGGCACCGAAATGGCTGGCAAAGGCTTCCAGCTTGTCCAGCGCACCTTCCTGTTCAAAGGCGGTGGCATAGAGTTCGATGGCGGCAAAGGCGCTGTAGCAACCGGCGCAGCCGCAAGCCGCTTCCTTGGTGTGCTGGGCATGGGGAGCAGAATCAGTACCCAGGAAAAATTTCGGATTACCGCTGGTGGCGGCCTTTAATAGCGCCTGCTGGTGGCTGTTGCGCTTGAGAATCGGCAGGCAATAGAAATGCGGCCGGATACCACCAACCAGCATGTGGTTGCGGTTGAACAGCAGGTGATGCGGGGTGATGGTGGCGCCCACATTGGCAGCGGCTGACTCGACAAATTGCACGGCATCGGCGGTGGTAATGTGCTCCATGACTACCTTGAGGGTGGGGAAGCGCTGTACCAGTCCGGTCAGCTGCTCATCGATAAAGCGCTGTTCACGGTCGAAAATATCCACCTCGCCGTGAGTGACTTCACCGTGTACCAGCAAAGGCATGCCTACGTCGGCCATCGCTTCCAGCGCCGGATAGATATGCTCCAGTGCTGTCACGCCGGAATCCGAGTTGGTGGTGGCGCCGGCCGGATACAGTTTGGCGGCATGGACAAAACCGCTGGCTTTGGCAGCCCGGATAACATCGGGGGTGGTCTGGTCGGTCAGGTACAGCGTCATCAGCGGCTCGAAGTGGCGTCCGGCCGGTACGGCGGCCAGGATACGGTCACGGTACTGGCCGGCTTCTTCGACGTTTCTGGCGGGTGGTACCAGATTGGGCATGATAATTGCACGGGAGAACATGCGTGACGCATCGGCGACGGTATGTTGCAGGACGGCACCATCACGCAGGTGAATGTGCCAGTCGTCAGGGCGTAAAATGGTCAGGCGATCGGTCATTGCAGTGTTCCGTTGGCGTATAGGGTCAGAAAGGGTACCGGTTGCTTCGTGATGAGCCAGGCCCGGGTCCTTGATTGAGCCGGCATGTTACCTTGAAAACGCCGGTTTGGCATCCATGCCGGTGTGTCCGGGCCGGCTGTTGTGGGTGTTGGGGAGTCAAAATTTTGTCAGGAGAGTTGTCATGCATCGCATTCTGCTAACAGGCTTGCTGTTGTGTCCGCTTGCCGTGCAGGCCATTACCTTTCAGGCGCAGATGGAGGCTGTCGAGTGGCAGCTGGAAGGCTCCCGGTTCGAGTGTCGCCTGGTGCAGCCGGTGGTGCGTTTTGGTCAGGGCGAGTTTGTACGCCGGGCCGGGGTCAAGCCCATTTTTCGCATTCGCAGCCAGGAGGCGATCCTGAAAAAAGGCGGTGCCTTCCTGTTTTCAGCGGCGCCGGCCTGGAATGCCCGGGCCAGCAATTTGCAGCTGGGTACCATGACCGTGGCCGGCAATGAGCGGCTGGCCGAGTCTAATGAAGAGCAGGCCGGGCGATTGCTGACCGGTTTGCTGAAAGGACGGGCCCCGCTGGTGCGTCACCAGACAGTGCAGGGCGATCCGCTGGAAATCCGCTTGCAGCCGGTCAATTTCAATGAGGCCTATGACCGCTATCTGGAATGTGCGGCGGGCCTGCTGCCGGTCAACTATGACCAGATCAGATTGACGGCGGTGCGCTTTGACAGCGGCTATGAGCTGGATGAACGGGCGCAGGCGCATCTGGATATTTTGCTGGAGTTTATTGCCGAAGACCCTACGGTCAACCGGATCCGGCTGGATGGCCACGCCGACAACCAGGGTGACCGGTTATTGAACCGTGACATGTCCAGGCGGCGGGCGCTGGTGGTTAAGAACTATCTGGTGGACAAGGGCTTTCCCGAAGATGCCATTCAGGTGTTTTTTCACGGCGAACGTTATCCGGTCAAGCCCAATAACTCGGCAGCCAACCGGGCCGAGAACCGGCGGGTCACCCTGCAGCTGGAGCGGGTGAATGAAGCCTATGGTCTGACGCCCGAGCAGGAAGAAGAGCGGCTGGAGCTGGACGGCGCCGTGCCGGACAAGGGGTAGCTGGTTACCATGCCTTGCTCCTCTTGGAACAGCGGCTCTTGCCCAATCCCGGTCATTCTGTGCGGAGCGAAGCGGAGTCGCAGAATCCATGGGGTTTGTTTTGGCTTCGGTGTGGCAGGCCGGGTGGGGCGCTGCGCAAAGCTGCGCTGCCACGACCGCCTTTGGGGCGTTCATGGCGCTAAGGCTTTGCTCCGGCCCCGCCCGGCCTGCGGATACACCGGGCCGTTTGAGGGAGTGGCCCGGCTTTGCCGGGCTGCTGTCGCTTGTTATTGCACGGATTGATGCGGTTTGATCCGGGCCGTGGACACCCAGCTTGGTCGAGGTCGTCATGGCTTGATCCAGATTCGTCATCACCGGACTTGATCCAGGCCGTCATCACTTGGCTTGATCCAGATTCGTCATCACCCGACTTGATCGGGTGATCTCTGGCAGAATGGCCTTGATGCTCCTGCTTCTCCTTGGGACATCGCCTCTTGCCCAATCCCGGTCATTCTGTGCGGAGCGAAGCGGAGTCGCAGAATCCAT
>CAZMLX010000210.1:524-3356 GCA_964567275.1 uncultured Thiopseudomonas sp. | reverse complement strand
CTTAAAATCCCTCGAAGGTAACTTCGTACCGGTTCGATTCCGGTTCCGGGCACCATTTTACTGTTTCATACAGTGTCAGGACATCTCAAGACGTTCTGAAAGCACTATCAAGGCCCTGTATTTGCAGGGCTTTTTTGTTTGTATTTGTCTGCGCGTGGAGCAGCCGGGGCGTTGGTCGGTCAACGGCTTGCTCGGCATGTCAGATGGATACCATGGTAGCCAAAATATAAAGAATTTGTCTGGAATGGACACTACTGTATCCGTAGAGCCGGCCTGGGTTGCTTTATGATGCTGAAGTGCAACGCTTGTTAAGCGGGCATTTACGCACAGAGTGCGAGGCGGCTAGTCCAGGTTGCGATGCGCTGGCTGAAGTGAGTCGGGTGCCGGCATTCACCCTCAAAAAATTTGAGCTGGGCGGTCAAATATCGCTGTGCCAGTTCATGTGCTGTGTAAAGTCTGGATGACTTGACGCACCGGACAGGCCTGGCCAGGCCGCAACCGGCTATAACGAGCGGGCAGAGAACTACCGGGATAATGGGTAGTGAGGGCCTTAAATATTGCTGCTCGCAAATTAACTACAAAAGGTCATCCATTAACGCCTGAAGCCGGGGGCTGCCAGGGCAACCAGCAGCAGGCCGATGGCGACCAGGCTGAAGGCATGGGCCAGCGAGCTGTATTCGGCCACCAGCCCCATGAGTGCCGGGCCGGCCAGTACGCCGGCAAAGCCAATGGTGGTGGCGGTGGTGACGGCCAGGTGGGGCGGCATTCGTGTTTGCCGGTTGAGCGATGAAATCAGCAGGGGCGAGACGTTGGCGCTGCCCAGTCCGCACAGGCCGTAGCCCAGCAGGGTCAGGCTCCAGTGGCTGTCGATCAGGCTCAGGGCCAGCCCGACAGCGGCCAGCAGGCCGCCCAGCCCCAACATGCGGACCCGACCGAGTTTGGCGGTGAGGTCGTCGCCGGCAAAACGGCCGAGGGTAATCATCAGCGCAAAGGCGGCATAGCCAAGGCCGGCGCTGCTGGCGGGCATGGCCCGGTACTGGATCAGAAACAGGGCGCTCCAGTCGAGGATGGCGCCCTCGGCGAGGTAGACAATAAAGCACATCAGGCCGACCAGCAGGATCAGCCCGCCGGGCCAGCGCAGGGTCGGGCCGTCGCTGCGGGTGCGGCGGTCAAGCAGGCCGGGGCGGGCCCAGAGTCCGAGCAAAACCAGCAGGGTTACGGCGATCAACGGACTGATGACAGGTGACAGGCCGGCCATCAGCAGCAGAATTACCAGCAGGGCGCCGGCAATGGTGCCAAAGCTGAACATGCCGTGAAAGCCGGACATCAGGTTGCGGTTGGCACGTCGCTCCACCGCCAGCGCCTGTACGTTCAGCACCACATCGAGCACGCCCATGCTGCCGCCAAAGCAGAACAGGGCAAGGGCCATCAGCCACAGTTTGCTGGCGAGGATCATGCCGCACAGTGCCACGGCCAGCAGGCTGACACTGCCCAGAAAGGTACGGCGGATGCCGAAGCGACCGGTCAACCAGGCGGTCAGCGGCATGCAACAGAGCGAACCGATGCCGATGCTGAGCAGCAACAGGCCAAAGGTGGCGTCGCTGATGTCGATGCGCTGGCGCACATAGGGCACCAGCGGCGCCCACACGGCCAGTCCCATCCCGGCCAGCAAAAAGCCGGCCCGGGTGGCGAGGATGGTCATCAGAAAAGGAGAGGCGGGGTACAGGCGCATGGCAGGTCGGCTAAAAAGCCGGCAGTTTAACAGCAAGCCGCTACCCGTGCCCTGTTACCGTGCGACACTTTATCATTGGCTGCGGCCTGCCAATATTTGCAGAATAGATATTCTATAGGTTCGAGTCTGGAGGTGGGTCATGATTGCTGTTCCTGTCGTAGTGCGTGACAAGGGCGTACTGAAAAGTGTCAACCTGTTTACCAAGGCCAAAACCTTTGCCTTGCTGGATGAAAATGGCGGTGTAGAACTGCTGGAGCACGGACATGACAGTGGCAAGGTTCTGGCGCAGGACTTGATAGGTCGCGGGGTCAGGGTGCTGATTACCGGTCATATTGGCAAAACGCCTTATGAGCTGTTGCGGGCGGCAGGTGTCAGTATTGTGCATGCCCGTGGCAGTTTTGAATTGCCTGAACTGCTGGGCACCTATCGGCAAGGCGGGCTGGAGCCTCTGGCACCGGAGCAGGTGCATGCCAGCAGGCATCAGCATCAGACGGGAGAAGGGCACGACTGCGACTGTGCCGGTGAGGACTGAGTATTGAGCAGGCGCCGGTGCTGATACCGGCTGTCGTTACGACCGGTGTAGCCGGTGGCAGTCATGGCAAGGAGGGGCTGGTAAGGCTATAATCCTGCGTTTATTTCCTGTGCAGGGTAAGAATTGCCATGACTGACGATGTTTTAGCCTACATGCAGCGCCTGGGCCAGGCTGCCCGTACCGCCTCCCGGGTGCTGGCCAGTGCGCCGACCGCCCAGAAAAACAATGCTTTGCTGGCCGCCGCTGCCGAGCTGGACGCCGCCCGTGCCAGTTTGCTGGACGCCAATGGCAAAGACATGGACGCCGGCCGTGCCAACGGCCTGGACGACGCCATGCTGGACCGGCTGGAACTGACTCCGGCCCGCATCGACGACATGATCGAGGGCCTGCGTCAGGTGGCCACCCTGCCGGACCCCATCGGTGAAATCCAGGACATGCGCTATGTGCCGTCCGGTATCCAGCTGGGCAAGATGCGGGTGCCGCTGGGTGTGATCGGAATTATTTACGAGTCGCGCCCCAACGTAACCATTGAAGCCGCCAGCCTGTGCCTGAAATCCGGCAACGCCAC
>CAZMLX010000210.1:0-514 GCA_964567275.1 uncultured Thiopseudomonas sp. | reverse complement strand
GGCTCCGAGGCCATTCATTCTAACCGTGCCATTGCCGAGTGCCTGGATCGTGGTCTGCAAGCGGTCGGCCTGCCGGCGGCTGCGGTGCAGGTGGTGGAAACCACCGACCGTGCTGCAGTAGGTGCGCTGATTACCATGCCCGACTATGTGGACGTGATTGTGCCCCGTGGCGGCAAGGGCTTGATCGAGCGCATTTCCCGCGAGGCCAGGGTGCCGGTGATCAAGCACCTGGACGGCGTGTGCCATGTCTATGTGGACGTGGATGCCGATGCCGGCAAGGCCATTCGTGTCGCCGACAACGCCAAAACCCAGCGCTATGCGCCCTGCAACGCCATGGAAACCCTGCTGGTACACAGCTCGCAGGTTGAGGCCGTACTGCGTCCGCTGGTGAAAATCCTGCGTGACAAGGGCGTCGAGCTGCGTGGCTGCGAACGCTGCCTTGAGCCGTTTGCCGGCGAGATGATTGCCGCCACCGAGCAGGACTGGGACGAGGAGTACAACGCACCGGTTCTGG
>CAZMLX010000209.1:0-3421 GCA_964567275.1 uncultured Thiopseudomonas sp. | reverse complement strand
GATTTTCAATGCCAGCTGGGATATTGACGGCGAAGCCCAGCAAAAATCGCTGTTCGCCATGATCCGTAACACCTACCAGAACAACAGCGCCGGCGTGCTGTCCGCCTACAAGGACAACTCCTCGGTGATCGAAGGCTTTACCGCCGGCCGCTTCTTCCCCGATGCGCAGGACGGCCAGTACCGTGCCCACCAGGAGCCGGTACACATCCTGATGAAGGTGGAAACCCACAACCACCCGTCCGGCATTGCCCCTTATCCGGGCGCTGGCACCGGCTCCGGCGGCGAGCTGCGTGACGAAGGTGCGACCGGTGTGGGCGCCCGTCCCAAGGCCGGCCTGACCGGCTTTACCGTATCCAGCCTGAACATCCCCGGCTATGACCTGCCCTGGGAGCAGCAGTACGGCAAGCCCGGCCGCATGGTCGATGCGCTGGACGTGCTGATCGAAGGTTCCAAAGGCGGCGCTGCCTTTAACAACGAATTTGGTCGCCCGGTGCTCAACGGCTATGTGCGCAGCTTCGAGCAGGAAGTGCAAACCGCCAATGGCGCTGAAGTGCGTGGCTATCACAAGCCGATTGTACTGGCCGGCGGCATGGGTAACATTCGTGCCGGTCACGTCCAGAAAGGCGAAATCAAGCCCGGCAGCCAGCTGATTGTGCTGGGTGGTCCGGCCATGCTGATTGGTCTGGGTGGCGGTGCCGCATCCTCGGCTGATACCCTGGCCGAAGACGATCTGGACTTTGCTTCTGTGCAGCGTGGCAACCCCGAACTGGGCCGTCGCTGTCAGGAAGTCATCGACCGCTGCTGGCAGCTGGGCGACAACAACCCGATCCGTTTTATCCACGACGTGGGTGCCGGCGGCCTGTCCAACGCATTCCCTGAGCTGGTCAACGATGCCGGCCGTGGCGGCCGCTTCCAGCTGCGCGACATGCCGACTGCCCAGCCCGGCCTGAGCCCGCTGGAGCTCTGGTGTAACGAATCCCAGGAACGCTACGTACTGGCGGTGGACAGCGCAGACCTGCAACGCTTTGCCGACATCTGCGCCCGCGAGCGCTGCCCCTTTGCCGTGGTTGGCGAAGCCACTGAAGAAAAACAACTGGTGCTGGGTGACAGCCACTTTGACAACCAGCCGGTCAACATGCCGCTGGACGTGCTGCTGGGCAAGCCGCCCCGCATGCACCGCAGCGTGACCCGTGAAGATACGCCGGTCAGCGCTTTTGCTGCCGCCAAGCTGGATCTGGCCGAAGCGGTCAGCCGTGTGCTGCGTCATCCGTCGGTGGCCAGCAAGAGCTTTGTCATCACCGGCTCCGACCGTACCGTCACCGGTCTGGTGGCCCGTGACCAGCTGGTTGGCCCCTGGCAGGTGCCGGTGGCCGACTGTGCCGTTACCGCACAGAGCTTCGACAGCTTCTACGGCGAAGCCATGGCCATGGGCGAGCGCACGCCGGTGGCCAACCTCAACGCACCGGCCTCCGGCCGTCTGGCGGTGGGCGAAACCATCACCAACCTGGCCGCTGCCTGCATCGGCAAACTGAGCGACATCCGCCTGTCCGCCAACTGGATGGCCGCTGCCGGTCACCCCGGCGAAGATGCCCGCCTGTACGACACCGTCAAGGCGGTGGGCATGGAGCTGTGTCCCGAGCTGGACCTGACCATTCCGGTCGGCAAGGACTCCATGTCGATGAAAACCCGCTGGCAGGAGCAGGGTGTCGAGAAAACCGTCACTTCACCGGTATCGCTGATTGTCAGCGGCTTTGCGCCGGTGCAGGACATCCGCAAAACCCTGACTCCGCAACTGCAGCTGGATCAGGGCGACACCAGCCTGTTGCTGATTGACCTGGGCCGTGGCCAGAACCGTCTGGGCGGCTCCATCCTGGCGCAGGTGTATGCCGAGCTGGGCGATGTCACCCCCGATCTGGACCGTGCATCCGACCTCAAGGCACTGTTTGACAGCATTCAGGCACTGAATCTGGACGGCAAGCTACTGGCCTATCACGACCGCTCCGACGGTGGTTTGCTGGCGACTGTTGCCGAAATGGCCTTTGCCGGTCACTGCGGTTTGAACCTGAGTCTGGATGCGCTGGGTGTGTCTGCCGAACAGGCCAATGCGGCGCTGTTCAGCGAGGAGCTGGGTGCCGTCATCCAGGTACGCAACGCCGATCTGGATGCAGTGGTCGGGCTGTTCAACCGCAACGGCCTGCAAGGCTGTGTCCATGCCCTTGGCCAGCCGCAAGCCGGCAACAGCATTGAAATCAGCCTGAACGGCGCTGTGCTGTACCGTGAGCAGCGCAGCCAGTTGCAGCGCATCTGGAGCGAAACCAGCTACCAGATCGAGCGTCTGCGCGACAACAGCGACTGCGTACAGCAGGAGTTCGATGCCCTGCTGGACGAGCAAAACCCTGGCCTGAACGTACAGTTGAGCTTTGACCCGGCGCAGGACATCAGTGCGCCTTACCTCAACCAGACCCGCCCACAGGTGGCCATCCTGCGCGAGCAGGGCAGCAACGGCCAGGTTGAACTGGCAGCGGCCTTTGACCGTGCCGGCTTTGCTGCGGTCGACGTGCATACCAGTGATCTGATCAGTGGCCGCATTTCGCTGGCCGACATGAAAGGTCTGGCGGTCTGTGCCGGCTTCTCCTTTGGCGACGCCTTTGGTGCCGGTGCTGGCTGGGCCAACAGCATCCTGCTTAATGCCGAACTGCGCGAGCAGTTTGCCCGCTTCTTTGCCCGCTGTGACAGCTTTACCCTGGGTGTTGGCAACGGTGCCCAGATGCTGGCCCGTTTGCAGGAACTGATCCCGGGTGCCGAGCACTGGCCGCTGTTTGCAGAGAACCGCTCCGAGCGTTTCGAGGGCCGCCTGAGCATGGTCGAGGTACAGGAATCTCCTTCCATCCTGCTGGCCGGCATGGCCGGTTCACGCCTGCCGGTGGCAGTGGCCTGTGCCAGTGGCCGTGCCGAGTTTGCCAGCGAAGACGCCCGTATCGCGGCCAACGCCTCCGGCCTGGTGGCGCTGCGCTTTACCGGTAATGACGGCCAGGTCAGCGAAGCCTATCCGGCCAACCCTTGCGGGACTCCGGATGGCATTAGCGGCCTGACCAGCCGTGATGGCCGTGTCACCCTGCTGATGACCAACCCGGAGCGCCTGTTCCGTACTGCCCAGCACAGCTGGCATCCTGCTGACTGGCAGGGCGATGACGCCCCCTGGCTGCGCCTGTTCCGCAACGCACGGGCCTGGGTCAACTAAGGCTGTCGCCTGAACATACAACGCCGCCCATGGGGCGGCGTTGTTGTTTTCCCGTCATTCTTTGCGCAGCGAATGCCCCGCTGCTGTCATTCCGTGCGCAGCGGAGCGTAGTTGCGGAATCCATGGGTTTTTTTTGCTTCGGTGTGGCAGTCAGGCTGAGACACTGCGCAAAGCTCGCGT
>CAZMLX010000208.1:1028-3426 GCA_964567275.1 uncultured Thiopseudomonas sp. | reverse complement strand
AGCGCCCCAAACACCAAAGGCAAAAAAACCGCATCAATCGTGATTCACCGTCCACGCCAGCATGGCCGACAGCTGACATAGCGGCCGGCCGCTTTGCTGGTGCAAGTCGTTAAAGGCAGCCTGCACATCCCGCAGTGCGCCCTGACTGGTGGGGTTGCGGTCAATCACGCCATGAGCCACCAGTGCCGCCACCACGTCGGTGGTAATCAGAAAGGTATCCTTGCCAACCATGCGCAAAAAGCCGGGGGTGGAATAGCCACCCAGTTGCTGGCCCCGCTTGCGCAGCAGTTGCCACAGACCGACGATGTCGCTGGCTGGCCATTGCGCCAGAAAGCGGCCAAAGCTGCCGTACTCCTGCCGGATATCCAGAATCAGCTGGGCGTTGTGTGGAATGCTGCGCAGCTTGCCCAGATGGCGGATCAGCGCCTTTTTTTGCATGTGCTGCTCGATATGCTCGGCACTGAGCAGCACCATTTTATCGGGGTCAAATCCCCAAAAAGCTTCCTCAAACGCCGGCCAGCGGGCATCAACCATGGCATGGCGCAAACCGGCCCGAAAGATGCGCCGGGTCATCATCGACAGGTAGCGGTCATCCGGCACTGCGATCAGTTCAGCCTCGCTCAGGGGCTGTGGCAGGCTGTCTTCAAGCTGCTGGATGCTGCCACGCCGGCGCAGGGCATACTGGTACAGCCACTGGTAATCAATAGTCATCGCTTGCTCCCCGGTTCTTGTTCAACTGGCCGGCACGGGCGGCCATTTCGTCCATGGCTTTCTGCTCCTGCCGGTCGGCCGCATGACGGGCCTGGTCGTGGTAACGTTGCACCAGTTTTTTCAAACCTTCAAGCCGGGCATAAAGCTGCTGCCACTGCTGACGGGCCTTGGCGACATTGTGTTGGTGCCAGCGCACGCTGTTGCGCTGCTGCTCAATGGCGGTTTCCAGTTGCGACAGAAAACGCTGGTAATTCATCAGCCACTCGCCGGTGACGCCGGCCTGGCCACGGGTAATCCATTGCTGCTGGTAATCGTTGCGGTATTGTTCAAGCCCGGCCAGCTGCTGCTCGGCCTGTTGCAGTTGTAACTGCATTTTGGCCAGTTTGGCCGCCGCTTCACGCTCCTTGTCTTCGGCCATCTGAATGACCGGCTCCAGCCGCCTGGCCCGTTTCAGCATGCCTTACCTAACCTTGCTGCGGGCCATGCACAATGGCGCCAAGCCGTTGCACACTGGTTTCCAGATCTTCGGACTCGCGCAGCCCCTGGCGCAAAAACTCGGACATGGCCGGATAGCGTTCGATGGCCAGGTCGGTATCCGGATCACCGCCGGGTACATAGGCACCCACGCTGATCAGGTCACGACTTTGCTGGTAACGGGTCCACAGTTGCTTGAAACGCTGGGCGGTTTTCAGATGCTCGGGGCTGGTTACCTGCGGCATCACCCGGCTGACCGAGGCGCTGATGTCGATGGCCGGATAATGGCCTTCTTCGGCCAGCGCCCGCGACAGCACAAAGTGGCCGTCGAGCACCCCCCGGGCAGCATCGGCAATCGGGTCCTGCTGGTCGTCCCCTTCGGACAGCACGGTGTAAAAAGCGGTAATCGAGCCGCCACCCGGCTCGGCGTTACCGGCCCGTTCCACCAGCGCCGGCAGTTTGGCAAACACCGAAGGCGGGTAGCCTTTGGTGGCCGGTGGCTCGCCAATCGCCAGGGCAATTTCCCGCTGCGCCTGGGCGTAACGGGTCAGCGAGTCCATCAGCAGCAGCACGTTGTATTTTTTGTCACGGAAGTATTCGGCAATGCGGGTGCAGTACATGGCGGCACGCAGGCGCAACAAAGGCGCATCGTCCGCCGGCGAGGCCACCACCACCGCCCGCTTGAGGTCTTCTTCGCCAAGAATGTCCTCGATAAATTCCTTTACTTCCCTGCCCCGCTCGCCAATCAGGCCGACGATGACGATATCGGCCTTGGTAAAGCGGGTCATCATGCCCAGCAGCACCGACTTGCCAACACCGGTACCGGCAAACAGGCCAAGGCGCTGGCCCCGGCCCACGGTCAGGGTGCCATTGATGCAGCGCAGGCCCACATCCAGCGGCACGCTGATCGGGTCGCGGCGCAGCGGGTTGATGCTTGGGCCAATCATCGGCACCCAGTCATCAGCCTGAATTCTTGGTCCGCCATCCAGCGGCCAGCCGGCACCGTCCAGTACCCGGCCCAGCATGTTGGCACTCATCGGCACCATGTCGGTACCGGCCAGCGGCACCACCCGGGCGCCGGGCGCAATGCCTTCCACACTGCCCACCGGCATCAGGAATACCTTGTCGCCGGCAAAGCCCATCACCTCGGCCTCCACTTCGGCAAAGCCGCCGTCGGCGAGCAGGCTGCGGGCGGCGACGGACTGGTCGTAGC
>CAZMLX010000208.1:0-1018 GCA_964567275.1 uncultured Thiopseudomonas sp. | reverse complement strand
CAGCCCGGCAAAGCGGGGCAGCGGAAAGTAGCGATCGCTGACATGCAGCGGCTGCCCACCGCCGAGCGCAGCCCCTGGGCTTCCAGGGTCAGGCCAACCATGCGCAGCAAGCGCCCTTCCACCGGTGGCTGTACCGGCAGGCGGATGGCAGACTGGTAGGCCTTGAGGCGGGTGGCAATGCGGGTGCGTTCAAGTTTCATCGTCGTCGTCACCCATCAGCGACCTATCCACCCGTTCAGCCGGACTGCTGGCTATAGAGGTAGCGACAGGTTCGGGCTCCGGCTCTGCAGCCGGCGGAGATTCAATCACTGCAGCCGCTTCTGAAAGCGGTGCGGCAGTCAGGTCGATGTCCTGCCGCATGTCGGCAGCGACCGGTTCCATCTGCAAATGACGACGCTGCTCCAGCAGTTGCTGGGTCAGGGTATGCAGGCGGGTTTCCACGCTGGCATCAATCTGGCTGTTGCGGGTTTCAATGCGGCAGCCGCCCGGCAGCAGGCTGTCGTCTTCGAGAATGCGCCAGTTTTCTTCATGGCGCTCGCGCAGTGTCTTGATTTCGGCAAAATCCTGCGGGTTGACATGGATGCGCACCTGGCCGTCATCCATCGGCAACAACTTCATGGCTTCACGCAGCACCCGGCCAATTTGCGCCGAGCTGAGGGTCAGCTCGCGCTGGATCACTTCTTCGCTGATATGCTGTACCAGTTCCAGCAGCATGTGCTCAATGGCCTGGTCCTGTTCGCCAATGGGATCAAACAGCTGTTGCATCAGGCTTTCCAGCGCAGCAAGCCGGGGCTGGAGCGCCGCTTCAGCCTCTTTTTGCGCCCGTAGCTGGCCGGCACGAAAGCCGTCCTTTTCACCCGTACTAAAGCCTTCGTTGTAGGCGTCCTGGCGTACCGCTTCCACGTCTTCCAGGGTCAGCGGCTGGACCTGTTCCAGCTCGACCTCTTCAACCTCGACTTCAACTTCGGGCTCGAGCTCCGGCTCTTCAGCCGCAGAGGCTTCGTCTTCCAGCTCCGGA
>CAZMLX010000207.1:0-3451 GCA_964567275.1 uncultured Thiopseudomonas sp. | reverse complement strand
GCAGTCATTAATCAGTCTACGATCAACGACTGATACAAACATACGAGAATGACGGCATGGGCCGGGTTAGCGCTGTTTTGAAGGAGGTCACCCGGTCAAGCCGGGTGACGACGGGCATTCATAGCGAAGCGACAGCAGCCCGGCACAGCCGGGCCACTCCCTCAAACGGCCAGGTGTATCTGCAGGCGGGGCGAGGCCGGAGCAAAGCCTTAGCGCCATGAACGCCGCCAGGCGGTCGTGGCAGCGCAGCTTTGCGCAGCGCCTCGCCCCGCCTGCCTGCCTGCAGCCTGTCTGCATGCCTGCCACACCGAAGCCAAAACCAACTAAGGCTCCGTCAACAACCGGTACAACTGCGGCAGCCGGGTGGGCAGCTGCACCGGTTCCTTGATCAGGGTAAAACCGTTGGCCCCAAACATATAGGGCAGGTAGTCACCGGCCTGCTGGTCGATGGTGATGCAAAACGGAATCAGCCCGGCCTTGCGTGCTTCCATCACTGCATGACGGGTATCTTCCACGCCATAACGGCCTTCGTAGAGGTCGAGATCATTAGGCTTGCCGTCGGTAATCAGCAGCAGCAGCTTGCGCCGGTGCGGGCGTTTTTCCAGCAGCTGGGTGGCGCGGCGGATGGCGGTACCCATGCGGGTGTAGTAACCCGGCTTGAGCGACTGGATGGCACCACACACATGGGCGTTGTATGTCTGGTCAAATCCCTTGATCTCCAGCATGCGCACATGGTGGCGGCGCAGCGAGGAAAAACCGTACAGGGCAAAATCATCGCCGGCCACCGACAGCGCTTCGGAGAACAGCATCAGGCTGTCGCCCACCACATCGATCACCCGGCGCTCGTTGTTGACGTGGGCATCGGTGGACATCGACAGGTCGGCCAGCGCCAGGCAACTGAGGTCACGGTGCTGGCGGCGGCGGTCCATGAACAGGCCCGGTTCGTGGGTGTGTCCCAGCTTGCGCTCGACCTGGAAATCGACACAGGCTTGCAAGTCCAGCTCGCTACCCTGGGTTTGCTGCCGCAGCCACTGCGGTTCGGCACGCAGGTGCTCGAACTGGCGGCGGACTTTTTTCGCCAGCGGCTGCAGGTGCCCGGGTAAGGTCATTGCCTCTTGCAGGCGTGGCTCCAGCATTTCGACGTTGGCAAAATCCTTGCGCAGTTCATTGCGGCGATAATCCCACTCCGGCATTTTGATGCCCTCGCCCAGCGGAATATCGTCAATATCGGCGGGCGGCAAATCCAGGTGCAGCTTGAGGCCACCGCCTTTGCGTTTGCGCTTTTTCGACACCGAGATTTCGTCCAGATCATCAGCCACGCGGGCAGCATCAACGTCATCGTCATCATCGCCGCAACGGTCCAGATCCACGTGTTCGGTCCAGGTAAACAGGTTTTCCAGCCGGAACACCAGCAAGCCCTGTTTGCCGGCGTGATCTTCAACCCGTTTGGCCTGCTTGCGGGGCGCTTTGCCCTCGCCTTGTGCCTTGCCCAGCAGACCGCCGTCTTCGTCCTCGTCCCAGTGGCTGTGCTGTGGATTGCCCAGGTTCAGCGGCGGGTACAACCACAGCGCCACCGGCCAGGGCGCCCGCTCGGTGCCGGGAAAATCCTGTACCGTACCGGGTTTGAGCAGTGCCTGACGGATGGCCTGTTCCTGCGCCGCTTCATCGGGCGGCAGGCTGTGCGGATCAGGACGCAGCGCCAGATGGGCGATGACCAGTTCGGTATAGCGTTTTTGCAGGGCCGGATACTGCTCCATCAATTCGCTGACCCAGCGCTGGTTGTCACGCCCCCAGTGCCGCATCGGGCCGGCATGGGCGCTGAGAATGGTCAGCCAGCGGTAGAGTTCGTGGTTGAGCTGTTGTTCGGGATAGACGGCAATGCTTGGCGGCAAGCGCACCGTTTGCGCATCACGCCAGGCCACGGTCAGTTGCTGGGCAGTGCCGGCAATTTTCTGCAGAAACGAGCGTTTGACCATCATCTGCCGGGACTGGGCCGCTTCGAGGCTGACTTCATGGCCGCCACCCATGGCACGGAACAGCAGCGCCAGCGCATTTTGTTGCGGCTCAAGCAGGGCCGCCGCCTCGGGGAACTCGGGGTCGGCACGGCGGGTGATGAATTTGTGCCAGACGCTGCCGGCCCATTCTTCCACTTCGATGGCAAAGCTCACGCAACATTACCTCAGCCAGACAATCCGTAGCGCCAGTGTACGTGACACCCCTGCGGAAAGCGCCAGCACGGTAGCAAAACCATGATTCAAGACAAGCCTGCCCTCATTCCAGACAAGCCTGCCCTCCCCCGTCATGGCCGGACTTGATCCGGCCATCTGCATGCCTTGCGTGCAAGCCTGGGCGAGGTCACCCGGTCAAGCCGGGTGACCTCGCAATATAAGTTAAAGCCAGAGGACGACAGTATATGAATTCAGGCCAAGGGACGGCGGTGCATGAATTGAAGGCCTTGGAAGCGAAACTGTCTGCCCAAAAACCATTACGCCGGGCAAGCCCGGCGCAATGATTCACTTCAGCACTCAGGCTGTTTCAGCAGCCAGCGGCCGGGGGCGATCGTCTGTAGCAATCTGCAAACTCTTCTTGAAGCTGCACAGGTAGCAAACGAGGCCAATCAGGAAGCCGACACCAGCCGCCAGTCGCAGCCAGTAGAAAATCATCAGCTGCTCCTGGGTGTTCATGAAGCTCATGGCAGCGGCATCGTCCGGAATACGGCGCAGCCAGACTTCAACCACACCGGCACCGGTCAGGAACAGGGTAATAAACACCATGCTCACGGTCATCAGCCAGAAGCCCCACATTTCCAGTACCTGCGCCTTGTTGCTCGGTGCCTCACCAATGCCGCGCAGCTTGGGCATGGCATAGGAGATGATGGTCATCACGATCATTGCATAGGCGCCGTAGAAGGCCATGTGGCCGTGGGCAGCCGTCAGCTGGGCACCGTGAGTGTAGTAGTTGACCGGCGCCAGGGTATGCAGGAAGCCCCACACGCCAGCACCCAGGAATGCCATCACCGCAGTACCCATCGCCCACAGGGCAGCCGCCTTGTTGGGGTGTTCACGACGGCGACGGTTGATCATGTTGAAGGCAAACAGCACCATGGCAAAGAACGGCAGCGGCTCCAGGGTGGAGAAGATCGAGCCGACCCACAGCCACACGCCCGGCGCACCAATCCAGAAGTAGTGGTGACCGGTACCCAGGATGCCGGAAATCAGCGCCAGGGCAACGATAACGTACAGCCACTTCTCGATCACTTCGCGGTCCACACCGGTAATCTTGATCAGTACATAGGCCAGAATGGCAGCCATGATCAGTTCCCACACGCCCTCAACCCACAGGTGCACCACATACCACCAGTAGAACTTGTCACGGGACAGGTTTTCCGGGTTATAGAAGGCAAACAGGAACAACAGCGCAGAGCATCGGTACATCATCGTGGCATCTCCTG
>CAZMLX010000206.1:0-3493 GCA_964567275.1 uncultured Thiopseudomonas sp. | reverse complement strand
AGTACTCGACATGCAGGCCCAGCTCAAGGTCGATGATGGTTTTCAGGCCATCGAGGCTGTGACGCAGCTCGGCAATGTTGCGGCTTTTATAGGTAGCCAGCGCATAGGCACGGCCAAAGTGGATCAGGAACAGATAGTCCTGTTTCAGATAATGGCGAAAAGCATCGGCGGCCAAACTGCCCTCACTCAACTGGCGCACAAACTCGTGCTCGACATAAGCACGCCACTCGTCGTGGCAGGCAGCCGTCAGATCAGCAAAACGGTAGCTCATGGTATCTCCGGTCATAAAAACGATCCGGATGTGGGCGGGTATCCTCTCGGCAGTGGCACATGCAAATACAGCAGCGCCGGCTCACCGCTTGATTCCTACGCCGGTACAAACCGGATCAGGTTCAACAGGACCAGCGCTCGGGTTCATCCCCTGCACCATCTCAGCCGGAATCACCGGCACCCTGTCAAGCAAGTGGATGGAGTGTAGCAAATTAGCCATCGCGGGTCCCGGGGTCTCAGTTCGTGAAACTGGACGGCATCATTAGCATCCACAGCAGTAACTTGCACAAGCCACAATCATGGGACTATTATCCCTACCAACTGACTATAAAAGGATAATAGTCCCATGAAGACTCGCAGCATTCACCGCACCCTGTTTCCCGGGCAAGCCAAAATCCTGCAAACCTTTGGTCAGGACCTGCTGCTGGCCATGAAGCGGCGCGGCTACAGCAAAAAGCTGATGTGCGAACGTACCGGCTTTGACCCCAAGACACTCAACAAGGTGTTTGCTGGCGATCCCGGCGTTGCCATTGGCACCTATCTGAAAGTCATGGCCGTGCTGGGGCTGGAAAACAACTTCGCCGAACTGGCGGCCCACGATGAAGTCGGTATCAAGCTGCAAAATATCAAGCTGCTGGAGGGGCGCCAATGAGCCGCGAAATTATCGAGGTCTATGCCCACTGGCAGCCCATAGCCGAGCCCTTGCTAGTCGGCCATCTGAGCTATGCGGACAGTAGCCGTGGCGGTGTGTTTGGTTTTGAGTACAGTCCAGATTTTTTGACCTCCAGTCACTGCCTGCAAATCGACCCTGCCCTGTATTTACATCCTGGTCACGCCTATAACGATACCGCCGATAAAAATTTCAGAATTTTTCTGGATTCCTCACCGGATCGCTGGGGACGAATCCTGATGCAACGCCGCGCAGCGATTGAGCAGCGCAACGGCTTGCGTACCACCAGCCGTTTGACGGAACTGGATTACCTGCTGGGTGTGCATGATTCGTATCGCATGGGTGGCCTGCGTTTTAAAAAGCTTGGCGGTACCGATTTTCTGGACAACAACCATGAGTTTGCCGCCCCACCCATTGCCTCACTACGCGAACTGGAGCATGCAGCCATCCAGATCGAACAGCAGCAGGATATCGACAGTGAAGAGTACTACCGTTGGCTGAAATTGCTGATCGCACCCGGCTCCTCACTGGGTGGCGCACGTCCGAAAGCCTGTGTGATAGATGAGCAGCACAGCCTATGGATCGCCAAATTCCCCAACCAAAACGATGAAGTTGATGTAGGGGCATGGGAAATGCTCAGCCATCAACTAGCCGTCGCCGCAGGCGTAGAGATGCACCCCTGCCAACTGCGCCGCTACACATCCAGTCACCACACCTTTTTAACCAAACGCTTTGACCGCCTTGGCCAGCAGCGGCTGCATTTTTCCTCGGCCATGACGCAGCTGCAATACTATGACGGCGAGGAGTCAGCCGGAGCCAGCTACCTGGAAATTGCCGAATTTTTGTCCAATCAGGGAGCTGATACCGCAGCAGACCTTGCCCAGCTATGGCGGCGAATTGTATTCAACATCGCAATTTCCAACACCGACGACCATCTGCGCAACCACGGTTTTTTGCTGCAAAAAAATGGCTGGAAACTGTCTCCCGCCTACGACCTCAACCCGCTGATTGGCAAACGGGGACTGCACCTGAATATTACCGATACCGACAATGCCCTGGATTATCGGCTGGCGTTTCAGGTAATCGACTTCTTTCGTCTGAGCAAAGCGCGAGCCGAGGCAATTTATGACGAGGTTTTGCAGGCAGTTAAAACCTGGCAACAGATCGCCAACCAACTGGGCATCAGCCGTGCCGAACAGCTACAAAAGCAGGAGGCGTTTAATGTTTGACGGCAAGGCTGGCTCTCGGTTGGTTACCAGAAGCCTCGTCAGCGGCTTATTACAAATGTTCGCCACCCCAACTGTGCTTCCGAACAGCTATCGAAGCCAGATAACCTTTGAGTTGAGGGGTGTGAAGCCGGCTTGCCGGCGTAGCGTTCCTCCCGAACGAAAGGTTAGGCTTCTTAGTCATCTTCAAGGATCACACTCTCAAATAATTTGTTGGCCTTTTCGCCAAACTCGGCATCCTTGTTTGGCTCAAGATATCGGTGGTAATAACGTAACTCGAAGCCGAGTCCCTTGTGCTTGAGTAATCCGCAGGAAAGCATGTATTGCTCGCTCCATCTTGTTTGCTGCGCTAGTGGATCAGACTGAATGCCTTCCAACAACAGATGCACTCTGGCGCACCTGGCGTCTTTCGGTTCCTCGGTTATCTCTAATGCGCTGACCTTGAATTGCTTGCTGCTTGCGTACCCTTCCATGGTATTCCGCCTGATAGTTTCGATGTAGCCGGACATGGGTGAAATGGGGGTATCGAGCCTTATTAGATAGGCTTCGATTTCCCTACTGTCGTCGTCCGAGCCAGTGTTCTTCTGGAGGGTCACACTTAACCCAGATCTTTCCATGCTCCAGCCATCCTCGTCTGGCGGAATAAATTTCAATGCGATAGATGAGCCGCTCTTATCAGAAATTCCGACTGCGACGAACTTCGACTCCTTGCCATCGCCACTATCGGCATTAGCGCTCACACTGAGGATCGCAAGAACAAACAATAGGGAAGCGTATTTCAAGATGATACCTCCAGAGACGTCTAACGCCCCGCACAGGGGCAGAAAAATAAGCGCAGCGTTTTGACTGTTCCAGCGACCAACGGAAGCGATTGCTGCGGTTTGTTAGGCGCTTCCATGACCGTTACCTATTCTGTGCCATGCCTCTTTGAACTCAGGTTTATCATATGAAGTTGGCTGCAACCAGTAAGAGACTCGACCATCTTTTTCTCCTCGATGGGCAAGCAATTTTACTTCTTCGGGGTGAAGCACGAAAACATTTGGCTCTTTTGCAACATTATTTATGATAATCCAGAAATCGCCCATAATTTTTTCGAGAGAGTTACCAAGAGGCACAGGGTTCCTTTTGGATAGCGCTTTAACCTGAACGCCAATGAAGTCAGTACCTTCTTTGTTGTATGCAATGATATCTATGCCTCTTGCGTTTCTTGCCGTAGGCATAACATTCCAGCCCATACAGGAAAGCTTGTAACAAGCGTAGTACATGCCGATATTACCGGTTACCTGAGTTTCTAGCTTCATGCTCCATTCTCTTTTCACCTAACGCC
>CAZMLX010000205.1:0-3494 GCA_964567275.1 uncultured Thiopseudomonas sp. | reverse complement strand
TTGGCCCAGTAAGCCACCCGGCCACCGAGCGCCATATCGTTGGTCTTGTCCATGCCGGGCGAGTATTCATAGCCCACCACCAGATAGGCCGGATGCCCGGACAGGCTGCCGCCGGAGCGGATCAGCCCGCTGCCGTCCGCCGTGGACGACAGCGGCTGGCTCAGAATGATACGGCCCTGAATCGAGTTGACCTCGTAATCCAGCCCGGACATCAGGTCCTGGCTGTGGATGACCAGACCGGAGTCCTTGTCGCGTACCTCGATGCGTACCCGCTCGCTACCGACGGTAATGTCCTGGTGGCGCAGGTAATACAGCGAACCACCGGTACCACGGAAATCTTCACGGGCCGACAGGGTGCCGGGCTCGGCGACAAAGCCTTCCACCTGCAAACGGCGCTCGCCAAAGCTGGTGAACTCGTCACTGCGGTAGCGGCCCTGGGCACCGTACAGGCTGCGGTCAATCTGTGCCAGATCGGTATCACGGGTCTGCTGGCGGAAGTTGCCCCACATCGCATGGGACTTCTCGTCCTCGATGCGGGCGTAGAACTTGCCGCGGGTCGGGGCGTCCTCGATCATGGTCGAGTCGTCACCAAAGGTGGTCCAGCCCTTGTCCGCTTCGTTGTCCATACGACGCAGAAACTCGCGGGGGTCCTTGTCATTGAAGTTGCTGAACAGGCTCTTGACCGGCTCTTCACCGGTGTCGGCGCTGGCCGTCACTGTGTACTTGTCGTTGATCACGCCCTTGCTGTAGAACGCCAAACGGCCATCGGAATAGAAGCTGTCATCGTAATAACGCTTCTCGCCGGTCACCAGGCGGGCCGGGCCGGTGGTCTTCTGCTTGCCCACGGTAAAGTCGGCAATGGCCACGGTGAACCAGTCCTGCGATGGCAGGCGCAGGTCACGGCGGTAGATGCGGCCCTTGCCGTCATTGTCCAGCACAGCCACTTCAACCGTGTGCAAACCACGGGGAATAATCTGGGCGTTGGCAAAGTTGCCGTTCAGGTCCACCGGCACCGGGCGGCCCAGCACAAACACATGCTGGTCCTCACGCACCTGCTTGCCGTTGACGGTCACGGTACCACCGGCCACCGGAATGTTGTGGCGAACCAGACGGTTGCCGCCGTAACCGGCGATCAGGTTGTCTGCGCGCTCGTCTTCCTCGGCGGCTTCACGCTGGCCACGGGCCACCTCGATGGCTTGCGGCTCGGTTTCGTCAAAACGACCCTGCTCGTCATACACACGCAGCTAATAGAACACCCGCTCCGGCAGACCGGCAGATGGCGTCCATTCAGCCTGCAGGAACTCGTCCAGCTCGACGGTCTCCAGCAGTTTGGGGCTGCCGAAACGTCCCTTCTTGCCCAGAATGCGGATTTCGCCCCGCTCGATCCAGTGCATGTAGTTGCTGTAGCCACGGAAATTCAGTGGCTGGTCCAGTCGCGCCACCCGGGCATCGCTGACCACATTCAGGCGCGGTTTGGCCGACAGGTTGTCGTACTGCACCTGCAGCAGGTCACGGGCCAGCGCCACGTCCACACAGCGCTGGGTATCGGCACTGCCGGCACCCTGCTGGCCCTGTGGCTGACCGTCGATGCTGAGCATGAACGGCTGCACATCCTGACCGGCCACTTCACCGGCGGCGCACTCAGAGGGTTTTTGCGGGGTACTGACCAAAGACTCGTCATACCACAGCTCCACCTCGACGCGGCGGTTCAGCGCCCAGGCTTCGGCACTGTTGCCGGCCATCAGCGGCTCGCTGGGGCCACGGCTGTCCAGGCTGATCTGCTCGGGCTTGAGGTTGAGACGCTCGGCAAACACCGCCGCCACCTCTTTGGCCCGCTGCAGGCCCAGGCCATAATTGTCTTCATAAATGGCCCTGGTGCGTGCCGACAGGTGCTGCGGGTCGGTATGGCCGACAAAGCGCACCCGCAGGTTGCGCTTATCCTGCAGACGCTGCATCAGCTCGGCCAGGGTATCGCTGTCGCCCCGGGCGATTTCCGAACGACCGGAAGCAAAACGCACCACCGGCAAGCCGTCACGCAGCTTGATGGTGTCAATGGTTTCTTCACCCACGTTGAGCAGCTGCTCACGCTCGCCCAGCGGGCCTTCCACCTGCCACAGGATCAGTTTTTCCCGTGGCAGCTCACGCTCGGCGTTATGCGGCAGGGCGGGCAGACCGCCCGGGGTAAAGGGGCGACGCTGCAACAGCGACTCGTCGTGCATGGCACCACGGGCACCTTTAAGGCCGCATCCCTCGCCTTTTTCACACTGGTCGGCGGCCAGCGCCACTGCGCTGGCCAGGGGGCTCAGGGCCAGTACAGTTACGCTACTGGCCAGATACTTGCGCACGCTCATCGCACCACCTCCACGCTATCGATCGCCGGCACGATTTCTTCCTCCAGCTGCAGGTCATAACAGCATTCCTGCGGTTCCCAGTTTTTCTTGACCCACTTGGTCACCGACTTGATGCGCTGGCGGGCCTCTTTTGGTTTTTCACCCACCGGCAAGCGGTAAGCAATGCGCAGAATGGACGGCTCGGCATGCAGGGCCTGCATCACGGCACCCATCTGCTCCTGATAACCCGGCTTGAGCTCTTTGCCGTCAAAGGCATCGGGCGTCAGATCCAGGCGTACCACGCGGTGAATGCTGGCACCGAAGTTGGCCTTGACCATACGGCCCTGGCTCAGGCGCACCACACGGGGGTTCTCGGTAACCACACGGTAACCACTTGGCAGCGTGCGCTCGTCCACCTTGACGATGAAGTTGCCGCCACGCATCTCGTTGGGCACATCGGCACAGGCAATGTGGTAACGGCCGTGGTTGTCGGTGGTCACCAGCCAGCCTTTCGGCGTGGCCACGCGCACACCCGGCAGGCCCGGCTCGCCCTCGTCCTGGTAGCCGTTACGGTTCTTGTCGTCATAGACGGTACCGATCAGGTCCGAACATTCGAACGTCGGATCGGCCACCACTCGCACGGTGGCGGTTGCCACGTTGGAGATACGGCTGTTGGCGATCTCGTTCATGGCCCAGGTCTGGTTGACGTACTCGTTGTAGCCCACACCGGTACCGACCACCAGCAGCATTTTGAAGGTCAGCTTCTGGCCCGGATTAAGAGTCAGGTTGCTCCACTTCAGGTGACGGCCATTGACCACCGGCTCGTTGGGCAGGCTGTCAATCTGGGACGAGCTCTTGACGTACTTGAAGCCGGCCGGAATCTGGTCCTCAATGGCCACATTTTGTACGGTAACTCCAAGATTATTACGTGCAGTCAGTACATAAGGCACCATCTCGCCACGCACCACGTTCACCTTGGGCGTGGTCTTGGTCATGATGATGGCACCACCCAGGATCGGGTCCAACGGGATGTGGTTGTTGACCACATTGGCTGAAGTACTTGGCGTCAGGTTAAAGCTGAAGTAGTACTGGGTAGTGGGTGCACCACCAGCCACTATGCCCTGACAGGCCAGCGGATCATGCTCGGTAACACTACTGCCCGGC
>CAZMLX010000204.1:3235-3505 GCA_964567275.1 uncultured Thiopseudomonas sp. | reverse complement strand
GCTGGAAGCCGGCCTCAACCCGCAACAAGACGCCCTGGCGCTTGAAGGCGGCGATTCGCCCTACGTCAACATCCTGGTAACCCGTGACGACAACCAGCAGGCCGAAGCCGTACAAAAGCTGATCGAAGCACTGAAAACCGACGAAGTTCGCAACTTCATCAACGAAAAATACCAGGGTGCCGTGGTACCGGTATTCTGATCAGCGCCCTGCGGGTGACGGGCTGCCACATCTCCGTCATCGCAGGGCTACCCTCCCGGTAAACGCAGGGC
>CAZMLX010000204.1:0-3164 GCA_964567275.1 uncultured Thiopseudomonas sp. | reverse complement strand
TCTCCGGGCTGCCCTTCCCCGTCATCTCCGGGCTGCCCATCTCCGTCATTGCCGGGCTACCCATCTCCGTCATCGCCGGGCTTGACCCGGCAATCTGGCCGGTAACTGAGTACCTCGCTGGAGGTCACCCGATCCAGTCGGGTGACGACCAGTGAGCCCTTATGTCCGCTTCCGCTGTTCCGCCCGGGCTTTCAGCCAGGCGAGCGACAGCCGCCCGGCCTCGTCCTGACCGCACAGCAAACCTTGCCCCGCAACAACCTCAAACGCAGCAAACCGCCAAACCATGCGACACCTACAAGTTGCCCGCCCAACTGCGCTATAATCCGGCGTTTCCGCCCACTTATAACCAACGGATCAACAACGTGAGCCAGACCAACCCCGCCATGCGCACCTTTCAGGATCTGATTCTTGCCCTGCAACATTTCTGGGCGGAAAAAGGCTGTGTGGTGCTGCAACCCTACGACATGGAAATGGGTGCCGGCACCTTCCATACCGCCACCTTCCTGCGCGCCATCGGCCCCGAGACCTGGAACGCCGCCTATGTGCAGCCGTCCCGCCGCCCCACCGACGGCCGCTACGGTGAAAACCCCAACCGCCTGCAGCACTACTACCAGTTTCAGGTAGTGCTCAAGCCCAATCCCGACAACATTCAGGATTTGTATCTGGAATCGCTGCGCCATATCGGCATTGATCCGCTGGTACACGACATCCGCTTTGTCGAGGACAACTGGGAGTCGCCCACGCTGGGCGCATGGGGACTGGGCTGGGAAGTCTGGCTCAACGGCATGGAAGTGACCCAGTTCACCTACTTCCAGCAGGTCGGCGGCGTGGAGTGCTATCCGGTCACCGGCGAAATCACCTACGGTCTGGAACGTCTGGCCATGTACCTGCAGGGCGTGGATTCGGTTTACGATCTGGTCTATTCCGACGGTCCGTTCGGCAAGGTGACGTACGGCGACGTGTTCCACCAGAACGAAGTGGAGCAGTCCACCTACAACTTTGAACACGCCAACGTGGACAAACTGTTCGAGCTGTTCGACTTCTACGAAAGCGAAGCCAACCGCCTGATTGCGCTGGAACTGCCGCTGCCCACCTATGAAATGGTGCTCAAGGCCAGCCACACCTTCAACCTGCTGGATGCGCGCCGCGCCATTTCCGTGACCGAGCGGCAGCGTTACATCCTGCGGGTGCGCACATTGGCGCGTGCCGTGGCGCAAAGCTACCTGCAAGCCCGTGCCAAACTGGGCTTCCCCATGGCACCCGAGCACCTGCGCGACGAAGTATTGGCCAAGCTGGAGGCAGAACAATGAGTACACAGGATTTTCTGGTCGAGCTGGGTACCGAAGAGCTGCCACCCAAGGCGCTGAAAACCCTGGCGCAAGCCTTCACCGACGGCATTGTTGCCGGCCTGCAAGCCGCCGGCCTGCCGCACGGCAAGGTACACAGCTATGCTGCACCGCGCCGTCTGGCGGTACTGGTTGAGCAACTGGCGCAAAGCCAGGCCGACCGTGAACAGGCCATCGACGGCCCGCCGGTACAGGCCGCCTTTGATGCCGAAGGCAAGCCAACCCAGGCGGCACTGGGCTTTGCCCGCAAGTGCGGCGTGGAGCTGGATGCCATTGACCGCAGCGGTGCAAAGCTGCGCTATGTGCAACAGATTGCCGGTCAGGCCACCACCGCCCTGCTGCCGGGTATCGTGCAGCAGTCGCTGGACAAGCTGCCGATTGCCAAGCGCATGCGCTGGGGTGCCCGCCGTGAAGAATTTGTCCGCCCGACCCAGTGGCTGGTGATGCTGCTGGGCGAGCAGGTGGTGGATTGCACCTTGCTGGCACAAACCGCTGGTCGCGAGTCCATGGGCCACCGCTTCCACCACAACCAGCCGGTCAGCATCCAGCGCCCGGCGGACTATGTGGAAGCCCTGCGCAGCGCCAAGGTGCTGGTGGACTTCAACGAGCGCCGCGAGCTGATTGCCGCCCGTGTCAACGAACTGGCCGCCAAAGAAAACGGTCAGGCCGTCGTGCCGCCTGCACTGCTGGACGAAGTCACCGCACTGGTCGAATGGCCGGTGCCGCTGGTGTGCTCCTTTGAAGAGCACTTCCTGCAAGTGCCGCAGGAAGCCCTGATTGCCACCATGCAGGACAACCAGAAATATTTCTGTCTGGTCGATGGCAACGGCAAACTGCTGCCACGCTTTATCACCGTATCCAACCTGGACAGCAAAGATCCGGCGCAAGTGATTGCCGGTAACGAAAAAGTGGTGCGTCCGCGCCTGACCGATGCCGAGTTCTTCTTCCTGCAAGACCAGAAACAGCCGCTGGAAAGCTTCAACGAACGCCTGAAAAACGTGGTGTTCCAGGCCGAACTGGGCACCGTGTATGAAAAAGCCGAGCGCGTGTCTGCACTGGCGGCGCTGATTGCCGGCCAGATTGGCGGCAACGCCGAACACGCCGCCCGTGCCGGCATCCTGTCCAAGTGCGACCTGGCTACCGAAATGGTCGGCGAGTTCCCGGAAATGCAGGGCATTGCCGGCTACTACTATGCGCAACTGAACAACGAGCCGGGCGATATTGCCGCCGCACTCAACGAGCAATACATGCCCCGGGGTGCCGGTGCCGAGCTGCCCGCCACCCTGACCGGCGCAGCGGTCGCCATTGCCGACAAACTGGATACGCTGGTCGGCATCTTCGGTGTCGGCATGTTGCCCACCGGCAGCCGCGACCCCTATGCCCTGCGCCGTGCTGCGCTGGGTGTGCTGCGCATCCTGATCGAGAAAAAACTGGAGCTGCCGCTGACCCCGCTGCTGCAAGCCGCCATCGACCAGTACGGTTCCCGCATCAAGGCCGACGGCCTGCTGGCGCAGGTACACGACTTCGTGTTCGACCGCCTGCGTGCCCGTTACGAAGATGCCGGTATCGAAGTCAGCGTCTATCAGGCGGTGCGTGCCGTGCATCCCGATTCGCCGCTGGACTTTGACCAGCGTGTACAGGCGGTACAGCACTTTCGCAGCCTGAGCGAAGCCGAAGCCCTGGCCGCCGCCAACAAGCGGGTTTCCAACATTCTGGGTGATGCCCAGGGAGCTACCGTACAGGAAGCCCTGCTGGCCGAAACGGCAGAAAAAGCCCTGTTCGCCGCCCTGCAACAGGCGCAACAGGACGTAGCCCCGC
>CAZMLX010000203.1:1154-3562 GCA_964567275.1 uncultured Thiopseudomonas sp. | reverse complement strand
CATCTCCACCAGCAACTGGTTGAGGGTCTGCTCGCGCTCGTCGTGACCGCCGCCCATGCCGGCGCCGCGGTGGCGGCCCACCGCATCAATTTCGTCAATAAAAATAATGCAGGGCGCATGTTTTTTGGCCTGCTCGAACATGTCGCGTACCCGGCTGGCGCCCACACCGACAAACATCTCGACAAAGTCGGAACCGGAAATGGTAAAGAAAGGCACCTTGGCCTCGCCGGCAATCGCCTTGGCCAGCAGGGTTTTACCGGTACCGGGCTGCCCCACCATCAGCACACCACGGGGAATCTTGCCACCCAGACGCTGAAAGCGGCTCGGGTCGCGCAAAAACTCGACCAGCTCGCCCACTTCTTCCTTGGCTTCGTCACAACCGGCCACATCGGCCAGTGTGGTTTTGATCTGGTCTTCGGCCAGCAAACGGGCCTTGCTCTTGCCAAAGCTCATCGGGTTGCCACGGCCACCGCCGCCGCCCTGCATCTGGCGCATGAAAAACATGACCAGTGCAAACACAATCAGAATCGGGAAGGCCGCTACCAGCAGCTGCATCCACAGGCTCTGGCGCTCGGGCTGCTTGCCGACAATGGTGACATTGTTTTCCACCAGATCGCCCATCAGACCGTTGTCCTGAATGGCGGGACGCACGGTCTCAAAGGTGGTGTTGTCCACCCGGCGGCCTGAAATGGTAAAGCCGTCCACCGTGACTTCTTTCACCCGCCCGGCATTTACTTCTTCCAAAAAGGAGCTGTAATTGAGCTTGCCAGCATCGCTGCTGGAGGTGAAGTTATTCATCACGGCAACCAGAACAGCGGCAATCACAAACCACATCAGCAGGTTTTTGGTCAAATCATTCACGTTAAGTCACCTTGGCAGCCTTGGCAGCAATACATAACAATCGAATCAAATACGATACAGCAAAACACCCGGCTTTGCAGAGCCGATTTCCAGACTCAGGCCTGCCCCTTGTAACCCCGGGCCAGCAGATACTGCTCGCGCGAACTGTCACGGGACGAGGCCGGCTTGCGCATCATGACCTTGTCAAAATGGCTGCGCACGGATTTCAGGTATTCGTCAAAACCTTCGCCCTGAAACACCTTGATCAAAAAATCACCACCGGGCTTGAGTACCTGCAACGCCAAGTCCAGCGCCAGCTCGCACAGATACATGGAGCCGGCCTGATCTGCCGCACGCACCCCGCTGATATTGGGGGCCATATCGGAAATTACAAGATCCACCGGCTGGCCACCGACCGCCGCCATGATCTGATCAAACACGCTTTGCTCGGTAAAGTCACCCTGGATAAAGGTGACATCGGCCATGCCGTCCATCGGCAAAATGTCGGACGCAATCATGCGGCCCTTTTCACCCACAATGCGGCTGGCCACCTGCGACCAGCCACCGGGCGCACTGCCCAGGTCAATCACCGTCATGCCGGGCGCCATGATGCGGTCCCTGTCCTGGACTTCCAGCAACTTGTAACTGGCGCGGGAGCGATAACCGTCTTTTTGCGCCATTTTCACGTAAGGGTCGTTAACGTGACGTTTTAGCCACTGGCCACTGCTTTTAGATCGTGCCACTACATACCTCATCCACGGCTTCTGGGGTAGAATGCGCTTTTTACGCACTACAGGGGTCAACTGACATGCCGCTCACCCAGGAGCAAAAGAAACAATTCAAATCAATCGGTCACCACCTGAAGCCGGTGGTCACCGTGGCCGAGCAGGGACTGAGCGAAGGCGTCATGGCAGAGCTTGACCGGGCACTCAACGATCATGAACTGATCAAAGTGCAACTGCGCCTGACCGACCGTGACGACCGGGCCGCCATTCTAACCGAGCTGTGCCAACAAAGCAGCGCCGAGCTGGTGCAGAGCATTGGCAAAATGGCACTGGTGTACCGCAAAAACCCCAACGCCAATCCCAAACTGTCCAACGTCCAGCGTTTTTGACGCACCGCCAACAGACAGCAAAAAGGCCGCAATGTTGCGGCCTTTTTCATTAAAATTCGGGCTCATTCAAAGAGCTGATAAACTTTTGCCTTTTTTTTTGTGCGTTGCATCTGCAGCAGCTCACCGGCAATGCGGTTTTGCTCGGCACTACAGGCCTCCACCAGTTCACGGTACAGTTCCAGCAACTCCTGCATGCGTACACGCACCTGTTCAACGGGGGCATGCGGATCGGCCAGCGCCTGATCAACCGCTACCCGGCACTGCAAATCAAGGCTGCCAATGGACTCCCAGTCAGACTGCACCAGCGCATCATGCAGAGCCAGGCGAGTCTGTTCAAGCTGAAGAACGGTTGCACTCATTGGAATTTACCTCGCAAAAATCGTACTCAGGCAGCAATGGCGTCCCAGCCGTCCTTGACCTCGCGCAACAGTGAAGACACCTCTTCCAGAATGGC
>CAZMLX010000203.1:0-1144 GCA_964567275.1 uncultured Thiopseudomonas sp. | reverse complement strand
TAGTCATACAAGCTGGCCCTATTGACGGCAATCTCGCCGCCTTTTTCAAGGTCCAGCCCCTGCCGCAAACCACCGACAATACCGATGGCCTTGCCAATCAGCTCGCCCTTGAGCGCAGTCTGCTCACGCTCCATCGCACCACGGGCCTGTGCCAGACGGGTTAGTCCGCCTTCCATCAGCATCTGGATCAGGCGGTGCGGATCTGCCGAAGCCGCCTGGGCCTGGTTATTCACAGACTGATACTGCTGCATTGCACTAAAGGCGTTCATGATACGTACTCCAGATGTTGTTGCCAGTTGCAAACTTTATCGGCACCAGCACCACAAGCTTTAAAACACAATGACAGGTTTGACCAAAACCGGCCCGCCCCTGCCAGGCAGGCCGGCGACAGCCATTACAGCGCTGCCGGCTCCTTGGCCGGGTCGATTTCGGCCCAGGCATCACGGATCTGTACCACCAGCGACTGTACTTCTTCCAGGGTGCCAGAGCTCTTGTCCAGCGCCACATGCGCCAGGCGGCGGGTCATGTAGTCGTACAGGGCGTCCAAATTTTGCGCCAGCTCACCGCCGCTTTCACGGTCCAGGCTGTCCTGCAGCAGACCGATGATGGTCAGGGTGGTATCTACCGCCTCGCCACGACCGGCCGGGTTGTTGTCCTTTTGCGCCACAATGGCAGCGGAAGTGTATTCCAGTGCGCCATCCAGCAGAACCTTTACCGCTTCGTATGGGGTCAAATCTTGTGCTTCGCTCATAGTGCTGTACGCCTCTATCGGGTTAGTCATCGTTAAAATCAATTTCCGCTACTGAAGCCAGGCAGGCTGCTCAGTGATGCCATCAGACTGGAACTGGTCTGGCTCAACTGGCCAACCAGCGCATCCATGGCGTTGAACTGTTTGAACAAGCGTGCTTCCACCTGGGCGGCACGCAGCGTCAGTTTTTCCTGCTGTTTGGTAATGTCGGCACGCTGGCTTTCAATGCTCTTCTGGCGAACACCGATAATGCCTTCCTTGCCGGCAAAGGCACTTATACGACTTTCCAGCCGTGTCATCAAGCCGCCATCACCGGTCAGAAAGCCACCGACCTTGTCAAAGTCGCTTTCCAGCACAGCATCCAGCTTCTTGTCATCGATCTTGAGCTTGCCATCC
>CAZMLX010000202.1:2411-3569 GCA_964567275.1 uncultured Thiopseudomonas sp. | reverse complement strand
CTTGAGTCGCAAGGTGCCGGTATTGGTATCCACCTGATTGTCCATGCTGTCCAGCACACCGCTGGCCAGCAACTGACGGTCGTCACGGCTCCAGGCTTCCACCACCAGCGGCTGGCTGCCATGGGCCACCTGCAACAATGACGGCACCTGCTGTTCCGGCACGGTAAAGGTGACGGCAATCGGTTGCTGGCGGGTAATGGTTACCAGCACGGTGGAGCCGGCAGCAATGTGGTTGCCCACATCCACCGCCCGCAACCCCATGCGGCCACTGATCGGAGCAGTAATGCGGCTGTACTCGACATTGAGCTGCGCCGCATCGCGCTGCGCCTGCTTGACCTTGAGATTGCCCCGCAACTGGTTGACCTGTGCCTGCTGCTGCTCCAGCGTTTGCCGGGCAATGGACTCGTCCTCAATCAGCGCCTGGTAACGACGCAAGTCCAGTTCGGCCTGGGCCAGCTGGGCCCGGGTTTCCTGCAAGGAGCCTTCGGCTTGCAGCAAGGCTGCCTGATAACTGCGCCCATCCAGCTCGGCCAGCAAAGCCCCTTCCTGCACGGGCTGGCCTTCCTCGAAATGCAGCCTTTGCAAAATACCGCTGACCTGGCTGGTCACCTGCGCCGTACTCCAGGCTTCGACCGTGCCCAGCGCCTTGATTTGCTCGACAAACAGGCCCGGTTGCAACGAATGTGCACTGACCGGTACGGCCTCCATCGAAAAGCCGCCCCGCATCATGCCCGGACGGGCACCCGGCGCCTGCTGGCCCGCCGCACCCTCTTTGCCGGCTGTAAAATGCTGCCATCCCCACCAGCCCGCAGCCAGCACAATCAGCACAACTACCAGCCAGATCACGGCTTTACCTGAATTTTTAGCGCTATTTAATGAAACCAAAGGACGTTCAGACACAGCCAGTCAATCCACAGTGTTTAAAGGAGCGTAGAAGATAACAGGACAGCGCCGATTTCTCAGCCGCTTTACCCTGAATTTACGGGAGCAAAAACGGCCAGGCAGCCGTCATGCGTGCTTTCACTCTTGCCTTTTTTACTGTAAAAAGCGTTTTTTTCTGAACACCTGCCCTGGTTGCCGGTCTATTGCCCGCCCTGTTTACCCGCCTTGAAGGACACCCCCATGCTCAGCCGACTTTTGGAAAACATGTTGTGGAAA
>CAZMLX010000202.1:0-2401 GCA_964567275.1 uncultured Thiopseudomonas sp. | reverse complement strand
TGTACTGGCCACCCTGTTGTCCGGCGCCCACCCCGAACACTTTCACGAGGACATCGTGTCCGGCGTCATCGAAGCCATCGACCTGTACCTGATCGCCGTGGTACTGCTGATTTTTTCCTTCGGCATCTACGAGCTGTTCATCGGCAAAATCGAGTCGGCCTGTGAAGAAAAAAGCAGTTCGGTGCTGGTCATCAGCTCGCTTGACCAGCTCAAGGACAAGCTGGCCAAGGTCATCATCATGGTGTTGGTGGTGAACTATTTTCAGCGGGTCCTGCATACCAGCTACACCACTCCGCTGGAGCTGCTGTATTTTGCGCTGGCCATTGTCGCCCTGTCGGTCGGCCTGTACTTCACCGGCAAAGTCGGCAAAAGCTGACGTGCGCACGCTTTAACATAACGAGGACATCCACATGCTACTGGCAATTGCTGCCGTTATCGGCGGCCTGATCATCATGGTCTGGAGTGCCGACCGTTTTGTCGACAGCGCCGCCATTACCGCCCGCCACTTCGGCATGGCACCCCTGCTGATCGGCATGGTTATTGTCGGTTTTGGCACCTCCGCACCCGAAATGGCGGTATCGGCACTGGCCGCCTCCCAGGGCAGCCCCGACATTGCCCTGGGCAACGCTTTTGGCTCAAACATTACCAATATCGCCTTGATCCTCGGGATATCAGCGCTGATTTGCCCGATCATCGTGCACAAGCAGGTACTGCGCAAAGAGCTGCCCATTTTGCTCGCCATTACCCTGTTCACAGCCTGGCTGCTGTTTGACGGCAACCTGACCCGGCTGGACGGCTTTATGTTGCTGGGCATTTTCGCCGCCTTGATGGCCTGGACACTAACCCGGGCGCTGCGAACGAAGCACAGCGCCCAGCCTGACCCTGACACGGCAACGACCACTGACAAACCGGCCATAAAACCGGCGCTGATGTGGCTGGTCACCGGCCTGATCCTGCTGGTAGCCAGCTCCCAGGCGCTGGTCTGGGGAGCCGTCACTATCGCTGCCGAATTCGGCGTCAGCGAGCTGCTGATCGGCCTGACCATAGTCGCCGTCGGTACCTCCCTGCCAGAGCTGGCCTCCTCGGTAATTGCCGCCCGCAAAGGCGAGCATGACATTGCGCTGGGCAATGTGCTGGGCTCCAACCTGTTCAACACCCTGGTGGTGGTCGGCATCGCCGCCACCCTGCAACCCATGACAGTGACCGCCGAGATTCTCAGCCGGGATATTCCGCTGATGACAGCCCTGACCCTGTCACTGTTTGTACTGGGCTACAGCTTTCGCCGGACCGGCCGCCTTGGCCGCTTCAAGGGCCTGGCGCTGACACTTTGCTATCTGGGCTACACCCTGTATCTGGTCACCAGCGCCCTGCCCGGCCTGTCGGCATAAAGCTGTGCTGGGCATGGGATCTTCGCCTGATGCACCCGCTTTTCAACTTTAACGTGCCGGTATGCTGCCCGGCCACAACCCGAAGTGGCTTGTCCGGTATTGGCATGTTACTTTTATCCTGATTCAGTTATTACGATTTAATAGATTGATTCGTGCAATTTATTCGATAATTGGTTTTGGGAGCGAGAACATGGCAACGCACTTGATGACGGCCAATGAAGCTAAAACACGATTTGGTGAGGCGCTACTGATGTCCCAGCGTGAGCCTGTCCACATCACCAAACACGGCAAATCGGTTGCTGTGCTACTGGCTGCTGAGGACTTTGTGGCTACGGAAGAGTTGAAGCTGGAACTCTTGAGGTTAAGAGCTGAGCAGGCCAGGCAGGAGATTGCCGCCGGCGAGACATTGGATGGCGGGGCGTTCTTTGATGAGTTGTTACAGGGAAGTGATAACTGATGGCCTCGAGCTTTCGTTTAACCCGTGGTGCACAACAGGATTTGACTGCCATTCACCGGTATAGCGAACAGGCATGGAGGCGGGAACAGGCTAAAAAATACCTGCAGGGGATGCGTGAAACCTTAGGGCTGCTGGCTGAGTTCCCGGGACAGGGCACAGTCAGGCAGGATGTTGGAGAGGGGGTGCTTGGCTTTCCTTACGGTAGCCACTGGTTGTTCTACCGAATGGAAAAGGAACAGTTGGCGGTGTTTGCCGTGCTGCATCAGCGGATGGTTCCGATACAGCACCTTCGAGAAAGGTAAAATGCTTTGGCAATTGCGGGCAGCTTGCGTGGTTCTTCACCATTGAACTTCTTCATAGATCACAACCTCCTTATGTTGTGACCAGATTTGTCAGTTGTGACAGAACACAACAGAAATCACAACTGTGGTGCCTGGATTGCGCTGGAATAGTGCGGACGCCTAGAACCCCTTAGATACGAAAAAGCCCCGCAGTGCGGGGCTTTCAGGAATTTCCATGGACTTGCATGGAAGGGTGTCTGGTGGCTACACCGTCT
>CAZMLX010000201.1:0-3569 GCA_964567275.1 uncultured Thiopseudomonas sp. | reverse complement strand
TTTCGGTCAGCCAGGTCTGGGCTTTTTTCATGGTGTCGCAGGCTTTGATGCCGTAGAGGGTAAGGGGTGTCATACAGATCTCCTCAGGGCAACGCCAGCACAATGCGGTACAGGATGGAGCTCATCATGCTGAGCACGCCGAGCAGGATGATGACCGGGCCCCATTTTTTATGCCGCCAGGTAAAGCCGAACACCAGCACCACCATGCTGGCGACGATGATGAGGGTCATGACGTTAAGCGGGTTGTCCATTACAGGCTCCTTGGTTGTTCATGAGTAGTTTATTAGCCCAGTGACGGTGAAAGCTGGGTGGTGAGGGCTTCCTGCAATTGCTGACACAGTTCGGGATCGGACAGTGGCAGGCCGTTGGCGTCGGCAATGAAGAACACGTCCTCGATGCGCTCGCCCTGGGTGATGATCTTGGCGTTGAGCAGTGACAGCCCGAAATCCATAAATACTTTGCCGATCCGTGCCAGCAGCCCGGGGCGGTCGGGTGCGACCACTTCCACCACGGTAAACGGCCGCTGGGCGTCGTTGTGGATGGTCACTACCGGGGCAAAGTTGAAGTGCTTGAGCTGGCGGGGAATGCGGCGCTGAATGATGTCCGGGTACTGTTCCGGATGGCGCAGGGCTTCGCTCAGCCGTTGCTGAATGGTCCGGATGCGCTCGGGGTCGTTGCCAATACGGTCGCCGTCGGCCTCCAGCACGATGTAGTTGTCGATGGTGAATTCGGCGCTGGAGGTGGTGATCTTGGCTTCGTGCACGCTGAGGTTGAGCTGCGCCATGGCAGCGGTGGTGGCGGCAAAAAAGTCCTGGCGGTTGGGTGCATAGGTGAAAATCTGGGTACCACCGGCAAAACCGCGCTGGCTGGTTTCCCGCACCCGCACCAGCGGTTCGGTACTGTCGCCGTGTTCCAGAAGGGCGGCGGTGTGCCAGGCAATGTCGCCAACGCTGTGACGCAAAAAATAGTCGTCGCCAAGGCTGGCCCAGATTTTGTGCACGGCCGCATTGCAGGCGCCGTCACTGCACAACCAGCTCAGGGCGGTGGCCTGGCGGGTTTCCAGCAGCTCTTCACGCTCCAGCGGATTGGTCAGGCCACGGCGCAGGGCACGGCGGGTTTCGCTGTACAGCTGGCGCAGCAGCTGGGCACGCCAGGAATTCCACAGTTTGGGGTTGGTGGCGTTGATGTCGGCCACGGTCAGCACATAGAGGTAATCCAGCCGCATCTGGTCGCCGACCTGCAGGGCAAAGTTGTGGATCTCGTCCGGATCGGTGAGGTCCTTGCGCTGGGCGGTGGTGGACATGATCAGATGGTTGCGCACCAGCCACACCAGCAGGCGGCGGTCTTCGGAGGCCAGTTGATGGCGGCGGGCAAAAGCCTCGGCATCATCGGCACCCAGCTCCGAGTGGTCACCGCCCCGGCCCTTGGCAATGTCGTGATACAGGCCGGCCATATAGAGCACTTCGGGGCGGGGCAGGCGGGCAATGATGGCGCCGGCCAGCGCAAATTTTTCGGCAAAGTCGGGGTGGCGCAGCTTGCGCAGGTGCTTGACCAGATTGAGGGTATGGGCGTCCACGGTATAGATGTGGAACAGGTCATGCTGCATCTGGCCGATGATCTGGCCAAATTCGGGCAGATAGCGGCCCAGAATGCCGTACTTGTTCATCCGGCGCAGGTTCATGTGCACGCCTTCGGCACAGCTGAACAGCTCGACAAACAGGCGGGTATTGTCGGGGTTCTGGCGGAAATCGTCGTCGATCAGGTGGCGATGGTCACGCAACAGGCGGATGGTTTCCGAACGCACGCCCTTTAGTTGCGGGTGCTGGGCCATCAGCACAAAGACTTCCAGAATGGCCGAAGGCGTGTCGCTGAACACATAGGGCTGGCAGTGTTCCAGATAGCCGTCGCGGATACGGAAGCGTTCGTTGATGCGTTGCGGCGGCTGCAGGCTGGGGCTGCGCACAATCTGTTCTTCAAACACCTGGCGGATCAGGTCGCCCAGCTCGGAAATACCCATCACCGTGCGGTAATACTGTTGCATGAAGCCTTCGATATTGGCTTTGGCTTCGTCGCCCTCAAAGCCGAACAGGGCAGCGACCTTGGCCTGGTATTCCAGCAGCAGGCGTTCTTCATTGCGTCCGGCCAGCATGTGCAGCGCATAACGCACCCGCCATAAAAATGCCCGGGCACGGGCCAGCAGCTGGTATTCGCCTTCGGTTAAAAAACCGGGTGCCTGCAGACTGGCCAGGGTTTGCATGCCAAACCGGCGGCGGGCAATCCACAGGATGGTCTGCAGATCACGCAGGCCGCCGGGCGAGTTTTTGACGTTGGGTTCAAGGTTGTATTCGGTGTCGTTGAATTTTTCGTGGCGTTGTTTTTGCTCGTCGCACTTGCCCAGAAAAAACGTGCGGCTGTCCCACATATACAGTGGGCCGATGGCCGTCTCCAGTTGCTGGAACAGTGCCCGGTTGCCCAGCACCAACCGGCCTTCCAGCAGGTTGGTGATCACGGTCAGGTCGTTGGCGGCTTCTTCCCGACACTCGTCCAGGGTGCGCACGCTATGGCCGATTTCCAGCCCGAGATCCCACAGGAAGGTGACAAACTGGCTGATCACCGCCGCCAGCGCCGGGTTGGGTGCCTGTTGCAGCAAAATCAGGATGTCGATGTCGGAATGGGGGTGCAGCTCGGCCCGGCCGTAGCCGCCCACCGCCACCAGTGCTACCGGCAGGCTGTGGTTTTCCAGCCCGTAATGCATCCAGGCCTGGCCCAGCAGCTGGTCGATCAGCGTGGTGCGGGCCTGTACCAGGAACTCGATGTCGTGGCCGTCGAGAAAGCGCGCATCCAGTACCAGCCGGGCGTGTTCCAAAGCCTGGCGAAACAACTGCCACGGTTGGGGATGGCTGGCCAGACTCTGGCTGAAAGTGGCGCTGTCAAACAGTTCCAGATCATCGGACATGGGGCACGACCTGTATCAGGGACCAACGGCCGGGAAGCTTTCGTCGTTGCGCAGGGTGAAAATTTCGTAGCCATTGGCGGTCACCACCAGCGTGTGCTCCCACTGGGCGGACAGTTTGCGGTCCTTGGTGATGGCGGTCCAGCCGTCGCCCAGCACACGGGTTTCCTTGCGGCCCAGGTTGATCATCGGCTCGATGGTAAAGCACATGCCTTCCTGCAACTCCAGGCCGGTACCGGCCTTGCCGTAGTGCAGGATTTGCGGCTCTTCGTGAAACACGGTGCCAATGCCGTGGCCGCAGAATTCCCGGACCACCGAATAGCCGTTGCTCTCGGCATGTTCCTGAATGACGGCACCGATATCGCCCAGACGGGTGCCGGGGCGGACAATTTCGATGCCCTTGTACATGCACTCCTGGGTGATCTGGCACAGGCGCTGCGCCCACTCGGGGGTGTCGCCGATCAGGAACATCATGCTGGTATCGCCGTAGTAGCCGTCTTTGATCACAGTAATGTCGATATTGATGATGTCGCCGTTTTTCAGCGGCTTGTCATTGGGAATGCCGTGGCACACCACATGGTTGATCGAGGTGCAGATCGACTTGGGAAAGCCGTGG
>CAZMLX010000200.1:3371-3642 GCA_964567275.1 uncultured Thiopseudomonas sp. | reverse complement strand
GAGGACAACGATGGCGTGATTGTTATCGCTGCCACCAACCGCCCCGATGTGCTGGATGCTGCGCTGCTGCGTCCTGGCCGTTTTGACCGCCAGGTGGTGGTTGGTCTGCCGGATATCCGGGGCCGTGAACAGATTTTGCAGGTGCACATGCGCAAGGTACCGGTAGGCAAGGATGTCGATGCGGCGGTTATTGCCCGGGGTACTCCAGGCTTCTCCGGTGCCGATCTGGCCAACCTGGTCAACGAGGCGGCACTGTTTGCCGCCCGGGCTG
>CAZMLX010000200.1:0-3361 GCA_964567275.1 uncultured Thiopseudomonas sp. | reverse complement strand
CGTCTGGTGGGCATGAAGGAATTCGAGCTGGCCAAGGACAAGATCATGATGGGCGCCGAGCGCAAATCCATGGTCATGTCGGAAAAAGAAAAGCTCAACACCGCCTATCACGAGGCGGGTCACGCCATTGTTGGCCGGCTGGTGCCCGAGCACGACCCGGTTTACAAAGTATCCATCATTCCCCGTGGCCGGGCGCTGGGTGTCACCATGTTCCTGCCGGAAGAGGATCGCTACAGCCTGTCCAAGCGCGGCATCATCAGCCAGATCTGCTCGCTGTATGGCGGCCGTATTGCCGAGGAAATGACCCTGGGCTTTGAAGGCGTCACCACCGGTGCTTCCAACGACATCATGCGTGCCACCCAGCTGGCCAAGAACATGGTGACCAAGTGGGGCTTGTCGGAAAAACTGGGCCCGCTGCTGTATGCCGAAGATGAAAACGAGAGCTATCTGGGGCGGGGTGGCGGTGGTCATGTCGGCAATGTGTCTGGCGAGACTGCCAAACTGATCGACTCTGAAGTGCGCCAGATCATTGACGACAGCTATGCCACTGCCAAGCGCATTCTGGAAGAAAACCGTGACAAGCTGGATGCCATGGCTGATGCGCTGATGAAGTACGAAACCATCGACAGCGACCAGATTGACGACATCATGGCCGGGGTGCCGGTGCGCGAGCCCAAAGACTGGAGCGGCAATCAGGATCTGCCGCCACCGCCGCCGGCGATGGATGTGCCGCAGCAGGATGCCGAGCGGCCCGATGCGCCGATTGGCGGCCCGGCCGGCGAGCATTAAACCCGTGAAATCGCCGACAGTTGTCGGCGATTTGCTTTGTGCGCAGCGGCACTTCTGGCCGTCAAATGAGCCGTTGCGCTCCATTCTGGAACTGACAGAAAAAGACACCCCATGCAAACACTTCTTCAATGCGGCAAGCACAGCCTCGACCTGACCCGTCCCCACGTGATGGGGATTGTTAACGTGACCCCCGACTCCTTCAGTGACGGTGGGCAGTACAATACGCTGGACGCAGCGATGCGCCGTGCCGAAGCCATGTTGGCAGCGGGAGCCAGCATTCTGGATGTCGGTGGCGAGTCTACCCGTCCCGGTGCGCAAACCGTCAGCCCGCAACAGGAGCTGGAGCGGGTTGCACCGCTGGTGGAACGGCTGGTCAGCGAGCTGGATGCGCTGGTGTCGGTGGACACCTCCACCCCGCTGGTCATGACCGAAACCGCCCGGCTGGGTGCGGGCCTGATCAACGATGTGCGTTCGTTGCAGCGTGAGGGTGCGCTGGCGGCTGCGGCGGCCAGCGGGTTGCCGGTGTGCCTGATGCACATGCTGGGCGAGCCGCAAACCATGCAGGATGCGCCGCATTATGAGGATGTGGCCGGCGAGGTATGCCAGTTTTTGCAACAGCGGGTGGATGCCTGTGTGCAGGCCGGCATTGCCCGCGGGCAGCTGTTGATTGATCCCGGCTTCGGGTTTGCCAAAACACTGGAGCATAATCTGGAACTGTTTTGCCGGATGACCGAGCTTGAGGTGCTGGGCTTGCCGCTGCTGGTTGGCGTATCGCGCAAAAGCATGATCGGCAAGGTGCTGGACAAACCGGTTGACCAGCGCCTGTATGGCAGCCTGGCACTGGCCGTGATGGCGCTGGAGCGGGGCGCAAAAATTATCCGCGTGCACGATGTGCCGCAAACCATGGACGCAATGAGCCTGTTTCAGGCAGTACACACAGGGTGGCAAGAACACAAATGAGCAGAAAATATTTTGGTACAGACGGTATTCGCGGACGGGTCGGCCAGGCGCCGGTGACGCCGGACTTTATGCTCAAACTGGGCTGGGCGGCCGGAATGGCGTTCAAAAAGCAGGGCAAGTGCAAGATTCTGGTTGGCAAGGACACCCGTATTTCCGGCTACATGTTCGAGTCGGCGCTGCAGGCCGGCTTGTCGGCGGCCGGCGCCGATGTGGCGCTGCTGGGGCCGATGCCGACGCCGGGTGTGGCGTACCTGTCGCGTACTTTCAAGGCCGAGGCGGGCATTGTCATCAGTGCTTCCCATAACCCGCATTACGACAACGGCATCAAGTTTTTCTCCACCTCCGGCAAAAAACTGCCCGACGCCATCGAGCAGATGATCGAAGAGCTGCTGGATGCGCCGATGCAGGTGGCCGAGTCCGAGCATCTGGGTAAGGCTTCACGCATCAATGACGCTGCCGGTCGTTATATCGAGTTTTGCAAGAGCAGCGTGCCGACCAGCACCGATTTTTCCGGGCTCAAGGTGGTTATCGACTGCGCCCATGGTGCCACCTACCGCATTGCGCCCAGCGTGTTCAGCGAGCTGGGCGTGGAGGTGATCACCATCGGCAACCAGCCGGACGGCATCAACATCAACCAGGGCGTCGGCTCAACCAGCCCGGCTGCGCTGCAGAAAGCGGTGCTGGAACAGGGTGCAGACTTCGGCATTGCCTTTGACGGCGATGGCGACCGGGTGCAAATGGTTGACCACACCGGTGTGGTGCTGGACGGCGATGACCTGCTGTACATCATTGCTACCGACATCCAGGAGCGGGAGCGACTGCCGGAAGGCACCGGCGTGGTTGGCACGCTGATGAGCAACTACGGCCTGGAAATGGCGTTGCGCGAGCGGGGCATTCCGTTTGTGCGGGCCAATGTGGGTGACCGCTATGTGATGCAGGAAATGGAAGAGCGGGGCTGGGTGCTGGGCGGTGAAGGCTCGGGACATATCCTCTGTGCCCAGCATCACACTACCGGCGACGGCATTATCGCCGCCCTGCAGGTGCTGCTGGCGGTGCGTCGCCGTGGCAACAGCCTGGCCAAAGAACGACTGGCCTGGAATAAACTGCCACAAACCTTGCTCAATGTACGCTTTGCCGGCGGCATGGACCCGGTCGCCCATCCTGAAGTAGTAGCCGCTTGTGAACAGGTCACCACCGAACTGGCCGGCCGGGGTCGGGTGCTGCTGCGCAAATCCGGTACCGAACCGCTGGTGCGGGTGATGGTGGAAGGCGAAGACCAGGCGCAAGTACAGCAGCATGCCGAACGGCTGGTGGCGGTGGTTGAGCGGGTATGCGGGTGATTTTTTCTTTTTGGGTTGTGTGGCAGGACTGGCAGGACGCTACGTAATGCTGCGCTGCCACGACCGCCGCTGGCGTTCATGGCGCTAAGGCATTACTCCGGTCCTCCCAGCCCTGCACGGCACCCGGGTGGAGGGGGAGTGAGTCCGGCTGCGCCGGACTGCTGACGCAGTGTTTGATTTGGCTTTTGGGTTGTGTGGCAGGTCTGGCAGGACGCTGCGTAATGCTGCGCTGCCACGACCGCCGCTGGCGTTCATGGCGCTAAGGCATTACT
>CAZMLX010000199.1:0-3668 GCA_964567275.1 uncultured Thiopseudomonas sp. | reverse complement strand
CTGCGGAGGCGTTGCGTTATGAGTAAGCCACTGGTTCTGGAATGCCGCCAGCTGGGCAAAACCTACAGCGAAGGGCCGGTTGAAGTCGAGGTGTTGAAATCGGTCAACCTGCAGCTGGCTGCCGGTGAGCGCATGGCCATTGTCGGCAGCTCCGGTTCCGGCAAAACCACCCTGCTGCACATGCTGGCCGGGCTGGATGTGCCGTCCACCGGCAGTGTCTGGCTGGCGGGCGAGGAATTATCATCACTGAGTGAGCGCAAGCGCGGCCTGCTGCGCAACCGGGCGCTGGGTTTTGTTTACCAGTTTCACCATCTGCTGCCGGAATTTACCGCCATTGAAAACGTGTGCATGCCGTTGCTGATTGGTACCACGCCGCTGGATGAAGCCCGACAGCGGGCGCTGGCCCTGCTGGAGCGGGTGGGCCTGGGCCACCGGCTGGAGCACAAGCCGGCCGAGCTGTCTGGTGGTGAGCGGCAGCGGGTAGCCATTGCCCGGGCGCTGGTCAACCAGCCGCAACTGGTGCTGCTGGATGAACCCACCGGCAACCTGGACCGGACGACTGCGCAGAGTATCCAGGAGCTGATGCTGGAGCTGTCTGAGTCTTTAGGGACCAGCTTTTTGGTGGTCACCCATGATCCCTTGCTGGCGCAGCAAATGCAGAGGGTATTGCGTTTGCAGGATGGTGGGTTGATAGCTGATTAGTTTTTTGCACGGGTGTGGGGGGTGAGGTGTTTTTTCACTGGTGTGGGGCTGGGCGGTTTTTTAGGCGGTTGTTGTGTTGAGTGAATGTTCAGCTGGCACATGAGGCTAAGGAGGGGCGGGCGTGTTGTATGAGTTATTGGCAGAACTGCTGCGTGATGTGGTAAGCAAACCTTTTTTGGCCATGTTGGCCGTGCTGGTGGCCGGTGGCTTTTATGTGCGCTCGCAGTTAAGGCGCATGGCCGAACTGCACCGGAAAGTGCAGCACGAGCTGGGTGAGTTGAGGCAAGAGCTGGAACAGTTGCGCACTGCAGGTAGTGCCGTGCAAGAAACGGCCGGGCCGCTAGCAGAGCCGCCGCAGCATGCTGACGAGCTGCCGGATATTTTGGCCGCCGGCAGTGCCGATATCCCGTCACTGCAGCAGCCGCCACCTTTGCCGGACAATTTGCTGGATCGTATTGAGCTGCCCGGGCAACCCGGGTTTGAGCCGGGGCAAGCCGAGCCCGCGGTCGTAACGGAGCAGCAGGCCGAGGTTGAACCAGCGGCGCCTGTTCAGCGTTCAACAGTGTCTGAGCGGGCAACTGCAGCCGCTGGCCCCAACCCGTTGTGGCGTCTGATAGCCGGCGGCAATACGCTGGTGCGGGTGGGGGTGCTGGTCCTGTTTTTGGGGCTGTCGTTTCTGCTGCGCTATGTCAGTGAGCATACCCAGGTGCCGGTCAGTTTGCGTTATGCCGGGGTAGCGGCAACCGGGTTGGCGCTGTTGCTGGCCGGTTGGCGCTGGCGCAGCCGGCGTGACCATTACGGGCTGATTTTGCAGGGTGCCGGGGTGGCGGTGCTGTATCTGACGACTCTGGCGGCAATGAAACTGCACCCGCTGCTGGCTCCGCAGGTCGGCTTTGTGGTGCTGATCAGTGTGGCTGTACTGGGCGTGGTACTGGCATTGCGGCAGGACTCGCTGATTCTGGCCTGGGTGGCTACTTTGGGCGGCTTTGCAGCACCGGTGCTGGCGTCAACTGGCGCTGCCAATCACCTGTTTCTGTTTTCGTACCTGACGGTGATCAACCTGGCGGTGGTCAGCATGGCCTGGTTCAGGGCCTGGCGCATTCTCAACTTGAGCGGCTTCCTGTGTTCGCTGGCGCTGGCGACCGCCTGGGGCCGCAGCTATTACGAGCCGTCGCTGTTTACCCTGGCCGAGCCGTTCTTGCTGTTGCTGTTTGTACTCTATGTGCTGGCGGCATTCCTGTTTGCCAGACGGCGGCTGGCCGGGCTGGCGGATCAGGACACAACCGGCCTGCTGGGCGGGCGTATCGAGGTTAGCAGCGAACCGGGCAACGGCTGTCGGTGTTCGGCCTGCAGTATCTGATGACCCGCCACTGGGACTATGGCCCGGCCTGGAGTGCGCTGGGCTTTGGCCTTGCCTATGCCGTCCTGGCCTGGCTGCTGTTTCGCAATACGGGCCGCCGTTATGCCCTGCTGAGCGAAACCATGGTGGCGCTGTCACTGGTTTTTTGCAGCCTGTCCATTCCGCTGGCCTTTGACGGTGAATGGACTTCGGCCGGCTGGGCAATCGAGGCGGCCGGGCTGTATTGGGTGGGCATGCGTCAGCAACACCGCACCCAGCGGCTGTTTGCGCTGCTGCTGATGCTGGGGTCGGTCGGCTGGTTTGTGCTGGGGCTGCGGGTTGATGCGGCTGGCGGGTCGCTGGTGCAGGGCTCGTGGCTTGGCTGTGTGCTGTTGCTGCTGGTGTGCGGGTTGACCGGCTGGTTGATGCGGCGGGCGCCGGCCGGGCAGTTGTCCGGTATCGAACGGCAGGTACAGCCGGCGCTGCTGGTGCTGGCCAGTGTGTTGCCGGGGTTGCTGGGCCTGTTGGTGCTGCCGGTATTGGCCGGTGTGGCTGCGTTGGCGGTGACCGGCCTGCTGGCGCTCGGTCTGGCACGGCGGCTGGGTGCCGTATCGCCGGGGGTGGCCGGCCTGTTGTTGCAGCTGTTGGCCGGGCTGCTGTATTGGCGACTGGCAGGGCTGGTTGAGCCGGTCTGGAATGCCAATGAATGGGCACCGTTACTGATTGCCCTGTGCGGTTTTGCCAGTGCCTGGCGGCTGTCACGCAGCCAGCCACAGTATGCGGCCATGGCAGCGGTACTGCTGGGCTGGGCCCTGTGCTGGTGGGTAATTGGCTGGGGAGTGGTGTTGGGTCAGCGGCTCGGCGGCACTGCAATGCTGTGGCAGGCCTGGCTGGCACTGGTGCTGTGCACCGCATGGGCCGGGTTCTGGCTGGAGCGGCGGCTGGACTGGCAACAGCTGGGCCGGACCACCGTGCTGCTGTTGCCGGCGCTCTGCCTGATCTTCCTGGCTCAGCTGCTGGATGGCGGAGCGTTGCGCTTGCTGGCCGGCTGGAACGCCGTGCTGTGGCCGCTGGCACTGGTTACCCATCTGTATCAGTTGCAGCGGGCGCAGCGGTGGCTGGGAACCGGGCTGGTTAAAACACTGCATGTGGCGGGCTGCTGGCTGTTTGTATTGCTGCTGGTGTTGCAGGTGCAAGCCTGGCTGGCCGACTGGGCCGGCAAGGGCAGTGTGTGGGCGGTACTGGCCGGGTTGCCGGTGGCGGTACTCTTTATTCTGAGCCTGGGCCGCAGCCGTCACTGGCCCTATGCCGGCTGGCAGCGGCTCTATGCGGGTGTTGCCGCCTTGCCGGTGGTGCTGGTGTTGCTGGGCTATACCCTGTTGCTGGCGTTTCGTGGTGAGGCCACCGGCGGTTTTCCCTATTTGCCGGTTTTCAATGCGCTTGAGATCAGCCAGCTGCTGGTGCTGGCCAGCATCGGATACTGGTGGCGGCGAGCGTTGCAGCCGGATCAGCGCGGGACATTCAAGCCGCTGATGCTGATTTTCGGGGTGCCGGTGGTGTTTGTTGTCCTCAGTGCCATGGTGGTACGGGCCTGCAGTTACTGGGGTGCGGTGCCGTGGTCGTATCA
>CAZMLX010000198.1:0-3669 GCA_964567275.1 uncultured Thiopseudomonas sp. | reverse complement strand
GCAATTTCTTCCATCACGCGCACTACCTGGTGGCTGTAGCCAAACTCGTTGTCGTACCAGACATAGAGAATGACACGGTCGCCGGTACAGATGGTGGCCTTGGAATCCACCACGCCGGCATGGCGTGAACCGACAAAGTCGGTGGAGACCACTTCCTGGGAGGCCACAAAGTCGATCTGCTTTTGCAGGTCGGAATGCATGGCAATCTGGCGCAGGTATTCGTTGACTTCGTCGCGGTCGGTGCTGTTTTCCAGGCTCAGGCTCAGAATGGCCATGGATACGTTTGGAGTCGGTACCCGGATGGCGTTGCCGGTCAGCTTGCCTTTCAGGAACGGCAGCGCCTTTTCAGCAGCGGTGGCGGCACCGGTTTCGGTGATGACCATGTTCAGCGCGGCACTGCGGCCACGACGGCTGCCTTTATGGAAGTTGTCGATCAGGTTCTGGTCGTTGGTGTAGGAGTGAACGGTTTCCACATGACCATTAATGATGCCGTACTTGTCGTTCATGGCTTTCAGCACAGGCACAATGGCGTTGGTGGTACAGGACGCTGCCGAGATGATCTTGTCATCGGCAGTGATGTCCTTGTGGTTGATGCCGTGCACCACGTTTTTCATGGCGCCCTTGCCAGGTGCGGTCAGTACCACACGGGCCACGCCCGGGCACTGCAGGTGCTTGCTCAGGCCTTCAACATCACGCCACATGCCGGTGTTGTCCACCACCAGCGCATCCTTGATGCCGTACTGGGTGTAGTCGACGCTTGACGGATCGCTGGAGTAAATAAAGCGCACCAGGTTGCCATTAATGTTCAGGGCATTATTTTCCTGGTCCACCACAATGGTGCCCTTGAAGGAGCCGTGCACCGAGTCGCGGCGCAGCAGGCTGGCGCGCTTCATCAGGTCGTTGTCGGAACCCTTGCGCACCACTACCGCACGCAGGCGCAGGCCGTCACCGGCACCCACACGGTCCACCAGGATACGGGCCAGCAGGCGGCCGATACGGCCAAAACCGTACAGCACAACGTCAGTACCCTGACGCTTGTTTTGATTACGCTTGCCCACTACATCGGCCAGCTCGGCCTTGACGAAGTCGTCCATGCTGCGGCCATTGCCTTCAGCCTTGAACTTGACCGCCAGCTTGCCCAGGTCTACCGAAGCGGCGCCCAGATCCAGTTTGGTCATGGCTTCGATGACAGGGAAGGTATCCCGCACTGACAAGCCATCGTTGCCCACACGGTGACGGGCGGAACGGTGTGCCTTCAGAACGGCAATCGCAGAACGGTTGATCAGTCCGCGACCGTAGATGGAGGTGATCACATTGTTATTGCGATACAGCTGACCAACCAGGGGAATCATGGATTCGGCCAGGGTTTCGCTTTCGATCCAGTCTTGCAGGCACTGCTCTGTCTTGTCAGTCACGTGTAATACCTGTAGTGAGTTTAAAAAGGGACTACATTATCGACATAACGCATCCATGCGGCAAGCCCCATGTTTGCTGCTACAATCCGGCACCTGTTTTTATCTATGCCAAGGTCAAGTTTGTGTCCCTCCCCGCCCTTCCCCCGCTGCCCCAATCCTCCGGCAAACAACACTGGCACAGCCTGCAGGGAGCTGCCCGCAGCCTGTTGCTGGCCCTGACAGCACGCAGCCGCCAGCAGCTTGGCGTGCTGCTCACCGACAGCAGCCAGAGTGCTGCGCTGCTGCAGGACGAACTGCACTTTTTTGCCCCCGACCTGCCGGTGGTGCTGTTTCCGGACTGGGAGATCCTGCCCTACGATCTGTTCTCACCGCACCAGGACATTATTTCCCAGCGCATCGCCGCCCTGTACCAGCTACCGCACATGCAACAGGGGATTTTGATCGTGCCGGTAGGTACCGCACTACAAAGACTGGCGCCCAAGGATTTTCTGCTCGGCGGCAGCCTGATGCTGGACACCGGCCAACAGCTGGACATCGAAACCATGCGCGGCCAGCTGCAGGCGGCCGGCTATCACTGCGTGGACACCGTATACGAACATGGCGAATTTGCCGTGCGTGGCGCACTGCTTGACCTTTACCCGATGGGCAGCGAACTGCCCTACCGCATCGACCTGTTCGACAACGAAATCGAGACCCTGCGTACTTTCGATCCGGAAAGCCAGCGCTCGGTCGATCCGGTGGACAGCATCCGCCTGCTGCCGGCACGGGAATTCCCCTTCGACAGCAAAAGCCGCAGCGATTTCCGCAACCGTTTCCGTGAACGCTTTGATACCGATTTCCGCCGCTGCCCGATATTGCAGGATGTCAGCAACGGCATTCTGGCCAGTGGCATCGAAATTTACCTGCCGCTGTTTTTCGAACAGACCGCCACCCTGTTTGACTACCTGCCCAAGGACTGCCTGCTGTTTACCCTGCCCGGCATCGAACAGGCCGCCGACAGCTTTTGGCAGGACGTGCGCAGCCGTTACGACGACCTGTGCGGTGACATCGAACGCCCGTTGCTGCCACCGGCCGAGCTGTTTTTGCCGGTTGAAGACTTCTTTGCCCGCATCAAACAGCACCCGCGCATCGTACTGGAACAGGAACCCGCTGCTGCCGGCGTTGGCCGCACTAGCCTGCCGATTGGCGCCCTGCCCGAGCTGGGCCTGAACGCCAAAGCCAGCCAGCCGCTGGCCAGCCTGCTGGCGTTTGTCGAAGGCTTTGCCGGGCGCATCCTGTTTGCCGCCGAAACCGCCGGCCGCCGTGAAATCCTGCTGGAACTGCTGGAGCGTATCGCCCTCAAGCCGGAACAGGTTGGCGGCTGGGACGAATTTATGGCCAGCAGCGCCCCGCTATGCATCTGCGTGGCGCCGCTCAGCGCCGGCCTGTTGCTGGACAACATTGCGGTCATTCCGGAAAGCGCCCTGCTGGGCCAGCGCATCAGCCAGCGCCAGCGCCGTGACAAGGCCAACGAACACAACAGCGAACTGGTGGTACGCAACCTTACCGAGCTGCGTGAAGGCGCCCCTGTGGTGCACATCGACCATGGCGTGGGCCGTTATCAGGGTCTGGTCACGCTGGAAATCGAAGGTCAGGCCACCGAATTTTTACAGCTGGAATATGCCGACAACGCCAAGCTCTATGTGCCGGTCGCCCATTTGCATCTGATTGCCCGCTACAGCGGCAGCGAAGACGACAGCGCCCCGCTGCACCGTTTGGGCTCTGAACAATGGCAAAAAGCCAAGCGCAAAGCCGCCGAACAGGTGCGGGATGTGGCCGCCGAGCTGCTGGATATCTACGCCCGCCGTGCTGCCCGCAAAGGCCATGCCTTTGGTGACCCGGGCGCCGATTACGCCAGCTTCAGTGCCGCCTTCCCCTACGAAGAAACCCCCGACCAGCAAGTAGCCATTGATGCCGTGCGCCAGGACATGCTGGCCGGCACGCCCATGGATCGGCTGATTTGTGGCGATGTCGGCTTTGGCAAAACCGAAGTGGCGATGCGTGCCGCCTTTATTGCCGTACACAGCGGCAAGCAGGTAGCGGTGCTGGTACCCACTACCCTGCTGGCCCAGCAGCACTACAACAGCTTCCGTGACCGCTTTGCCGACTGGCCGGTCAAGGTCGAGGTGATGAGCCGCTTTAGCAGCGCCAAGGACACTAAAGCCGCGCTGGAGCAGCTGGCCGAAGGCAAACTGGATATCGTCATCGGCACCCA
>CAZMLX010000197.1:0-3714 GCA_964567275.1 uncultured Thiopseudomonas sp. | reverse complement strand
CGCACCGCCCTAACCACCGCACCCCAAACCCCCGAACAACTCGCCACCCAGTTCAAACGCAACCCCGTCGCCGCCGTGCAATCCGTCCTCGACGCCCTGCAAGAACTCGGCATAGTCACCACCCAAAACGGCCTCTACACACTGGGAGGTGGTAGTTAATATGACTGCTGCAATGAAAACACACGCTGAAAGCCTGCAAAATCTCGCCGCCGTCCTTGCACAGGAACCAGGGTTGGCATTTGCCGCTCTGGTTGGCAGCCGCGCCACAGGCAAATATCGTCCTGATAGCGATTGGGATATAGCCCTGATGTGGCATGACGGCGTGGATGAGTGGGAGTTGTTAGGGAAAACTGAAACCCTGCGCCGCGCTTTGGCAGCAGTAATAGACGTAGAAGAAACCGCTATTGACCTGATTGACCTGCGCCGTGCTAATTTGGCCATGCATGCCAGCGTAGCTGAAGTTGGCCAGCCATTGTGGTTGGCCAACAGTCTGTACTGGGACAGGTTTTTACAACGCACCTGGCGAGAAATTGAAGATTACAAATGGGAGCACACTTATGGAGCTTGAGCTTTACCAGGCTGAGACAGCCCGCATGGCTGCCACACAGGCCGCCAGTCTTGAAGATGCCCGTCAAATACTCGCTTCTGGCCGCCCCTTGTCTCGCCTTGAGTTTTCCGGCTTGCAGCGTGCCTTACAGGTCAGCATTGAAAACGCCATTGGCAAAGCCAAACGCTGGCTGAAAGAGCGCGGACAGGTTGTACCCATATCTGCCTACGATGCTTTTAACGCACTGGCCAGCATAGGCTTGCTGCCTGCCGATGACTTGCCCGCCTGGAACGCCATAATCGGTTTGCGTAATCGCCTTGTGCATGACTACATGAACATTGACGAGCAGCTTGTTAAAAATTTGGTACTAGAAAGAAAGGAACAACGGGTGCTGGATTTTTTACTGCGGGATTATCCGGGCTAAGGCCACTGCCGTGCTGTTGGCAACACCCGCAACATAACCACAGCTCGTCCAGCCTCCTCAATCCTGTACACCATCACATAATTTGGGTGCGCAACAATTTCACGCGTGCCTTCCACTCTGCCTGGCTTGTACAGCTTGGGATGCAGGCGGGCAATTTCAGCCTTTTACTCAAACTCAAGGTCAAGTTCAACGGCTGCCACCGGGTTATCCATGGCGATATAGTCCATGACGCCTTCCCGATCTTGTAAGGCTTTCCTTTGCCAAATCAATTTCACGTTTACGTCCCCTGAAGCAAAGCAGCCCTTTTAGCTGCAAACTGCCTGCGGGCATCGGCATCAGAAACACCCTGACTGTCATCATCGACAGCCTGCTGTACCTGCTCGCGAAACCACTGCTCATAGGCTGCAGCTTCATGTATTTGCTTCATGGCCCGGGCACGGTCTGGCCTGCTATTTTCTACTGGCGCATCCGCTTCAAATGCGCTGGCATCCACATCAAAGCGGGTAATGCCTAAAGATTTCAGATAGGCAACCAGCGTTTCCATTCTGCGAAACAGGCGCAGCTTGCGACTACGCTGGGAGGTCAGCAACCTTTTTTGCTCCCCCAGTCGCACCCTGACAAACCAGCTACCTTCCTGGGCAACAATTTGCGTGCCGCTAATCACACCAGCTTGGGCCAGCTGTGAAAGCGTTCCGTGGTCAATGGCTTCTGACATTTGTGCATCTCCAGCAAAGTTTTCTTTACTTTACTATAAAAAGCAATGCAGTTTATAAATATCTGCACGCTTTATATCTATAGCCTGTAACAAGTCCTCCCCACAAACGGCACGATGCACCGCCGGCTGGTTGAGGCCGTAGCAAAGCATCACCTGTTTCGAGACTGGCAGCATAGCTTTGCGAAGCGCCTCAACCTGCCGGCACACTGACGCCAAAATCACCTAACCATCTTGAACCGCAGGGAATAGAAGGTGCCAGAAAAATCAAATAAACCTTGCCAGACTTTTCTCAACCAGTCCCCACGGCAACCGTCTGGCATTTTCCCGCATGCAAGCGTAAGCCTTGCATGCTTCTTGCCGGGTAATGATTTTTTCAGTCATCAATTGCTCCACCAGCCAGATAGTCCCCTTGACCTCGACCTGCTCGCCATCGGCCAAAGCCCGCAAAGCCTTGTCACCGGTAAGCAGCGGGCATAACTCTTGTCTGGCCAATGCAAGGGCAAAGCAATCATTGCGGCTTGGGCCGATAGACCGCTGAGTTAAATCAAATGCGTACTGCATCGAGTCCGGCGTAAGCTCATTAACCTGCAAACCCATGTCCAGCAAATAGACGTGCTGTGCCTGCAGCTCCCCAACGAAAAGAATATCCGGCACGCTAAAAGTCCACGGCAAGCGAAACATCTGCTCGATAAGTCGCCCTTCTTCCATGTCGATCAGGATGTTGGCATCACTGATGAGCAGCCGCATCGGTCAACTCCATTTTCCGTGCACGGTGAAATTGATGTACTGCCATTCCCAGCAGCTCTGCCGCTTTGGACTCGCCGACAATACCTTCGGCCAGCGCTCGATACACTAGCTGTTGAAACAGCAGAGTTTGCTCAGGCGGGCAAGGATTGCCCGGCTCCTGCTTGCGCCAGCCCTGTTTGGAAAACACCATGCTTAAACGCTTGTGGATTTGCGGCGTGATAATCCCCAGGTCCTTGGCTCGATACAGACAAGCAGCCATGCTCAGGCCAAATTCATGCTTGAGCAGGTATAGCTCCCGAACTTCCAGCATGTGCCGCTTTGCTCCCAGCTGTTTGCGCAATGTGCTGGCAGGCAGTAAAAAAGCGCCGGCAAAACGGTTGCATGCCTGTTCTTCGTTAAGGTCCGCTGATAACCGCCCGTCCAGCAGTAGATGTCCCAGCTCGTGTGCCAGGGTAAAACGCTGGCGGTCGCCCGGCCATTGCTCGGCCACCACAATCACCGGCTGGCCGGCAATGCTGGCCTGCAAGCCATCAAATTTCTCACCTTCTGCAATCGATGTGGTAATGACCAGAATGCCCTTGGCTTCCAGCAGATCAATCAGGTGCGGCACAGGGTTCAGGCCAAGCTGCCACTGATTGCGTAACTGCTCGGCAAAGTCGTCAATCTGCTCAAGCTGGTCAATGTGCGCCGGTAAACCTTGCGGCATGGCAAATGGCTTGAGCGGAAAGTCCGGCCACAGGTTGGCCAGTTCCTGCCAGCGTTCTGCCTGATCCAGCACATCCGCTTCGATGCGGTCGAGAACCTTTTTCGTGGTGCTGGCAGCCTTGCGGTATTCCACATTGGCCAGCTTGACCTTGGTTGGCCGGAAAAAATACTCGGCACGCACCTCCAGCGCCTGCCCCAGTTTCAGCAATACTGCCGAGCCGGGCATGCTTTCGTCATGCTCGTATTTCTTGATCATGTTGTGACTGACCCCGGCCTGCTCCGCCAAATCACGCAGCGACAAGCCGGCAGCAGCACGGGCACGCTTGAGTCGTTCGCCAATCATCCTTTTGCCCTCTGGTTTACAAGTGTTAATTTAATAAGAAAAGTGTAAACCTAAAGCGGACAGCCTGCCAGCAATGAATTTGTTGTTTATGCTTACTCTCAACAATCTATAGAGAGCTCAGCATGCCCCACGCCCAATCTCTGCTCGACCAGTTGCTGGCACTGTCAGCACAAGAACGATCTGCAGCAGGGAAAGATGAGTAAGCATAGGTGAAGCCGCTTCGACGCTGGGCG
>CAZMLX010000196.1:0-3770 GCA_964567275.1 uncultured Thiopseudomonas sp. | reverse complement strand
AGCATGGCGCTGTAGCCCAGACCGTTACCGATACCGTCAAAGAATGACAGCACAGGCGGGTTGGACATGGCGAACGCTTCGGCACGACCCATCACGATACAGTTGGTGATGATCAGGCCGACGAATACCGACAGCTGCTTGGACAGTCCGTAGGCATAGGCCTTGAGGAACTGGTCAACCACGATTACCAGCGAGGCAATGATCACCATCTGCACGATCATTCGGATCGAGTTGGGGATCTGCGAGCGGATCATCGAGATGAACAGACCGGAGAAACCTGTTACCAGTGTCAGTGCATTGGACATGACGATGGCGGTTTTCAGGTTCGATGTTACGGCCAGTGCAGAACAGATACCCAGAATCTGCAGGCCGATGGGGTTGTTGTTGAAAATAGGATCAAGCAACACGCCCTTGATGGTTGGTTGTGACATGGATTATGCCTCCCCGTTGCGCAAGTGCTGAATGAACGGACCAAAGCCGCCTTCGCCCAGCCAGAATTCCAGCAGGTAGTTCACACCGTTACTGGTCAGGGTTGCACCGGCAATGCCGTCAACCTGATTTTTGGCGGCCGGGCTGGAGCGATCAACGTTACCCTTGATGACCTTGATAACCGGTTTGCCATTGGCATCAAAGACTTCTTTGCCGGGCCACAGGGCCTTCCACTTGGGGTTGTCGATTTCGCCACCCAGACCGGGGGTTTCACCGTGCTCGTAGAAACCGAAACCGGTGACGGTGTTGAGGTCGCCCTTAACAGCAATAAAGCCATGCAGGGTCGACCACAGGCCGTAACCGCGTACCGGGATAATCAGGGTATCCAGCTGACCGTTTTCTTCCACCACATAAACAGTGGCAAAATTTTCACGACGCTTGATGGATGCAATGTCATCCTGACCAGCCAGAGCGATAGAAGCCGCTGTGTCTTTGGCCGATGCCGCATGGTCAAAAGCCATGGCCTTGGCATGATCGTAATCTTGCGAGTACTTGCCAGTTTCCAGGTCCACTACACGGGCCTGGATACGATCGCCAAACATGCCGCGCACCTGGTCACCGCTCAGGCTGTCATCACCCAGGCCGGCAATGGTCAGGATGCTGCGCTGTTTGTCGAGCAGGCTGTTGGCTGCCTGGGTCGGACGCAGGGCGACCGCCGCACCGGCAACAAATACCGAGCACACCAGACATACCACCAGGGCAACAATCAGGGTGCCGGCTGTTGTATCTTTTTTACTGGACATTACGTGCGAGCCTCCGCTTGATATTGGCCTGGACAACGAAATGGTCAATCAATGGGGCACAGAGGTTGGCAAACAGGATTGCCAGCATCATGCCTTCGGGGAATGCCGGGTTGACCACACGGATCAGCACGACCATCACACCAATCAGGGCACCAAAGATCCACTTGCCGGTATTGGTCATGGATGCGGACACCGGGTCGGTGGCCATGAACAGCATGCCAAAGGCAAAGCCGCCAATTACCATGTGCCAGTACCAGGGCATGGCAAACATCGGATTGGTTTCCGAGCCGATCTGGTTGAACAGCAGGCTCAGGGCGATCATGCCAATCATGACCCCGGCCACAATGCGCCAGGCGGCAATCCGGGTCAGCACCAGGATACCGCCACCGATAAAGATGGCCAGGGTGCTGGTTTCACCAATGGAGCCCGGCATAAAGCCGAGGAAGGCCTCTTTCCAGCTCAGGCTTTCGCTCAGTACAGTCATGCCCTGTGCAGAAGCAACGCTCAGTGCAGTGGCACCGGCAAAGCCGTCTACCGCAGTCCACACCGCATCACCGGAAATATCCGCCGGATAGGCAAAGAACAGGAAGGCACGACCCACCAGCGCCGGGTTCAAGAAGTTTTTGCCGGTACCGCCAAACACTTCTTTACCAATCACCACACCAAAGCTGATACCCAGGGCAACCTGCCACAGCGGAATGCTGGGTGGCACAATCAGGGCAAACAGAATGGACGTCACGAAGAAACCCTCGTTCACTTCGTGGCGGCGGATGGAGGCAAACAGAACTTCCCAGAAACCACCGGCGATAAAGGTCACCAGGTAGATGGGCAGGAACCAGGTAGCGCCCTGCACTATGTTGGCCCAGATGCTGTTCACATCAAAACCGGCCAGTGCACCGGTCAGCGCATAGCGCCAGCCATCCTGGGCTTGCAGCAGCTCGGGGCTGGCCGCAAACACCTGGTTGGCCTGGTAGCCAATGTTCCACATGCCAAAGAAAATGGCCGGGAAGGTGCACAACCACACAGTGATCATCATGCGCTTGAGGTCAATGCCGTCGCGTACGTGAGCAGTGGTTTTGGTAACGTCGGATGGTTTGTACAAAAAGGTATCGACGGCCTCATAGAGGGCGTACCACTTTTCGTGCTTGCCACCTTTAACAAAGTTAGGTTCGATCTTGTCAAGAAGCTTGCGAAGACCCATGGATTAACCCTCCAGCTCGATGCGCGTCAAGTTGTCCCGCAGAATGGGGCCATACTCGTACTTGCCGGCACACACGTAGGTGCACAGCGCGAGATCTTCTTCGTCCAGCTCCAGACAACCCATTTTCTGGGCCATCTCGGTATCACCGACAATCAGGTAGCGCAGCAACTGCGTAGGCAGAATGTCCAGCGGCATGATGGACTCGTAGTTGCCTACTGGAACCATCGCACGCGGACTGCCATTGCTGCTGGTGGTGAAGTTGAACTTCTTGCCGCCGCTCAGCTTGGACATGAAGATATTCAGCACCGAATGCTTGTTGAAGCCGGCACGCAGGTAGTGGAACAGCTCGCGCTCGCGGCCTTCGGCCAGGCAGCTGACCTGTGTGTGGTAGCGGCCCAGGAAGTTGCAGGTGCCACGGCCGGTACGGCCACCGAATACAGAACCGGAAATCAGACGGTTCTCGCCAGCAGCCAGCTCGCCTTCGGTCAGCTCCGCCAGGTTGGCACCCAGACGGGTTTTAACCAGACGCGGCTTGTTGACCACCGGACCGGCCAGGGCCACCACGCGCTCAACCCAGATCTGGCCGGTGGTGAACAGCTTGCCAATGGCAATCACGTCCTGATAGCCAATCTGCCAAACGGTGCGGCTTTCATTGACCGGATCCAGAAAGTGGATATGGGTACCGGGCAGACCGGCAGGGTGCGGACCGGCAAAGGCTTCAGTCTGTACGCCAGCCACGTCTTCACCGGGCAGGCTGACACCATCCGCCTTGCACAGGAACACCCTGGCCAGACGGCTCAGCACCTGCAAACCATGCTTGAAGTCATCAGCGTATTCGGCAATGACCAGCGCCGGATCAGCCGCCAGGGGATTGGTATCGATGGCGGTGACAAAAATGGAGCGTGGAGTGGAATCCACGGCAGGCACTTTTGAGTAGGGACGGGTCCGCAGAGCAGTCCACAGACCGGATTTTTGCAGGTTGCCGCGCACCTGCTCATCGGTCAGCTCAGTCAGGCCGCCGGCCGGGTACTGAGTAAAGGATTCCTGCTCGTCACCATCCAGCTCGATTTCGATGGACTGGAATATACGACGCTCGCCCCTGTTGACTGCCTTGACCACGCCGGCACCGGGAGCGGTGTAGAACACACCTGGCGTTTTCTTGTCTTCAAACAAGACCTGCCCCAGTTTGACACGGTCACCCTCCTGCACCTGCATCGTCGGCTTCATCCCGTTATAGTCGAAGCCAATAAGTGCGACGCTGCGCACTTCACGAGCTGCGTCAATTTGACGCTCCGGCGCACCCACCATGGGCAAATCAAGCCCACGCTTTATCTTGA
>CAZMLX010000195.1:0-3782 GCA_964567275.1 uncultured Thiopseudomonas sp. | reverse complement strand
TATGACAGCATCAAGGTGCGAATTTATTCGCACATGGAGCTGCCTTTCTTGCTGAGTCGTAGGCAAACACTCCGTCATTCTGCGCGTAGCGAAGCGGAGTCGCAGAATCCAGCGCTTTCTGGCTAGCAGTATCTAATGCGTTAGCTGGCACACTCTTTAGCGCTGCCGGTGCAGTCGAGCTCGTTCGAGCATATTCAAGCCTAGAGGTTAATTTGCCTGGCGCTTACGCGCGCGCAGCACTACAAACTTGGGGTGGCTGCCCAGCTGTTCGACGCTGGCAAACCAGCGCTTGAGTTTGACGTGGTAGCCCAGGTGACGGTTGCCGACCAGCAGCAGTTCGCCACCGGGTTTTAGTGCGCGGTGCGCCTGGCGGAACATGCGCAGGGCCAGAAAGTCGTTCATGGCTTGCAGCTGGTGGAAAGGCGGGTTGCACAGCACCAGATCCAGGCTGCCAGGTTCCTGCTCGTACAGGCCATCGCCGGTACGGATCTCGACCGGACGCTGGCCCAGATTAAGCGCCCAGCTGTCCTGGGCCGAACGCACGGCAGCACGGCTTTCATCCACCAGCACAAAGCAGGCATCCGGATTGGCGCGTGCGCAGGCCAGTGCCAGCACACCATTGCCGCAGCCCAGGTCAGCGACCTTTTTGTTGTCCAGCTCCTGTGGCAAATGCTGCAGCAACAGCCGGGTGCCCAGATCCAGGCTTTCACGGCTGAAAATGCCGGCATAGTTGATCAGTTCCAGCTCCAGTTCGGGCAACCGGTAATGGTGGGCAGCCGGTATGGGCAGCGGTTCTTGCTGGCGCGGACTGGCTTGCAGCAGGCGGGCTTTTTTTACCGCCAGGCTGGCCTGCACCGGACCGATGTATTTTTCCAGCAGGTCGCCGGCTGAACGTGGCAGGTGCTTGATCATGGCACCTGCCAGCACCAGGCTGTCGGCACTGATTTTGTCCTGCAAGCCGGCCAGCTGGTCTTCCAGCAGCGCCAGTGTTTTAGGAATCTGGATCAGCACGGCGGCGAACTGCCCGGACAGCTCGCAGGTACGGCTGACCTGCTCAATGCTGCCAGGTTCCAGTGCATTGGCCTGGGCGTTGGCCTGTAACCCCCGGCTGGCCAGCACCGAATCGCTGCAGCTGCTGACCTGATAATGGTTGCTGAGGCTCAGCGCCAGTGCGCCAAAACTGTCATTGATCACCAGGACCCGCGCACCCTGCGGCAGTTGTTGCTCGTGCAGACGCTGCAACAGGTATTCATCGGCGGCGTTAAAGGCCTGCAGGGGGGAGTTGTGCTGGGCGGGAAAGCGTGTCAGTTCAAGGCGGGCAAAGGGAGTTTCAAGAATGGCCATGCGTTTTACCGGTTTAATCCTGGAAGGAAAAGGAGTACAAATAGGATTAATATCCTACTAAAGGAGTCAGGTATGAGTCAGCCCGATGAAAAATACAGCCGGGAAACCATCAGGCACATTCTACCCTTAACCCCGACCCTGTTCAGTTTTCGTTGCACCCGCCATGACGGCTTTCGCTTTACGGCCGGGCAGTTTGCCCGCCTGGGGGTGCGCACCGAGCGGGGAAACCTGGTGTGGCGTGCGTATTCCATGGTGTCCAGCCCCTATGACGAGTTTCTGGACTTTTTTTCCATAGTAGTGCCGGATGGCGAATTTACCAGTGTCTTGAGCCAGCTCAAGGTTGGTGATGAGCTGCTGATTGAAAAGCAGCCCCAGGGTTTTTTGACGCTGGATCGCTTTGTCGATGGCCAAAACCTGTGGATGCTCTCCACTGGCACAGGCGTAGCGCCCTTTTTGTCGATTCTGCAAGGTCTTGAGGTTTGGGAGCGTTTTGAAACGATTGTGCTGGTGTATAGCGTGCGTACCGGGGCCGAGCTGGCCTACCGTGATTTGCTGCAAGAGTTGCTGACCCGTGAATACGTTGCGCCTCATGCGCACAAATTTCGTTTTGTGCCTGTGGTGACCCGGGAACCAGTGGAAGGCTGCTTAAGCGAGCGTATTACCAGCCTGCTGACAAGTGGCCAGTTAGAAGAAGTTGCTGGTCTCCGGATGACGCCAGAAGCATCACGCGTACTGATTTGTGGTAATCCGCAGATGGTGGATGACACCCGCAAACTGTTCAAGCAGCGGGGCATGCAGCTGTCACTAACCCGCAAGCCGGGCCAGGTGGCAGTGGAAAACTACTGGTAACAGTAATTCGGGGTCAGAGTAACAATTAATTGTTGCTCTGACCCCGAATTAGGGGCCCGAATTATGTGGTGCGCTCGACGGCAAAGCGGGCCAGATCGGCCATGGCATCCTTGTAAATCGAGTCGGGCAGGGCGTGCAGGCAGTCAATGGCCTGTTGTGCGTAATCACGGGCTTTTTGTGCGGTGTAGTCCAGTGCGCGGCTGTCGTGTACCGCCTGGCCAATGGCGTCCAGATCTTCAATGCCGCCTTTCTGAATGGCGGTGCGCACCAGTGCAGCCTGTTCGGCAGTGCCCTGGCGCATGGCGATGATCAGCGGCAGGGTGGGTTTGCCTTCGGCCAGGTCGTCACCGACGTTTTTGCCCAGGGTTTCGGCGTCGCCCTGATAGTCGAGCAGATCATCGACCAGCTGGAAGGCGATACCCAGCTTGTCGCCATATTGGCGCAATGCTTCGGTTTGTTCGGCCGGCGCATTCAGCAGCAGGCCGGCACACTGGGTGGACGCCTCGAACAGCATGGCGGTTTTGGCGCGAATGACTTCCATATAAATGGCTTCGGTGGTGCTGGCATCCCGTACTTTGGTCAACTGCAGGACTTCGCCTTCGGCAATGACCCGGGTGGCATTGGATAGCACCCGCATGACCGGCAGCGACTCCAGCTGTACCATCAGTTCGAACGAGCGGGCATAAAGAAAATCGCCCACCAGCACGCTGGCCGAGTTGCCCCATTTGGCGTTGGCGGTGGCACGGCCACGGCGCAGGTCGGACTTGTCGACCACATCATCATGCAGCAGGGTGGAGGTGTGCAGAAACTCGATGGCAGCCGCCAGCTTGCAGGTCAGTTCGTCGCACCGGCCCAGAGCGTTGGCCGCCAACAACGCCAGCAATGGCCGCAGGCGTTTGCCGCCGGCAGAAATAATATAGTCGCCAATGGTTTGTACCAGCGGGACATGGGATGTCAGTTGCTGGCGAATCAGCCGGTCAACGCCGGCAAAGTCATCGGCGACGACCTGGTAAAAACTCTGGGGTTGCATGGCGGACGGGGCTCCAAATAAACTGTGCAGCATGCTAGGTTCCGCTGTCGGTGATGTCAAGAAAAGAGGCAGGTTGGGGCTTGAAACACGCTTGGCTGTTGCGTACAATCTGCGCTCCCAAAGTTCCGGTTCTGTGAGTGGTTCACGGAATCGTTTTCAGGCAACCTGCCTTACGCAATTGTCCCTTGCCCTATCCAGCAGCGGACAGCCATGCCGGACACTACCTATTCTTAAAAAGGGCCGGGTGAGCAGGATTTACGGAGATATCTGATGTACGCAGTTATTGTAACTGGTGGCAAACAGTACAAGGTCGCCGAAGGCGAATACTTGAAAATTGAAAAGCTGGAAGAAGCAACCGGCAACAGCATCACCTTCGACCGCGTTCTGCTGGTCGCCAACGGTGAAGACGTGAAAATTGGTGCGCCCGTCGTTGACGGTGCCAAGGTTACCGCTGAAGTGGTTTCCCAGGGTCGTCACGACAAAATCCGCATCATCAAGTTCCGCCGTCGCAAGCACAGCATGAAGCGTCAGGGCCACCGTCAGTGGTTCACTGAAGTTA
>CAZMLX010000194.1:0-3810 GCA_964567275.1 uncultured Thiopseudomonas sp. | reverse complement strand
CCGCGAACTGGCGCTGCAGGTGGCCGAAGCCTTTGAAACCTTTGCCAGCGAAATGCCGGGCGTTAACGTGGTCGCCGTTTACGGTGGTGCGCCCATGGGCCTGCAATTGCGCGCATTGCGCCAGGGCGCCCAGGTGATTGTCGCCACTCCGGGCCGGCTGGTGGACCACCTGTCACGCAACGGTGACCTGCTGTCCAGCGTCAACTATCTGGTGCTGGACGAAGCCGATGAAATGCTCAAGCTGGGCTTTATGGAAGACCTGGAGCTGATTTTCCAGTCGCTGCCGGTTGAGCGTCAGAGCGTGCTGTTCTCCGCCACCCTGCCGCACTCCATCCGCGCCATTGCCGAGCAGCACCTGCGCGAGCCGCAGCATGTCAAAATTGCCAGCAAGACCCAGACCGTGTCCCGCATCGAGCAGGGCTACATCATGGTGCACGCCGACCAGAAGGCCAACGTGGTATTGCGGGTGCTGGAAGTTGAAGACTTCGACGCCCTGATTGCCTTTGTGCGTACCAAGCAGGAAACCCTGGATCTGACCTCGGCGCTGCAGGCCCGTGGTTACAAGGTGGCAGCGCTCAATGGCGACATTGCCCAGAATCACCGCGAGCAGGTGATCGAGTCGCTGAAAGACGGCCGTCTGGATATTGTGATTGCCACCGACGTGGCAGCCCGTGGTTTGGACGTACCCCGCATTACCCACGTACTCAACGTGGACATGCCGTACGATCCCGAATCCTACGTACACCGTATCGGCCGTACCGGCCGTGCCGGCCGTGACGGCAAGGCGCTGCTGCTGGTGACGCCGCGCGAGCGTCGCATGCTGAGTGTGGTTGAACGGGTAATCGGCCAGAAAATCGAACAGGTACAGCTGCCGGACGCCGCTGCCGTGTTGCAGGCCCGCATCAGCAATCTGAAAGCAGACCTGCTGCCCCGCATGCAGTCCCCGGCCGGACAGGTCAAGTCACTGCTGGAGCGACTCACCGCCAGCCTGGACTGCCACGCCGAAGACTTGGCGCTGGCGCTGCTGGGCAAGCTGACCGAGGGCATGGCCTTTGATACGTCGGGTATCGAGCGTGAATATCCGGTGCAGGAAGTGACCGCCCGTCCCGAGCGTGGCCGTGGCTTCGAGCGGGGAGAGCGGGGCGAACGTCCCGAGCGTGCCGGCCGGGAACGCCGCGAACATCGTGCCTCGCCACTGCTGGACCAGCAAAACCGGGTGCGCTGTCGCACGGCGCTGGGTACCCGTGATGGTGTGGCCGCCCGCAACCTGCTGGGTGCCATTCTTAATGAAGGCGGCCTGGCCCGTGAGGCGATTGGCCGTATCCAGATCCGCGAAACCTTTAGTCTGGTCGAGTTGCCGGAAGAAGGCCTTGAACGGCTGCTGGGCAAGCTCAAGGATACCCGGGTGGGCGGCAAGCCGCTGAAGCTGCGCCGCTACCGCGAGTAACCAGGCAACAGTGACTCAATGCGGCGGCAGCAAGCTGCCGCCGCATCCTGAACCGGTCTGTGTGCTGTCTGCCCAGGCCGGTTTTTTGCGTATGTTTTGTTGTGTTTGATGGAGAATGCCGTGCCGCTACGAATCTGTATTCTGGAAGCCGATGACCTGCATCCGCAGTTGCAGCCGCAGTATCACAGTTTTGGCCAGATGTTTGTCCGCCTGCTGGGTAGCCAGAGCCGGGCAGCCCGCTTCGAGATTTACAACGTGGTGCGTGGCGAGTATCCGCCCAGCCCGGCGCAGTATGATGCTTTTCTGGTGACCGGCAGCAAGGCCGACTCCTTTGGTGGCGAGGCCTGGATTGTACGCTTGCGTGAATACCTGCTGATCCGCTACCGGGCGGGTGACGTGCTGCTGGGTGTTTGTTTCGGTCACCAGATTTTGGCGCTGGTGCTGGGCGGGCTGACCGAGCGGGCTGACCGTGGCTGGGGTGTGGGTGTGCACAGTTACCGCATGCTGCAGATGCCGGTGCCGGAACTGGCGCAGCGCTCGCAGTTGCAGATGCTGATCAGCCATCGGGATCAGGTGACCCGTTTGCCTGCGGGTGCCGAGCTGCTGGCGGCCAGCGACTTTTGTCCCAACGCCGCCTTTATGCTGGACGACAGGGTGCTGTGCTTTCAGGGGCATCCCGAGTTTACCCACGACTTTTCCCGCAGTTTGCTGCAGATCAGGCAGGGCATTTATACGCCGGAATTTTATGCCAGGGGGCTGGACAGCCTGCACCAGGAGCACGACGGGCTGTTGGTTGGCGGCTGGATGCTGGAGTTCGTCGCCCGGGCCCGCCAGCAGCGTAATGGCAGCTGGCAGTAAAACTTAGTGGAGGGTGGGGCGATCGCCGCCGGCCGGTTGCGGTGACCAGTCCTGTACCGGTGCGGCTACGGCCGCACTGATACGCCCGCCCAGCTGCTCAAGCAGCCGGCTGGCGGCAGACAAACTGGCGCTGCGATGCTGTTCTTCCAGCAGAACAAAGCTGGCTTCGTGCTTGCGGCGCTCCAGCTTGTCCAGTGCTTTCCAGGCGTCGTGGGTGGGTACATGCTCAGTCGCAGCAAAAACCTGCACAAATACCTGGAATTCAGGGTCACGGCTTAACGCCTGGCTGTAATGTTCAAGGATCACCTTGATGCGGATGCAGCCTTCCAGCCAGGGCATCTGCTCGTCGAGCAAGCTGCCACAGAGTATGCGCAAATCGTCTTTCAGCTTGGCGTTGACCTGTTGTTCGTGGGTTTGCAGGGCTTTTTGGTGTTGCCACACCTTGCGCCAGAGGCGCAGGGCATTAATGGCCAGGGCCAGCACCAGCAGGCTGCCGGCGCACAGGATGTAAAGCAGGCTGTTTTGCACGAAAAAATCCTTGTTACCGGTTGAGGTATTCGCCGGGAGTAAAGCTGCCCTGACGGCTGACCGGTACGCTCTTGTTGAACATCAGTCCGGTTTTGACCTCGGCCCTCAGTGCGTAAGGGACTGGCCGGGTCGGGTTCTCCAGTACCTTGACCAGATTTTTCAGGTGACGCCACAGGTTGGTGTGCACCGGCACTTTCAGGTAGGCATGACCGCCGGCCGGCACGCTCAGCCACTGGCTGTTCTGGCCACGTCCCAGCGGTACGCCGTCCAGCTGAATTTCATAATTGACGCCCCGCACCGGCAGGCTGTGCGAGTTGGGATTGTCGATACGGAATTCCAGCATGAACTCCTGTTCCAGCAGGCGGGCATAGACCAGCTGTACATCCGGCGCCTGAAAACTGCTGCTGGTCCAGGTGCTGCAGCCACCCAGAAAAAGCGGCGGCAACAGGCATAACATGGCCCAGAGACCGGGACGCCATCTGCGTGTGGCAGCAAGGAAAGGCATAATAAATGCACCTGTTAATCAGAAAAACCGGCGATCACAGCCGGTCTGGACACTGCGCCCGGGCAGTGCAAGTTATAAAGCGTAATCAAAATACGTTCTAATGTTATTGAATGCAACTGTTGGCCAGGTGTGTCCGCTGCCGGTACGCAGGGAATATGTTTTAATGGCACACCCGCAACAGTAACGGTTGCACCGAATGCAAGGAACAGACTATGCAAACCTATGAAGTCATTTTTTCCGGTGAGGTAGCGCCCGGGGTTGACCCGGCACAGGTGCGTGCAGGTATCCAGCGCCTGTTCAATGCCAGTGATGCGTTGCTGGACCGTTTTTTCTCGGGCAATCCGGTGGTGGTCAAGCGGGATCTGGACCAGCCGTCGGCACAAAAATACCAGCGGGCCTTCAACCAGGTGGGTGCCATTGTCGAGGTGCGGCTGACGGCTGCTGTGCCGGCGGCGGTTGAGTCGCAGGCGGC
>CAZMLX010000193.1:0-3970 GCA_964567275.1 uncultured Thiopseudomonas sp. | reverse complement strand
CGATCCACGCCAGCTACCCCGCAACCTTCGAGTCATGTCAAAAAGCCGGCAACCTGCCGGCGCAGGCATGATAATGCAAAAATCATTCCATAGTGTGCACCACATACAAAAAACCCGGCGCCTGGCACCGGGTTTTTTGTCAGTCAGCGCAGTCAGCTTAAAAAGCTGAGCAACACGCCTGCAGCAACGGCAGAGCCAATCACACCGGCCACGTTGGGCCCCATGGCATGCATCAGCAGGAAGTTCTGCGGGTTGGACTCCAGCCCCACCTTGTTCGACACCCGGGCCGCCATCGGTACGGCAGACACACCCGCCGAGCCAATCAGCGGGTTGATCTTGTTGGTGCTGAACAGGTTCATGATTTTGGCCATGATCACACCCGCTGCAGTACCGGCACTGAAGGCAATCATGCCCAGCACCAGGATACCCAGGGTTTTGACCTGCAAAAAGGAGTCAGCCGACAGCTTGGCGCCTACCGTCAAGCCCAGTGCAATGGTGACAATGTTGATCAGCGCATTGCGGCTGGTATCCGCCAGGCGCTCAACCACACCGCACTCGCGCATCAGGTTGCCAAAGGCAAACATGCCCACCAGTGGCGCCGCATCCGGCAACAGCAGGCCGATCAGCAGGGTCAACACCAGCGGAAACACAATTTTCTCGGCCTGGCTGACCTGGCGCAGCTGGGTCATCACGATAGAACGCTCTTCCTTGCTGGTCAGCGCCCGCATGATGGGTGGCTGAATCAGCGGCACCAGCGCCATATAGGAATACGCAGCTACCGCAATCGGTCCCAGCAACTCCGGCGCCAGCCGCGAGGTGACAAAGATCGAGGTGGGGCCGTCAGCACCACCAATAATGGCAATCGAAGCCGCTTCCCGCATGGTGAACTCAAGGCCGGGAATGCCCAGCGAGCCAATCGCCAGGGCACCCAGCAGAGTACCAAAAATGCCGAACTGGGCAGCCGCACCCAGCAGCAGCGTTTTAGGGTTGGCCAGCATCGGACCAAAGTCGGTCATGGCACCCACGCCCATAAAAATCAGCAGCGGGAACACGCTGGTCGGCAAGCCGATCTGATACAGCAAATCCAGAAGACCGCCAGCGTCGGCCATGCCGGCACCGGGCAGGTTGGCCAGCACGCCACCAAAACCGATGGGAATCAGCAGCAGTGGCTCAAAGCCTTTGCGGATGGCCAGATAAATCAGCAGCAGACAAACCGCCAGCATCAGCAGCTGGCCGGTTTCGATCTGATAAATCCCGGTACTGCGCCAGAGATTGGTTAATGTTTCCATGACGCTCCCCTTAGGCAATGGTAACCAGACAGTCACCGACCGTGACCGCATCACCTACCTTGACATTGACACCACTGATGGTGCCGCTGCGGAAGGCGCGGATTTCGGTTTCCATCTTCATCGCTTCGAGGATGATCAGCACATCGCCCTCTTCCACCTGCTGACCAGGAGTCACCAGGATCTTGAAGATGTTGCCGGCCAGCGGCGCACCCTGCGGGTCACCTGCGCCTTCAGCAGGCGCATTAGCACTCTGGCCACCACTGACAGCACCGGCCAGCGGCTTGATGCCTTCGATGTCGCCACCTTCGTTAACCTGTACCACAAACTGCTTGCCATTGACTTCAACGGTATAGACCTCGGCCACCGCTTCGCCGGCCGCACGTTCTTTGCCGGTAGGAGCCGGTTCGAAAGCGGACGGATTGTTGCGGTTTTCCAGGAACTTGAGGCCAATCTGCGGGAACAGTGCATAGGTCAGCACGTCATCCACCAGGCAGTCGCCGCTCGCCAGCTGAATGCCTTTCTCTTTGGCCAGCTGCTGCAGCTCAACCGTCAGGCGTTCCATTTCATTGTCCAGCAGGTCGCCCGGACGGCAGGTAATGGCTTCGGCACCGTCCAGCACCCGGGCCTGCAGCTCGGCGTTGAACGGAGCCGGCGCCGCACCGTACTCACCCTTGAGGATGCCGGCGGTTTCCTTGGTAATGGACTTGTAGCGCTCGCCAGTCAGCACGTTGATCACCGCCTGGGTGCCAACAATTTGCGAGGTCGGAGTGACCAGCGGAATAAAGCCCAGGTCTTCACGTACACGGGGAATTTCGGCCAGCACTTCATCAAAGCGGTCGCTGGCACCCTGCTCTTTCAACTGGCTTTCCATGTTGGTGAGCATGCCGCCCGGCACCTGGGCGACCAGAATGCGCGAATCCACACCCTTGAGGTTGCCTTCAAACTTGGCGTATTTCTTCCGCACTTCACGGAAGTAGGCCGCCACTTCTTCCAGCAGCTCCAGCTTCAGGCCGGTATCACGCTCGCCATCTTCAAAAATGGCCACTACCGACTCGGTTGGCGAATGGCCGTAAGTCATGGACATGGAAGAAATGGAGGTATCCACGTTGTCGATACCGGCTTCCACTGCCTTGAGGATGGCGGCAGTCGACAGGCCTGCGGTGGCGTGACAGTGCATATGTACCGGAATGTCCAGCACCTGCTTGAGACGGCTGACCAGCTCGAAGGCGGCATAAGGCTTGAGAATACCGGCCATGTCCTTGATGGCCACCGAGTCGGCACCCAGGTCCTGCAGCTGCTTGCCCAGCTCAACCCACATATCCAGGGTGTGCACCGGACTGGTGGTATAGCAAATGGTGCCCTGGGCATGCTTGCCGGTGTTGCGCACCGCCTGCATGGCCCGCTGCATATTGCGCGGATCGTTCATGGCATCAAATACGCGGAACACATCCACCCCGCTCAGGGCCGCTCGCTCAACAAAGGTATCGACCACGTCGTCGGCATAGTGGCGGTACCCGAGCAGGTTCTGGCCACGCAGCAGCATTTGTTGACGGGTATTGGGCATGGCCGCCTTCAGTTGACGGATGCGCTCCCAGGGATCTTCGCCCAGATAGCGGATACAGGAGTCAAAGGTTGCCCCGCCCCAGGTCTCGACCGACCAAAACCCGATCTGGTCCAGCTTGCCGGCAATCGGCAGCATGTCTTCAATACGCAGGCGGGTGGCCAGAATGGACTGGTGCGCATCACGCAGCACCACCTCAGTAATGCCCAACGGCTTTTTAACAGTCATGAACGACTCCTGTTTTCAACCAAGATTAAAATCGTGCGCGATGCTGGCGAACCGCTTCAGCAATGGCCTGCAGTGTATCCGCATCCGGCAGACCGGCAGCCGGCGCCTTGTTGCGAACCGGCACCACAGCCGGTGCAAGCGCCGCTTCAGCCGGCGCCAGGCGGGACATCAAAGCGGACATAAAGCGAATAAAAACAATCAACAAAGCCAAAAAGACAAAAACCAGCCCAATGCCGATCAGCATGAGATTAAAACCATCCAGCAAAAGCTCCTGAGCAGTCATAACGCCTCCCCTATCCATCACCCGCAGCTGCAGCTGCGAGTACTGAAAAAACCTGTGGTCATTGCGTGTTGCAATAAAATCGTGGGCACCTTATCCCGCCATTTTTGTGTAGGCAAATTTATTTCACACTACAAAAAACGGTCAAAAACCGGTTACTACCGCTTTTCCTGGCAGAAAAAGCGGCATCTGGCCCGCTTATAAAAGGAACAGGGTGGCCAGTCCAAGGAAGATAAAAAAGCCGCCACTGTCGGTCATGGCAGTAATCAGCACACTGGAGCCCAGCGCCGGATCCCGTCCCATCCGCACCATGGTCATCGGAATCAGCACGCCCATCAAGGCCGCCAGCAGCAGGTTGAGGGTCATGGCGCCAATCATCACCATACCGAGTGCAAAGTAGTCATACAACAGCCAGGCCACCACGCCAATGACGCCACCCCAAATAATGCCGTTGATAAAGGCCACGCCCAGCTCTTTTTTCAGCAGCCGGTTGGTGTTGCCGGTGCTGACCTGCTCCAGCGCCATGGCCCGCACAATCATGGTGATGGTCTGGTTACCCGAATTGCCGCCAATGCCGGCAACAATAGGCATCAGCGCCGCCAGTGCCACCAG
>CAZMLX010000192.1:2785-4011 GCA_964567275.1 uncultured Thiopseudomonas sp. | reverse complement strand
GAGCATAGCGAGTCGCAGAATCCATGGATGCTGCGACTACGCACAGCATGACAGCGTCGGACTCAGGCTTTATTGCAAGGTAGCCAATTTGTTCAGTGCCTCCTTATATACAGATTAATCAAATTGACTTTAAAATGTTGAAAACAAAGTTATTTTCTATTCTTCTCTGCTGCATCCTGGCTGGATGCGCAACCGTTAACCCCATGGCTGTCGATAAAAAAACAGCTGCAATTGATACCAGCAAGAAGTCTGTTGTGTTGCTGGCTCTTGATGTGTCGAGGGACGATAACAGTCGTTATGTGCCCAAACCTTTCGTGGTGCATATAGAAAAGCCGGGGGCCCGTGACAAAGCTGATCGACAGAATTTCAAGTTGCGTGAAGAAGATAAGTTACAGCTGGAAAATGGCGACAGTGTTTATCTGGTTCGCATGGCGCTTGCGCCAGGAGAGTACAGGCTTATGGCAGTCACGGGTAATGCCAACGCTTTTCCTTTCAATGGTATTTTCCAGGTTCCCATGCTGCTGGACTTCAACGTTGCGCCCTCAGCAATCAGCTATATGGGACAGGTAACGGCCAAGCTCCGCCCCAGGGTTGGCGAGGAGTTCCGTGCGGGTCCGGTCATCCCGCTTCTTGATCAGGCGGTGACGGGAGTCTCCGGCGGAACCTTCGATGTCTCTGTTACTGAGGCTCCAGAGAAGCTGTCCTTGTTCCGTACGACCTATAAAGCTCTAGCCAATTCGTCCATTGAGACCGAGACGTTGCCTGCTTTTGACCGGGCTGCTGCACAGCGCTGGTGGGCGGGTACCAAGGACGCTGACTAGGTTTGTACAGGGCGCTCTGAGCCGCTAGCATCGTAATGCAACGGGTCCGGGTCAATTCCGATAGGGTCCGGACCAGCAAGCTTTGGGAACTATGGCGAAGGGGGTACTGCTTTCTCATCCCTGGCTGTCCACATGCACAACGGCCCGCTCGCCCGGCGCCAGTTTGGCCTGCCAGGCCTCGGCGACATCCGGCAAGGCAAACTCGCGATAACCGGCCACCAGCTCACCGCGGGCGGCCCGCTCCAGCATGGCGGTCAGCTGTTCGCAATTGTACTGGCGCAATTGCTCGGCATTGATGCTGCCCAGTCCGGAGCCGAGGATGCTGACCGGCACGCTACGCAGGATGCCGGAAGCCAGGTTGATCTCGGCTCCGGCCATCTGGCCGATGGTGACCAGCCGTACCGG
>CAZMLX010000192.1:0-2685 GCA_964567275.1 uncultured Thiopseudomonas sp. | reverse complement strand
GTGGCACCATTGATCAGCACCACTTCGCCAGCCTGAAAACCGGCCCGGCAGACCAGCGCCGCATCCGAGCCCAGCAGGGCATTGGGCAGTACAGCGGCCAGGGCGGCGGGCAAACCCTCAGGTACGGGCACGCAGTCATCCAGTTGCACCAGCGCCTGCTGCGCCAGCATGCCGGTCACGCCCATGGCGTAGACCCGCTGGCCGTCTGGCAAACGGCCGACACCATCGACACCCACCGCCACCGGAAACTGCGGATAACGGGTGTAGTGCTTGCCGGCGGCCTTGAGTTTGTCCAGCTGCTTGATGGAGGCAGCCTCCATCTGCAACAGTGCCTGACCTTCGCCAACAACGGGAACGGGCAGCTGGCCGGGCTGCGGAATCTGGCCATAGTCGTTTAATACAGCAGCAAGCAGGGTGCTCATTCGGTTTCTCCCAGAAAGCCGCCAGACTGGCGCTGCCAGAGGCGGGCATACAACCCATTGTGCTGCAGCAGCTCCTGATGGCTGCCGCTTTCGACGATGCGGCCCTGATCCATCACCACCAGACGGTCCATGGCGGCAATGGTGGACAGGCGGTGGGCAATGGCGATCACCGTCTTGCCCTGCATCAGCTGGTCAAGGCTGTCCTGAATAGCCACTTCCACCTCGGAATCCAGTGCGCTGGTGGCTTCGTCCAGCAGCAGGATGGGGGCATCCTTGAGCATCACCCGGGCAATGGCGATACGCTGGCGCTGCCCACCGGACAGCTTGACGCCCCGATCACCCACATGGGCATCCAGCCCGGTGCGACCACTGGCATCGCTCAAAGACGGAATAAACTCGGCGGCTTGCGCCTGCCCGATGGCCCGCTGCAGCTCGGCTTCACTGGCTTGCGGGCGACCATAGAGAACGTTGTCACGCACCGAGCGGTGCAACAACGAGGTGTCCTGGGTGACCATGCCGATCTGCGCACGCAAGGATTGCTGGCTGACCTGGCTGATATCCTGACCGTCGATCAGCACCTGCCCGCCCTGCACATCATAAAAACGCAGCAACAGATTGACCAGCGTGGACTTGCCGGCGCCGGAGCGGCCGACCAGACCGATCTTTTCGCCGGGGCGGATCTGCAGGTTGAAGTCCTGCATGAAAGGCCGGCCATTGCGGTAACTGAACGCCACCTGCCGGAACTCGATGGCTCCCCGGCTCACCTGCAGCTCACCGGCATCCGGCGCATCCACCACCTGTACCGGCTGGCGCAGGGTGTCCAGCCCGTCACGCACCGTGCCCAGGTGCTCGAACAGCATGGTGGCTTCCCACATGATCCAGTGCGACAGGCCGACCAGCCGCAGCGCCATGGCAATCGCCGCCGCTGCCGCCCCCACGCCGATATGCCCGCCCTGCCACAGGTACAGCCCCAGCGCAGCGGTACCGCCCACCAGCAGCATGTTCAGGCTGTGGTTGACCAGCTCCAGCAAAGTCACCCAGCGCATCTGCCCATGCACGGTGCCGAGAAATTCCTGCATCGCCTGTTTGGCATAACGGGACTCGCGGCCACCATGGGAAAACAGTTTGACGGTACTGATATTGGTATAGGCATCGGTAATGCGGCCGGTCATCAGCGAACGGGCATCGGCCTGGGTTTGCGCCAGCTGGGCCAGTTTGGGAATGAACACCCGCAAACAGAGCATAAACAGCAGCAACCAGCCGATAAAAGGCGCCAGCAGCCAGCCGTCAAAACTGGCCAGAATCACTCCGGTGCTGATGAAATACACCAGCACATAGACCAGCATTTCTGCGCAGATCATCACCGTATCGCGCACCGCCAGTGCGGTTTGCATCACCTTGGCGGAAATGCGTCCGGCAAACTCGTCCTGGTAAAACTGCAGGCTCTGGCTGAGCAACAACTGGTGAAACTGCCAGCGCAGGCGCATCGGCAGCACGCCCTGCAAAGTCTGGAAACGCAAGTTGCTGGCCAGCAACACCCACAGCGGGCTGGCCACCACCAGCGCCAGCATCAGCAGCAGCTGGGTCTTTTTCTCGACCCACAACTGGCCGGCACTGAACTGGTTCATCCAGTCCACCAGCAAACCCATCAACTGAAACAGCACCGCCTCGAACACGCCCAGCAAAGCATTGAACAAAATCAGCAGAAGCAGCCAAAAGCCCGAGCCACGGGCACAGGCCCGCACAAAAGCCAGCGCCCCCATGGCCGGCCGTACCGGCAGGGGTGTTTCAGGAAAGGGTTCAATGCGGCGCTCGAACCAGCCAAACCAGGACATGCATTACTCCAGAACTCAAAAGCTGGCCGACATCATACGCCACCCTTACTACACCAGCAGCGTCATTTAATCCGGCCGGTAAAGCCGCTATAATCACGCCCCAATTTTATTACTGTTCCCGAGATACCGCCATGAGCACCATTGCTGCCGAGGTGGCCAAGCGCCGCACCTTTGCCATTATTTCCCACCCGGACGCCGGTAAGACCACCATCACCGAGCGCCTGCTGCTCATGGGTCAGGCCATCAGCGTGGCCGGTACCGTCAAGTCGCGCAAATCCGACCGCCATGCCACCTCCGACTGGATGGAGATGGAAAAACAGCGCGGCATTTCCATCACCACCTCGGTGATGCAGTTTCCCTACCGCGAGCACATGATCAACCTGCTCGACACCCCCGGCCACGAAGACTTCTCCGAAGACACCTACCGC
>CAZMLX010000191.1:0-4054 GCA_964567275.1 uncultured Thiopseudomonas sp. | reverse complement strand
CGGTGGCGCTGGCCGGGCACTGAGCCTGCTTTGGGGCAGCAACCTGAGCCGGCCACAAGAAATATGCAAAAAATTCCATGGCCGGTTTATGAACGGGCCAAGACATGCTACCTTAGCCGACACTTTGTGTGCCTGCATTTTGTATCGCAGGCTGACACAGGCTTTTTTTATTCTTATTTTTAGTTTCCGGATGGTTGGCGGTTTATGGATATTGGATTGCGTGAATGGCTGGCAATTTTTGGCGTACTGGTGATTCTGGCCATTATTGCCGATGGTTTTCGTCGTTATCTGGGCCGCAGTACCCTGAAATTCAAGCTTGATCGCAACCTGATCAAGCAGTTTTCCGAAGAGACCGAAAATCCGGAAATTGTTGGCCCGGTGCGTAGTACGGGTCAAAAGACCAAGCTGGCCCGTGAGCAGGACACCAAATCCAAGGTTGAGCCGGGTTTGTTTGACAACCTGCCCGAGCCCGATGAAAAGCCCGGTTTTCGTGCCGAACCGGTGGCCGAGCCAGAGCTTGAAGAAGAGCCCGTTATGGCAGTTGCGCCGGTGGTGGAGCCAGAACCGGAGCCGGAACCGGTACAGGATGATGGCCCGGAAGAAATTTTTATTCTGTACGTTGAGAAAACAGACCCTGAGGGCCTGCAGGGCCCGGCCTTGCTGCAGTCGGTGCTGGAAAGCGGCATGCGTTTTGGCGACATGGACATTTTCCACCGGCATGAAAATATTGGCAGTGGCGACAAGTTGTTCTCCATGGCCAATGCGCTCAAGCCAGGTACCTTTGATCTCGACAACATGGAAAGCTTCAGCACCCGTTCGGTCTGTTTCTTTATGAGCCTGCCCGGGCCGAAGCAGCCCAAACAGGCGTTTGAGCTGATGCTTTCGGCTGCCCAGAAGCTGGGTGAAGAGCTGGGTGGCGAGCTCAAGGATGATCATCGCAGCAACCTGACCGGCCAAACCGTGGAACATTATCGCCAGCGGGTGCTCGACTTTGAGCGCCGCCAGTTGCGTTTGAAATACTGAGCCGCCAGACGGCGTCATCACAACCGCCGTGCATGCAGATGTACGGCGGTTTTTTTGTTTATAGGCTGCCAAGAAGCCCGGATACCTGGAACAACTGTTTGCCATGACCGCCACCGATGCCATTGAACAGCAGCTGCAGCAGCTGCGCCGCCAGATTCTTGCCCATGACCACCAGTACTATGTGCTGGATGCGCCCAGCGTACCGGACGCCGAATATGACCGGCTGTTTGGCCAGCTCAAACAGCTGGAGGCCGAATACCCGCAGTTGATCACGCCCGACTCGCCCACCCAGAGGGTGTCCGGCCAGCCGCTGGCCGGTTTCAGCCAGATTCGCCATGCGGTGTCCATGCTGAGTCTGGGCAATGCCTTTGCCGAAGCCGACCTGCAAGCCTTTGTACAGCGGGTGGGGCAGGCCGATGATGCGCCGGCCATGGATGACCTGTTTGCGGCGCCGCAGGTGCAGACCGAGTTTTGTTGCGAACCCAAGCTGGACGGCCTGGCGGTCAGCATCCTGTACCGCAACGGGGTGCTGGCACAGGCTGCTACCCGGGGTGATGGCGAAACCGGCGAGGATATAACCCATAACGTGCGTACCATCCGCAATGTGCCGCTGCGCCTGCAGGGCGATGGCTGGCCGGACCAGCTGGAGGTACGTGGCGAGGTTTATATGCCGCTGGCCGGTTTTGAGGCGCTGAACGAGCGCATGCGCAATGAAGACGGCAAGCCCTTTGCCAACCCGCGCAATGCTGCTGCCGGTAGCCTGCGCCAGCTGGATGCGCGCATCACCGCCACCCGTCCGCTGGAGTTCTGCAGCTATGGCAGTGCCAGTAGTGGCCTGGCCGATAGCCAGAGTGCCACACTGCAGCGCCTAAAAAGCTGGGGTATTCCGGTCAGTGCCGAAATGCGGGTGGTACAGGGCGTGCAGGGCTGTCTGGACTATTACGCCGACATCGGCAATCGCCGCAGCCAGCTGGCTTACGAGATTGATGGCGTGGTGTTCAAGGTCAACAGGGTGGAGCTGCAGGAAGAACTGGGCTTTCGTGCCCGTGAGCCACGCTGGGCGATTGCCTACAAATTTCCCGCCCAGGAAGAAATCACCGTTCTGCAGGATGTCGAGTTTCAGGTCGGTCGTACCGGTGCCATTACCCCGGTGGCACGGCTGCAGCCGGTGCAGGTGGGCGGCGTTACCGTGTCCAACGCCACGCTGCACAACATGGATGAAATTGAACGGCTGGGTTTGAAAATTGGCGACAGCGTGATTATCCGCCGTGCCGGTGACGTGATTCCCAAGGTGACCCAGGTGGTGCTGGAGCGCCGCCCGGATGATGCCCGGGCGGTGATCATGCCGCAGCAGTGTCCCGAGTGCGGCTCGGAGGTGGAGCGTACCCAGCTGGTACGCCGCAGCAAGGGCCGTGAGCAGGTCAGTGAAGGTGCCATCTGGCGCTGTGTCGGGCGCTTGAGCTGTCCGGCACAGCTCAAGCAGGCGCTGCTGCACTTTGTGTCGCGCAAGGCGATGGACATGGACGGGCTGGGTGAGAAAATCCTCGACCAGCTGGTGGAACGCCAGCTGGTACGCTCGCCCGCCGACCTCTACCGGCTAACGGCGGAGCAGGTGATTGGGCTGGACGGCTTTGCCGAGCTGTCCACGCAAAACCTGCTGGAGGCGGTGGCCGGTAGCAAACAGCCGGAGCTGGCCCGTTTCCTGTTTGCGCTGGGCATTCCCGATGTCGGCGAAGAAACCGCCAAAACGCTGGCCCGTTCGCTGGGTTCGCTGCAGCGTATCCGCCAGGCACTGCCGCAGACCCTGATGTGGCTGCCGGATGTGGGTGCCGAGGCGGCCCATGAAATCCACAATTTCTTCCGTGACGAGCACAACCGCAGCGTGGTGGACGATCTGCTGCAGTGCGGAATCGAACCGCAGGGGCAGGGCGGGCTGGCGGCCGGCCTGCAGGGTTCGGTCAGCCTGGCGGCCTTTATCGAGCAGTGGCAGGTCAGCGGTATTGCCCGCACTGGTGCGCAGCGGCTGGCCGACCACTTTGGCAGTCTGGAGCGCCTGCTGGCTGCCGACTGGCTGGATTTGAGCTCGGTGCCCAAGCTGTCGGAAAAAGCCGTGCGTGCCCTGCGCGAGTTTTTGCAGGATGTGTTACAGCGCGAGCGTATCCGTCAGGCCGAGCAGCAACTGCTGGAGTTTGGCCTGCACTGGAGCTGCGAAGCGGTGCAGGGCAGCAGCGCCCCGCTGGACGGCCAGACCTGGGTGCTGACCGGAACCCTGACCGGTATGACCCGCAGCGAGGCCAAGGCGCAGCTGGAAGCGCTGGGTGCCAAGGTGGCCGGTTCGGTATCCGCCAAAACCGCAGTGGTGGTGGCCGGCGAAGCCGCCGGCTCCAAGCTGGCCAAAGCGCAGGAGCTGGGCATCGAAGTACTGGATGAACAGCAGTTCGCCCAACGTTTGCACAGTTTGCAAGCAACAGTGGTATAACAGGTGTTGTTGATTAACGGTAGCAGGAGCCTGACATGACCCAGGACAGAGAAGTGCAGCATAACCGGCAGGCGGGCTGCTTCGAGCTGGTGGTGGACGGGCATCGCGCCCATCTGGATTACCGGCAGCTGGATGAACAGACGCTGGATTACTTCCATACCTTTGTGCCGGATGCCTTGCGGGGGCAAGGTGTGGCTGCGGTGCTGACCCGGGCGGCACTGGACTATGCGCAGCACAATGGATTGGATGTGGTACCTAGCTGCAGCTATGTGGCGGTGTATATGCAACGCCAGGCGCAGCAGAAGTAAGGCACTTCTGCTCCGGGATTTTGTTACCACTGTCGGGCTGTCAGTTTCCTGTACTCACAGGGCTTTAGCATTCCGTCATTACCGGGCTTGACCCGGTAATCTGGCTGGGGGTTGCGTATCTGGGCAGTAGATCACCCGATCAAGTCGGGTGATGACGGGCGAGAGGGTTGGTGATGACGGGCGAGGGGGAGGTGATGACTAGGCTGAAGGCTGCTGGAAAGGGCAGTGCACCCCTACCCATTAA
>CAZMLX010000190.1:0-4064 GCA_964567275.1 uncultured Thiopseudomonas sp. | reverse complement strand
GGCGGTTATTGCAGTTGTTTCATGGGTTACAACTGCAAGCATCAGGTCGCTGCGGAACACCACAATGGCAAAGAGGTACACCAGACTGTCGGCACCCAGCATGACGGTGACCAGCGGAATGCCGACCATGATGTTGTTGGAGTAGCTGGCCGCCAGCCCGCCAATGCCGGCCCGTTGCCGGCCATACAGCAACAGGTTGGTGACCACAAACACCGCAAAGGCCGGGATGAAATACATCGGCAGCAGCGCCGGCGACAGCGCCTGACTCATGTCGGCCCCGGCCACGCCGGTGAACAGCAGTACCGGCATGAACAGCCGGAAGGTAAGCAGACTGAGGGTGGCGTCGGCTTCTTTCGGCAGAATCGAACGGGCACCGAGAAACCAGCCCAGCAACACCAGCCCGAACACGGGCACCAGCGCATTGAGCAGGATCATCGGCGGGCCGTCCGCAATGGTAAAGGCCTGATGTCAGCCATGACTAGTTTCCCCGGGCCAGCTGAACATCCCCCAGCGCCTGCCCCAGCGCCCGGGCAATGCGGGCATCGTGGCCGTAGCTGTCGGGACGAAACCGCAGGCGGCCATCGGCGTCGACTTCCACAGTCCAGTACGCCAGCAACACCGGCAGTGCCTGTGGCAGGTTGACCTGCCGGGTGTTGCCGCTGTCCAGCAGCCGGGTAATGGTGCTGCGCACCTCGTCGGTACCAGCCAGCAACTCGATCAGCCGGGTGACATCTTCCACCCGCACACAGCCGGAGCTGACACCCCGGCTGGAGCGGCCAAACAGGTGCTTGTTGGGGGTGTCGTGCAGGTACACCGAATAAGGGTTGGCAAAGCGGATGGCAACCCGGCCCAGCGCATTGCCGGGACCGGCATCCTGACGCAGCATGATGTTGCCGGGTGCGTCCCAGTCGATGGTGGCCGGATCCAGCACCCGGCCAGAGCTGTCCAGTACCTTCATGCGGCTGCGTTGCAGGTAGCCGGCATCACGGCGAATGGCAGGCAGCTTGTCGTTGCGAAAAATGGTGGGGGGCACCGTCCAGGTCGGGTTGAGCGTCAGGTGGGTAATGCGTGACTTGAGCAACGGTGTTTTGCGGGCGGTGGTGCCAACCTGGGTGCGGGTGCGCCAGGTAACCTGTCCGTTTTCCAGATAAATCAGCCGGGCGCCGGCAATGTCGACAATCAGCATGTCCGGCTCAAGGTATTGGTCAAACCAGCGCAGCCGCTCAAGGTTGATGCGGATCTGCATCAAGCGTTCAGCCGGTGAGACATTGAGTGCGCCCAGCGTAGCAGGACCGACAATGCCGTCATCTTCCAGCAGATGGTCTTCCTGGAAGGTCTTGACTGCGGTCACCAGCGTTTCGTCGTACAGCAGACTGTCGACCAGCGGCTCACCGGTTTCAGCTGCCAGATAGCCACCCTCCTGCAAGCGCATCCTCAAGGCCGGAACACGGACATCGGTATGGCCGGGGCGCAGGCTTTTGCCGGCCGGCAACGGCGTCCACGCTTGCTGTTGCAGCAACGGACTGCTGCGCAGTTGTTCGCGCAGGCGACCATACAGGTTCTGGGCGGGGCGCACAGCGGCAAAGTTGCCGGCCAGCTCCTGACCGGCAGCCAGACTGGCCAGATCAGCCGGGGCTTTCAGTTGCGCTGCGGGCTCAATCCAGTAGGGCTCGATTTTTTGCTGGCTCAACAGGCCGTATTTGAGGTGATGCAACGCCCGCAGGTAGTCGTGGCTAATGGCAATGTCCTGGCACAGGCCAACACTGTCGTCGTGGCCGGCCTGCTGCAGCGCCTGCAAATAATGGGCGGGCTGCAAGCCGTCATACTGCAGCTCCTGCAGTTGCTCCTGCAGTTGCTGGCGGCGTGCAGCCGTTTGCCACTGCAACCGGTCGTCCAGCTGGAGGTAATAATTGCGCACGCTGCCCCAGCCAACCGGGCCGGCACTGATCTGTGCCGCTGCCGACGGACAGGCACGGGCAAAATGATCTTCCGCCGGCACGCCAGCCTCTTCAGCCTGTAGCGGGGCGACCGGCAGGCTTGCTGCGCCCAGTACAAACAGCAATATCCGGTAAAGTTTTTTCGACAAGTGGCGGTACCTTTGTTTCCAAGCGGCTGGTAGGATGCGGGCTCGGTCTGAAACCACTGTATTTCGGCCCATGCATCCGCTGCAGTTATTTTGCCACTGCAGTATACACAAGTTTTTTGCCTTTCCCGGGATGCGGGAAAGCGCCAGACGTCAACGGCACACTCCCCGCCATGACGCAGCACAACCCAGAGGTTTTTCGATGTTGCAACGCCTTCTGTCCCTGGTCCTGCCAGGCATTACCCTGTTGTCGCTGGCAACCGCCCAGGCTGCCCCGCTGGCCCCCCTGCACGACCAATTGGTAAAACACGCCCCCGATCTTGACCCCAACATACTGGGCCATGCGCTGGATGCCGTACACTGCGCCCAGATACAGGGCAACCAAACGGCCGACCGGCTGGCGGTGATCGATTTCTCCCGCCCGTCCAGCGAAAAACGGCTGTGGATTTTTGACCTGAAAAGCAGTCGCCTGCTGCTGCATGATCTGGTTGCTCACGGTCAGAAATCCGGCGACAACTTTGCCACCGAGTTTTCCAACGTGGAAGGCAGCCACCAGTCCAGCATCGGCCTGTTTCGCAGCGCCGAAAGCTACGACGGCAAGCATGGCTACTCGCTGCGCATGGACGGTCTGGAACCGGGCTTCAACGATCTGGCCCGCCAGCGTGCCATTGTCATCCACGGTGCCGACTATGTAGACCCCAGCTGGATTCCCCGTCAGGGCCGCATCGGCCGCAGCCAGGGTTGTCCGGCAGTACGTCCAGAAATCACCGAAACCGTGGTCGATGCACTCAAGGACGGCCAGTTTGTGTTCACCTGGTATCCGGACCCGCACTGGCTGCAAACCTCCAGTCTGCTGAATTGTTCCGCTCCAAAACTGGCCCGTCGCAATATGGCCAACAGCAGCCAGCAGGACGGTTGATTCATGCGCCTGCGCAGCCTGGGGCTGGGGCTTTGCCTGTTGCTGGCCACAGCCTGCCAGGCGCAGACCCCGCCCGCCCTCACCGACATTCATGGCCACAGCATCGACACCCGCGGCCAGTGGCTGGTCATCAATTACTGGGCCAGCTGGTGCAAGCCCTGCCGGGAAGAAATTCCCGAGCTCAACCGGCTCAGCCAGGAGCTGGAAGGCCATCCGGTGCGGGTGCTGGGTTTCAACTTTGACCAGCTGGAAGGCCCGGCCCTGCAACAGGCCAGCGCCGAGCTGGGCATCGAGTTTCCAGTACTGACCAATGCCTCCATGCAACACATCGACGTACCCGGCACCATGGGCCTGCCGGTAACCTTTCTGGTCGACCCGCAGGGCCGTTTCAGCGAGCGCCTGTTGGGCGAACAAACCCGGTCCAGTCTGGTACAGGCACTGCAACAGCTCGAGGCGCTACCGGCCGACTTCTAGTGGCCCGTGCCCCGGGCCCGCCAAGCTGCTAGAATCCGGTTTTTCCTGTTTGTTACGGAGACCGGCCATGAGCAATTTCACCCTGTATCACAACCCCCATTGCAGCAAGTCCCGGGCTGCCCTGGAACTGTTGCAGTCACGCGGCATCGAGCCCCGTATTGTGCACTATCTGGACAGCACCCCGGATGCCGGCGAGCTGCAGGCGTTGCTGGGCAAGCTGGGACTGAGCGCCCGCGAGCTGATGCGCACAAGTGAGGCGGTCTACCAGGAACTGGCGCTGGGCAACCCCGACCTGACCGAAGCCCAGCTGATTGATGCCATGGTGCAAAACCCCCGCCTGATCGAGCGCCCGGTACTGGCCGACGACCAGCGTGCCGTGATTGGGCGTCCCACCGAAAAACTGCTGGAGCTGCTGGGATGAGCGCACCCTATGTGCTGGTGCTGTATTACAGCCACCATGGCGCCACCGCCGACATGGCACGGCTGATTGCCCGTGGCGTGGAAACCGGTGGACTGGAAGCCCGCATCCGCACCGTGCCCAAAGTAGTCACCGAGGTGTCAACACCGGCACCGGCGGTGCCCGAAGCA
>CAZMLX010000189.1:0-4193 GCA_964567275.1 uncultured Thiopseudomonas sp. | reverse complement strand
ACAGCGCAAATACTCCATTCGTTCCTGTACACACAGGCGATGGTTGAGCATTGGCAAGGTCGCCGTTATGCGTGATATTTCTTCGGCGGGCGCTTGTGGGCCGGGTTCAACGTGCAACGTGTTGAGGTTGAGCGCAAACCAGCCTTGACCAATCATGCAGGGGTCGGCAAGTTCCAGCAATGCACCTTTGTTGGCGTTAATCAGCTGCGCACACAAACGATAGTTGGCCCATTCGTATACCTGATCCCAGGCACAGGATTTGGGCAGCACGTGATCAACACTGGGGCTACCGGTGGCATGATGCAGGTACATGGCCAAGTAAGCGCAGCGCCGTTCGTAAGCTTGCATCATGTCTGGAAGCGCTTCGCGCCAGTAAGGTGGAAATGCACTGGCCGGTATGTGCTCTGCCTGCTGGATGTTTTGGCCGTTTTGGTCTTTGAGCGGCTGACGCTTGCGCCCCGGGCGCTTTAACCGGGGAGGCTTGCCCAGCATCTCGTCTATGGCTGACAGCCCCGGTTGCCGGACTTTGGCATCAAAACTGGCAGGTTCCTGCGCCAGAGTTACCGGGATCACGGCTCATCTCCATTGGCAAAGCCGGCCTTGTGAGTTTGTTCAGCAAAATATCCCCAGCGCACCCAGAACGGGTCTATATCTGGAAGCCCGGCGGCGTGCAGTTGCTGTTCCAGTGCGGCTATCTGTTCAAGTGTTGGCGTGGCGGTGGCATTCATCAGGGCATTGGCCGCCTGTATGGCCTGCTCTCCTTGCAGGGAGCGTGGCTCTTGCAGATCAAAGGCTTCACTTACTAGCCAGTTGCCCACTTCGCCCAGCCGCACATAAGGCCGTTTGCGTAGTTTGACTGCCCGGTTTTCCAGGTCCAGGTCAAACCAGGCATCTTGCTCCTCATCAAACAACGGCTCTACCGATGCCAGCACCAGCGGTGAGTGAGTGGCGGCAATCAGTTGAACGCTCGCATTGGCATCATCGGTTAGTGTTTGCACCACGTTGAGCAATGCGGGAACAATCGAGCGCTGCCAGCGTGGGTGTAGATGCGCTTCAATTTCGTCAAACAGCATGACTACCCGTGACGAGGGTTGCTGGCCAATTTGTTTGGCCGCAATCAGGTGTTCACGCCACGCCCATGACAGTACATAGGCCAGCGCAGTGATGCGCCGCACGCCCAAAGAAGCATGCAGGATAGGGACTTCCTGACCGTAACTCATTTTGATGGTGGGAATGTCGCGGGCATCATTGACGGACAAGCGGGCAAAGCTGCTGCCTACTTCCAGCGTTTCGCCAGAGGCTGTAGGAGCCAGAAGTGACAGCATGGCGGCCATGCGCTGGGCATCCGCACCGCGTTCACGAATCCATGAAGCCCAGTCGGCCAGCAGCCCGTTGCATACCTGGGTAGGCACGCCATCAACCGGGATGCGCAAACCATTCCATACGTCTTTAGCGTTGAAAACATAGGCGGGAATGCGCTCGCTTATATCCGTATTGCCTTTTTTGCTCCAATAATTTCGGGCAGGGTCCCATACGGCAAATGCACCGTCTGCCAGTGCGTAGATCACCAGTCCGGGATTCCATGGGCGGCCTGCCTTGCCCAGCCAGGACTGTTCCAGCGGCGCATAGGTACTTTGGTAGCCACTGGATTTCACTGCGCCCTGTACACGAAAATCTATAGAGGCTTCCTGTCCGATTTCTGTGGGTCGTGCAGCAAAGCCTGACGACAGGCCACTGTTCAAATCTTGTGGCCAGCGGCGCGTCAGGCACCACCATGCCACGTCCAGCAAAAAGCTTTTACCCAACCCGTTGTCGCCGGTAATCAGATTGAGCCGTGGCGCCAGCTCCATGCTCATCTCAGGGGCTGGACCGATATTTTTGAGCTGTAGAAATTCAAGCATTGGAGGTGCCTTGTGTGTTTAAGAGACGAACCGTGTGCATTAGCGCTTCAAATCCCGATAAAAATTTTCATGCGGCCCGACAGCTTCCAGATAAATGAGTCGCACCTCGTCATCTCGTGTATAACCCAGCAGATAGAGCTGTCCATGGATGCGGAATTTATATACTCGAAGTTGGGCAAGGTCGCCCTTTTTTAGTTCGCCAATATCCGGGTTGTCTGCGACAGCCTCAACCGCCGCATCTACTTCGCAGGCGATGTTGTCATGCAGCTTTTTGTACGTCCTGGCAAAGCGCCGGGTTTGGCGAACGGCCCAGTTCATTATTTGCTGGCCGTACGCGGTACAAACTCGGAGCTATCTTCGCGCGGCTCCGCCATGCTCATCAGGCTTTGGGCAATGAAGGATGCGGGCAGGTCAGGGTTGTCCAGTGCGGCACGACCGACCAGCGCCCAAAACTCAAGCTGGCCTTGCAGGGTGCGGAATTCTGCCTTGGCCGCTGCACGCGCTGCGTTGACCAGGTTTTCGTCGATACGAACAGATAGAGTGCTCATGCTGACTGGTTCCTCAAGCAAATTTGCCACAATTGTAGCAAATGCGGATTCTTTGTGAATCGGTCATTTATCTAATCCAGTACCTGCGGGATTAAACTCCCGGCAACAGCTTGGCCAAAACCTTCCCATGCAAACCTCTGTGCAAACGCCTTGATACCTTCCTGCCGCAGCGGCTGGCGCAATAGCTGCGCTGTAAGCCCGGCCAACTGTGAGTATTCATTTTTGTCGGCCAGATAACCAGACTCGCCCTGTTTAACCGCATCAACTATGCCGCCGGTAGCGAAGGCGGCGGTGGGCAGGCCGTGGGCGGCGGCTTCGATGGCAACCATGCCAAAGCCTTCGGGGTCGCCCGGGATATGACGCACGGGAAATACGTGCACGTCGGCTGCTTCGTAGACAGTAGCCAGTTGTACCGGATCGGTGATGACGCCCAAAAAGCGCAGGTTGTTTGCCACGCCGGCTTGCTGCGCCTGTGCCTGGATGCTTTCCACTGATTGAATGCCGGCGCCGAGCGAGTTTTTCGGTGCTTCGCCGACCACGACCAGCACGGCATCGGGTTCGGCTTGCACAATGACTGGCAAGGCGTGTTCAACAAATTCTTTTAACCCTTTGCGAGTGGTGAGCCGGCCCACAGAGAGCAGAATTTTTTTGTTGCCCAACCCGTGTTTTTGTTTGAAAGCGGCGATGGCGTCTTCTGGCTGGGGTTTGTCCGGCAGGCTAACGCCGGGGTAGACAATGCTCATTTTGGCTTCAGGTACGCCCGTGGCAAAAGCCAGCCTCTGGGTGGGCGTGCTGTTGACGATAATGGCATCCATTTTTTTGAACACCGGCACCCACAGCCGCTGATACGTCTTGCTTTGTACGGTAATGTCAAACCCGTGCAGATAGGCAGCTGAACGGGTGCGACAGGCTTTGCTCACCAGCCAGGCCAGCGGGGCGGTTAGCCCGCTGCCAGCCAGCACCACATCGGGCTTGAAACGCAGCGCCAGCCACAGGGCTTTAAAAAAAGCGACTAACAGAAATAATGGCAACGGCTTGAGCGGTGCTTCGCTGAGGCTGACGTTATCCGGCTTGATGGCAGCCGCACCTTGCGGGCCGACGACTTTGACTTCGGCGTATTTGCTCAGCTCGTCGGCCATGTGCCAGTTAAGACGTTCCATGCCGCCCACCAGCGGCGGCAGGTTGCGGGTGATGATAAGTATGCGGGGCTTGGTCATGGTTTGGACGGCTCTTTCAGGTGTTGTGCCAATTGTTTGCCGCTGGCGGTTAGGCGGTAGCGTTGCAGGCTGCTGCTGGGTTTGTCGGGGATGGTCATTTCTACCAGGCCAGCTTCGAGTGCGGGGCGCAAATAGTTTTCCCGGAATGTGGGACGGTGCTTGATTCCTACGGCTTGCTGGATAGCTGAGGGTGCCAGCTCGCCATCAACAAGTGCTTTAAGCAGTCGTCCGACTGGGTCGGTAACTGGGTCGGTAACTGGGTCGGTAACTGGGGGTGTAAGTTTGCTGCCAGCTTCACCAGCCAGGTAAGTGCGGGTAATCACCGCCCGAAATTCATTGCCACTTTCATGGTTTTGCAGCTCGATATGTGGCCAGGCTTGCAGGGCTCAGTGTATGCCGCTACCCAGGCCGCGAAAGGGTAGCAGGTGGGCAGCATGTTCGCTCAGGGTGCCGTAAATATCTACGCTGTCCTGGTATTCGGTGTCGCCAATAAAGTTGCCAAAAAATGCCACTGCCTTAATCATGCA
>CAZMLX010000188.1:0-4238 GCA_964567275.1 uncultured Thiopseudomonas sp. | reverse complement strand
TCGCTCTGGCTCATCACGCCGTCCAGCACCCAGCCTTCTTCCATGCAGCGCTCAAACACGGCCAGCGCCTGTTCCATGACTTCCTCGCTGGTGGCTTCAAATTCCAGCAGGGCATAGAAGGGGCATTCGGTATCAAAGGCAGGAGGCACGTCGCCACGGCCCAGCACTTTGGCCAAGGCCTTGTCGGAGAAAAACTCGAAGGCAGTCAGATCCAGCTCTTTCTGGAACGCATGCAGCACCGGCATGATGGAGTCAAAGTCCGGGGTGCCCAGCACCAGCGCAGTCAGGTTGCTGGGCTTGCGAGTCAGGCGCATGGTGGCCTCAACCACAAAGCCCAGGGTACCTTCGGCACCGATAAACAGCTGGCGCAGATCGTAACCGGTGGCGTTTTTGATCAGGTCCTTGTTCAGTTCCAGCAGCTCGCCGCTGCCGGTGACCACTTTCAGGCCGGCCACCCAGTCACGAGTCATGCCGTAGCGAATCACCTTGATACCGCCGGCATTGGTGCCGATGTTGCCGCCAATCTGGCTGGAGCCGGCCGAGGCAAAGTCGACCGGATAGTACAGATCCTTGTCGTCGGCAAACTCTTGCAACTGCTGGGTTACCACGCCCGGCTGGCAAACCACGGTGCGATCGTACTCGTTAAAGTCCAGAATCTTGTTCATGTAGTCGAATGACACCACCACCTCGCCATTGGCGGCGACTGCAGCGGCGGACAACCCCGTGCGACCACCGGACGGCACCAGCGCCACCTTGCGCTCATTGGCCCAGCGCACAATGGCCTGTACCTGTTCGGTGCTGCGCGGGAAGGCAATGGCTACCGGAGCCGGAGCAAAGTGTTTGGTCCAGTCAATGCCATGACTGGCCAGGCTGTCGGCATCGGTCAGAACCTTGCCGTCATCAAGCAGGGCTTTCAATTCTTCAATCAGGGTAATGTCGCTCATCCGGGATCTCTCAAATCATTCATCGTCAGACTGAAAAGACTTCAGCCTTCGGGACAGGCTATTTTTTCGTGCGCTTATGGTAGCATGGTCGCCCTGTTAATCGTGCACTCTCACGATTTGCGGAGTCGTCCCCGAGGGCCTTGCCCGGCCCGCTTTTCGCCCGCCGGCACCTTCAACGGACAATTACTGACAACCGCTGTGAAAAGCGATAAAACACTTCAATTTTGCAGCCATTTCCCAGCTGTATTTTTTGTTTTATCCCGTCCCTTGAGCAGCGTTCGCTGAGGACACAGGTTTACACCATGAGCAAAACTTCGCTTGATAAGAGCAAAATCCGCTTCCTGCTGCTGGAAGGCGTTCACCAAAACGCCCTCGATACCCTGCATGCCGCCGGTTACTCCAACATCGAGTACATCACCGGCGCCCTGCCAGAGGACGAGCTGAAAGCCAAAATCGCCGATGCCCACTTTGTCGGCATCCGTTCGCGTACCCAGCTGACCGAAGAGGTGTTCGAGTGCGCCAAAAAACTGGTTGCCGTCGGCTGCTTCTGCATTGGCACCAACCAGGTGGACCTCAACGCTGCCCGCGAGCGCGGCATTGCCGTGTTCAATGCGCCCTTCTCCAACACCCGCTCGGTAGCCGAGCTGGCGCTGGGTCAGGCCATCATGCTGATGCGCGGCATTCCGCAAAAAAACTTTGGCTGCCACCGTGGCGGTTGGGACAAGAGCGCTGCCGGCTCCTATGAGGTGCGCGGCAAAAAACTGGGCATCATCGGCTATGGCTCCATCGGTACCCAGCTGTCGGTGCTGGCCGAAGCGCTGGGCATGCATGTTTACTACTATGACGTAGTGACCAAGCTGCCGCTGGGCAATGCCACCCAGGTCACCAGCCTGAACGAGCTGCTGGCCATGAGCGACATCGTGTCCCTGCACGTGCCACAGCTGCCCTCCACCCAGTGGATGATTGGCGAGAACGAAATTCGCACCATGAAGAAGGGCGCCATCCTGATGAACGCCGCCCGTGGCACCGTCGTGGTCATCGAAGCCCTGGCCGAAGCCATCAAGGATGGTCATCTGGGCGGCGCCGCCATCGACGTGTTTCCGGTCGAACCACGCGCCAACGGTGAAGAGTTTGAAAGCCCGCTGCGTGGTCTGGACAACGTAATCCTGACCCCGCACATCGGTGGCTCCACCCAGGAAGCCCAGGCCAACATCGGCTTTGAAGTGGCCGAGAAACTGGTCAAGTACAGCGACAACGGTACGTCGGTTTCTTCCGTCAACTTCCCCGAAGTGGCCCTGCCGTCACACCCGGGCAAGCACCGCATCCTGCACATCCACAAGAACATCCCCGGCGTCATGAGCGCCATCAACAAGGTATTCGCTGACAACAACATCAACGTGTCTGCCCAGTTCCTGCAGACCGATGACAGCGTTGGCTATGTAGTGATTGATGTTGATGCCAACAGCTCCGACCTGGCCCTGCACAAGCTGCAAGCCGTGGAAGGCACCATGCGCTGCCGCGTGCTGTATTCCGCCTAAGCCGGTTAAAGCTGTACACAACAAGGGAGCCGAATGGCTCCCTTGTTGTTTCAGTTCACATCAAACCCGGCTCTCCTCCGTCATTCCGCGCGTAGCGAAGTGAAGCTGCGGAATCCAGCCGAAACCGGAGCCAATGGACCCTGCGACTGGCGCGCAGGGTGACGGGCTATCCTCAAGGCACCCTTTTGCACGCAAGCACACCCCCGTCATTCCGCAGTCGCGGAATCCAGCGGTACCAGATGTCAATAGACCCTGCGACTGGCGCACAGAGTGACTGAATGTAGCAACGGCAACCAGTTGCCACACTCAAAAACGCCCCTCTGCTTCGTGATGCAGCCGCTCATGCCCGGCAAAGGCCAGCTCCACCGCCGTGCCTTGCAGCCAAAGCTGTGGATGTGCCTGCAACAGCTCCGCCAACTGGTGTTCCTGTTCCTTGTTCAACACGCCATCCAGACAATAAAGCACCTGCTGCTGTGGTTTCAGTGCCAGCCATTGCTGCAGCGCAAGCAGCGAAAATGCGCCCGGCAGCCAGTGCACATTCTGCCGTGTTTGCTGCAGCTCCAGCGCAAGCAGCAAGGTGCGCCAGGGCGCAGTCGGCACGCCGCCCAGCACCTGCAGCCCGGCCTGGTTTTTACCGCCGCCCTGAGGCCAGTAACGCAGCGCATAGCGCATCAATTCGGCCTGCAACAACGCCTCCAGCGCGGCAGCAGACGGGTGTGCGGCAAGGTGGGCGAACAGCGGCAATAACACCTGCTTTCGGCACCAACTGGCCGGATACTGCTTGAACAGCTCCTGCACAGTTGCCGCCAGTCTGCCCACATCAAGCTGCTCCAGGTGCGCCAGCAATTGCTGTTGCAGATGCTGCGCTTCCTCGTCCTGCTGCGCAGCCGGTAGCGGCGCATCGCCCTCCAGCAGCGGCCGAATTTTGCGCAGCGGCACGCCCCGCTCAATCAGCGCCAGCGTTTGCAACACCCGCTCCACATCCGCCTGCCCATAGAGGCGATGGCCTTTTTCAGTGCGGGCCGGTTGCAACAAGCCATAACGCCGCTCCCAGGCACGCAGGGTAATGCTGTTTACACCCGTGCGCTGGCTCAGCTCGCCAATCGGAAACAGGGCATCACTGTGGTGTGGCGTGGTTGTCATGGAGAAACACCTTGTACAAATATTTTTTATGTATAAGATTGGTTATACGCTTTCAAGAATTGTACAAGAGAATCCCAGCCCCATGTCAGCCCAACCCTTGCGTCTTGGCATCAGCGCCTGCCTGCTCGGCCAGCCGGTGCGCTATAACGGCGGTCACAAATACTCATCCATCTGCAACGATGTACTGGCTCCTGTGGTGGAATATGTCAGCTTCTGCCCCGAACAGGCTGCCGGCTTTGGCACGCCTCGTCCCGCCATGCACCTGCGTGGCGCTGCTGATAATCCGCAGCTGGTACGGGTCAAGGATGGCGACGATGATCTGGGCCCGCAGCTGGAGGCCGCCTATCGTCAGCCGCTGGAGGGCTTCGACCGTGTTGACGGTTTTATCCTGATGCAAAAATCACCCAGCTGCGGCCTGTTCCGGGTCAAACTGTATGACGAGAAAGGCCAGCAGAAGCGTGAACAGACCACTGGCTTGTTTGCCAAAGCGCTGCAACAGCGCTTCCCGTTGTTGCCCATCGAAGAAGAAGGCCGCCTGCACAATCCGCAACTGTTCGACAACTTTATGCTGCGGGTGCAGGCGCACCATCATTTTCGCCATCAGGTGCTGGCC
>CAZMLX010000187.1:0-4256 GCA_964567275.1 uncultured Thiopseudomonas sp. | reverse complement strand
CCTGCAGCGCCTGCAACAGCTTGACGTTGTTGGCGGCATCGTCGCCGGTGCCGGAGTAGCGGGCGGAGTGAATGCCCGGTGCGCCGCCCAGGTAATCCACTGCCAGACCGGAGTCATCGGCCAGTGCCGTCAGGCCGGATACCCTGGCGGCATGGCGGGCCTTGAGGATGGCGTTTTCAATAAAGGATAGGCCGGTTTCTTCCGGCGCTTCGCTGCTGAATTCGGCTACCGAGCGTACCTGGAAACGGTCGCCGAGCATGGCCTGCAGTTCTTTCAGCTTGCCGGCGTTATGGCTGGCGAGAACGAGGGTTTTCATAGGTCGGGGAACACTTCCTGGTTGAATTTGAGGCTGTGGCTTGTGCCTTCGGAATCAATCAGATCTACGGCGATTTTCAGGGTTTCACGGCTGTCGATCGGGAACTGGGCAATGTAGTAGACGGCTTCGCCTTCGTCGATTTCACGGAACTTCAGGGTACGGCTCTGGCCGAGCAGGTTGGTAACCGAGCCGCTGAGGGTACTCTTTTCGCCTTTGCCGTCACGCAGTGGCGACACATTGAGCATGGCAATATTTTTGCCCCGCTCCAGACCGTTGGCCTTGGCAATGGCCGGCTGCAGAAAACTGGAGTTGAGCACTATGTAGTGGATGTCCAGGGCGCCCGAGGTGATTTTTTGCTCGGCGGTGGCCGACAGGCTCAGTAGCAGGGCACAGGCCAGGGTAACAAGTTTGCGCATGGGGAGTTCCTCCGTCAGGCTGTGGGTACGACGTTGCGGGTAACACGGTAAATGCCGATTTCGCCCAGCAGGTTGGGCAGCAGCCGGTTGCCCAGATGGTCGCGGTGCTGGTTGTCCACCGCCAGGCGGTCGAGCACCTGCATCTGCATTTCCTTGCACAGGGCTTCGAAGTCCTTGAAGGTGCAGAAGTGGATGTTGGGCGTGTTGTACCAGGTGTAGGGCATGAAGTCCGACACCGGCATGCGGCCACGGGTGGCCAGATACCAGCGGCAGCGCCAGTGGCCAAAGTTGGGAAAGGTGATGATGCAGGTACGACCAATGCGCAGCATTTCCTGCAGGATTTTGTCCGGGTAATGGACGACCTGCAGTGCCTGGGTCATGACTACTACGTCAAAGCTGTTGCTGGCAAAGTTGCCCAGCCCAAGGTCGAGGTTTTGCTCAACCACGTTGACGCCCTTTTCCAGGCAGGCATTGATTTTGTCCGGGTCGATTTCCAGGCCGTAGCCGGTGACGTTTTTGTTGGCTTTCAGCCAGGCCAGCAGCTCGCCGTCACCACAGCCCAGGTCCAGCACGCGGCTGTTTTCGGGAATCCATTGCTGGATGATGTCCAGATCGGCTCTCATCTCAAATCTCGATACGGTTCATGTAGCTGGAAAACGCCTGCAGGTAGCGCGGATGCGGGATCAGGAAGGCATCGTGGCCATGGGGTGCGTCGATATCCACATAGCTGACCTTTTTGTCGGCGGCAATCAGGGCGTTGACCACTTCCTGCGAGCGCTCCGGCGAGAAGCGCCAGTCGGTGGTGAAGGAGATCAGGTAAAAACTGGCGCTGGCCTTGGCAAAGGTTTTGGCCAGATCACCGCCGTGGGCGGCGGCCGGATCAAAGTAGTCCAGCGCCTTGGTCATGATCAGATAGGTATTGGCGTCGAAACGGGTGGAAAATTCCTCGCCCTGATAGCGCAGGTAGCTTTCTACCTGGAACTCGACGTTGCCCAGGTCAAAGTTGAGCTGCTCGGCTTTCAGTTCGCGGCCAAACTTCTGGCCCATGGCGTCGTCGGACAGGTAGGTAATGTGGCCCACCATGCGCGCCAGTTTGAGACCCCGTTTGGGAATGCTGTCTTTGGCCAGAAAGTGGCCTTCGTGAAAGTCGGGGTCGCTGATGATGGCCTGGCGGGCAACTTCGTTAAAGGCAATATTTTGCGCACTCAGGCGGGGAGCGGCGGCAATGGCCACGCAATAGCGCAGGCGTTCCGGATAGTCGATGCTCCATTGCAGTGCCTGCATGCCGCCCAGACTGCCGCCAATCACCGCCGCCCACTGCTCGATACCCAGCCGGTCGGCCAGCCGGGCCTGGCTCTGTACCCAGTCGGACACGGTCATCATGGGGAAGTCGGCGCCATAGGGCTGGCCGGTGGCCGGGTTGGTGCTGGCCGGGCCGGTGGAACCGTTGCAGCCGCCCAGGTTATTGAGGCTGACCACAAAAAAACGGTTGGTGTCGATGGGCTTGCCCGGGCCAATGCAGGCTTCCCACCAGCCGGGCTTGCGGTCGCTTTCGCTGTGATAGCCGGCGGCATGGTGATGGCCGGACAGCGCATGGCAAATCAGCACGGCATTGCTGCGTTGCTCGTTGAGGGTGCCATAGGTTTCATAAACCAGCTCGTATTCGCCGAGCTGGCGGCCGCATGCCAGCAGCAGCGGTTCCTTGAAATGTGCCAGTTCGGGCTGAACCAGGCCAACGGAGTCTTCGGGAAAAACGCGGGACACCTGATGCTCCAAGCGTAAAAAAACAGAAAAACGATGGCACGGGACTGCCGGGGCGGCGCTGACATGCAAAAATCAGCCGTTGGCAGGCTTGTCGATACCGGCTGGCCATTGTACAGGATTGCAGATGCGTACGCGCTTTTGCCGGCTCAGTTCACCGTTTTCAATGGTCACTGCATTGCGCGCTACGCCAAACAGTTTGCTTAAAAAACGCACCAGCTCGCTGTTGGCCTTGCCGTCGACCGGCGGCGCCTGCAGGCGGATTTTTAGCCGCTCGCCGTGCTCGCCGGCCAGTTCGCTGCGTTTGGCGCCAGGCTGGATGTGGCAGTGCAGCACCAGATCATCGCCATCCAGCCGTGCGTAACCGGCCATTACATAAAGGGGCTGATCAGGCCCGGCAGGCTATGCATGCCGGTAACCCGCGCCAGGTTGTCGAGCACGAAGCTGTCGAGTAGCCGCAGGGCCAGAAAGGCGAAAATCGGTGAAATGTCGATACCGCCCAGATCCGGCAGAATGCGGCGAATGGGTGACAGCAGCGGTTCGCACACCTGGTGTACCAGGCTGACACCGGGATGCCGGCTGCCCTGGGCCACCCAGGACAGGATTACGCTGATGATCAGCGCAAAGAAAAATATTTTCACGAACAGGCTGGCCAGGCTGATCAGCACCCATATCACAAGGTAGGGCAGCAACGGGACGATCGGTGCACCGATAATCGCCAAAATTATGGCTGACAGTGCGATGTGCACCAGAAAAGCCAGCACCAGCGAGGCAAAGTCCAGACCGCCATAACCGGGCACGATCTTGCGTACGGGCAACAATAGCGGCTGGGTGGCCTTGACCACAAACTGGCTGAGTGGATTGTAAAAATCGGCACGTACCATTTGCAGTACAAAACGCAGCAGGATCAGCAGGATGTACAGCTGTCCCAGGGTTTGCAGAACGTAAATCAGGGCTTGGGTGGCGGTCATCAATCAGTCTCCCAGTTGGCTGGCCAGTTCGGCAGAACGGTCGGCAGCGGCTTGCAGGGCGCGTTCAACCATGGGCCGGAAGTTGTCGGCCTCAAAGCGGCGGATGGCGGCATCGGTGGTGCCCTGCGGCGAAGTGACCTGCTGGCGCAGGGTGGCCACATCCACGTCACTTTGGCAGGCCATTTGCGCTGCGCCCAGTGCGGTTTGTTGTGCCAGCCGTGCGGCGGTACCGGCATCCAGCCCAAGTTTTACGCCGGCATCGGTCATGGCTTCCATCAGCAGGAAGAAATAGGCCGGGCCGCTGCCGGAGACGGCGGTGACGGCATCGAGCAGGCTTTCCTGATCCACCCAGACCGACTCGCCCACGGCATTGAGGATGGTTTCGGCTTGCTGGCGCTGGCTGGCGTTGACCGCATCCACGGCAAACAGGCCGCTGATGCCCTGTTGCAACAGGGCCGGGGTGTTGGGCATGCAGCGTACTACTGTCGGGTGTTGCAGCCATTTTTGCAGGCTGGCGCAGTTGATGCCGGCGGCAATGGAGATCACCAGCTGACCGGGTTGCAGGGCGGCAGCCAGCGGCTGGCACACCTCGCGCATCACCTGTGGCTTGACGGCCAGCACCACCACATCGGCATCGGCGCAGGCCAGATTGTTGTCGGCATGGGTGTGGATGCCCAGATCCTGTTGCAGTTGCTGGCGGCGTTCGGCAGACGGCTCGCTGGCGTGGATGTTGCCGGCCGGCAGACCTTTGGCCAGCAGGCCGCCGATCAGGCTGGCGGCCATGTTGCCGGC
>CAZMLX010000186.1:0-4281 GCA_964567275.1 uncultured Thiopseudomonas sp. | reverse complement strand
CTATCTATGGGTTTTTCTCGTATTCGACTGATTTTGTTTTGCCAGATTCATTCACAAGGAGTTGTCATGCTTGCCACTACCACTGTTACCTGGGCCTTGTTGATCGCCAATATTTCCGGAGCCAGCAACCAGCTTCAGGCCATGACCAGTATCCAGGGCTTTGGCAGTCAGGAGGCCTGTCAGGCTGCTGCCCGGATGACGCTGGATGCGTTGCCCAGTGAAGTCAAAAAGCCTTTTGTGCTTTGCCTGCCTGTAGACGCTGCCCGCCCAATGCCGGGGGTACTGATGGAGCTGATTCAGCCCGGGCAATGATTGGGGGTTGTCCTTGAGGTTTTCGGGTTAAGACCGTGTGTTTGCGCTTGAATCAAAAAAGGCGACCCGGTTGCCCGGCTCGCCTTTTTTGTATTACAGCTGTGCCCGGTCAGGGATACAGTCCCCTTAGCTCGCGCACTTGCAGGATGCGGGTGCAGGCGGTGATGAAGGCGGCGGTACGCAGGGTGACCTGGTGCTCGGAGGCGGTGGCGGACACGGCGTTGTAAGCGTTGTCCATGATGGTTTCCAGCCGCTGGTTGATTTCTTCTTCGCTCCAGTAGAAGTTGGCCGAGTTTTGTACCCATTCAAAGTAGCTGACGGTGACGCCACCGGCATTGGCCAGCACGTCGGGTACCACGGTAATGCCATTGGCATTGAGGATGTCGTCGGCATCGGGCGTGGTTGGGCCGTTGGCACCTTCGACGATGATGCGGGTTTTGATTTTGCCGGCGTTATCCTTGGTGATCTGGCCTTCCAGAGCGGCCGGGATCAGGATGTCGGACTCGATTTCCCAGAACGCATCGTTATCAATGCTCTGGACATTGGGCTTGCCGGCCACGCCACCGTGGGTGTTGACGTGTTCGATCAGAGCGTCGATTTGCAGACCGTCGGGGTTGTAAACGGTGCCGGTGTGGTCCTGTACCGCAATCACTTTGGCGCCCAGTTCGCAAAACAGGCGGGCGGCGGTGCTGCCGACGTTGCCAAAGCCCTGGATGCAAACCCGGGCGCCGCACAGGTCCAGCCCGGCGTCGCGGGCCGCTGCCACGCCAACAATGAATACGCCGCGGCCGGTGGCCTCCACCCGGCCCAGGCTGCCGCCAATGGCAATCGGCTTGCCGGTGACGATGCCCGGGCAGTCTTTGCCGGCATTCATCGAGTAGGTATCCATCATCCAGGCCATGGTCTGGGCGTTGGTGTTGACGTCGGGGCCGGGAATATCCTTGTCCACGCCGATAAAATCACTGATTTCGTGAATGTAGCGGCGGGTGATGCGCTCCAGCTCGTTTTTCGAGTAGTGGCGGGGATTGAAGCGGATGCCGCCCTTGGCTCCGCCGTAAGGCAGTCCGACTACAGCCGTTTTGACCGACATCCAGGCCGACAGCGCCATCACTTCGGACAGGGTGACATCCTGGTGGTAGCGGATGCCGCCCTTGCCGGGACCGCAGTTGAGGCTGTGCTGGACACGGTAGCCCTCGAAGTGCACAACGTCGCCGTTATCCAGTTGTACCGGCACATCGACAACCAGAATTTTTTCCGGATGTTTGAGGGTGCCGACCCATTTGGCCAGCTCGCCCAGGTAGGGAGTGACCCGGTCAACCTGTTCAAGAAATATGCCCCAGGGGCCGGGGTTGCTGGCGTCCAGGTAGGACGGCAGACTGTTGTTGGAGTTGGACATGCATTGATACCTGTAGGTTTTTTTGAAATCGGTAGCCGGTGGGTCAGATTTCCACCACGTCTTCGGCTTGCAACCCTTTTTCGCGGGAAATGACGCTGTACTCGACGCGTTGGCCTTCGCTGAGAATGCGGTGACCCTCGCCGCGGATGGCGCGGAAATGGACGAAAATGTCGTCGCCGTTATCCCGGGAGATAAAACCGAACCCCTTGGTGGTGTTGAACCATTTGACGGTGCCGGCTTCGCGCGGGCCTTCGGCCTGCGGGCTGTTGTGATCGGTGCTGTCGGTGTCGGACGAGCGGGGCGCCGTTTGGGCCGTTTGGCTGGCTGGCTGGCGTTGCTGGAGCAGGTGAACCAGGGTGGCGGCAGCGAACACCACCAGGCTGGCCAGTTCATAGCCGGCACCGGGCTGGAAGACGGCAGCCGCAGCAACAATCACTGCGGCGATCAGCAGCAGCGATACAAAGGCCTGCATCCGTGGTGAGGGGCTGCTGGCCGGTGATGGCATGAGCGGGGCGATAAACAGATGCAATAAGCCGAGGCTGGCCAGCAGAAGCAGGCCTTCGGCAGTTTGAGTGGTGACGGCGAGGGCAATGGCCAGTAGCAGGGCGGCCAGGCCGGTAATGAAATGTAAAGGTTTAAACATGATGGAATGGCTCGTAATCAGGAAAAATTCAAATATTCGCAATGGCCAGAGGGCGGCGAATCAAGAGTGCCGCCGGTTCTTGCCGCAGTTGGCGAACGACAGTGTATCTCCGCAAGGCGGAGCGTCCGCTATTAAACCGTAAAGAGGGGGTGGACTCAAATCCGCTTGCAGTGGCTAAAAGCGGGCGGCCCTTGGTTCTTGCTGTCTTAACGCTATATAATCGGCCGTTTCGAAAGCCGGCCCTGTGCCTGCCCGCCTTTGCTGGAAGGGTGACGCAGACGGCTCCCATCACCAACAACCCGGGATGTGAACAAGACTATGATGCGTAGCCACTATTGCGGCCACCTTAACGCCGGCCTGGAAGGTCAAACTGTCACCCTGTGCGGCTGGGTACACCGTCGCCGTGACCACGGCGGTGTGATTTTTCTCGATATCCGTGACCGTGAAGGTCTGGCGCAGGTGGTGTTCAATCCGGACAACGTAGACACCTTCAACACCGCCGACCGGGTGCGCAGCGAGTTTGTGGTCAAGGCTACTGGCGTGGTACGCCGCCGCCCTGAAGGCGCCACCAACCCCAACCTGGCCAGCGGCGAGATTGAAGTGATCGCCACCGGGCTGGAAATTCTCAGCCAGGCCGACACCCCGCCGTTCCCGCTGGACGAGCACTCCGACGTGGGCGAAGAAACCCGTTTGCGTTTCCGCTACATTGACCTGCGCCGTCCGGAAATGGCCGAAAAGCTCAAACTGCGCTCGCGCATCAGCTCCAGCATCCGCCGTTTCCTGGATGACAACGGTTTCCTCGATGTGGAAACCCCGATCCTGACCCGTGCCACCCCCGAGGGTGCCCGCGACTATCTGGTGCCCAGCCGCACCCACGCCGGCAGCTTCTTTGCCCTGCCGCAGTCGCCGCAACTGTTCAAGCAGCTGCTGATGGTGGCCGGTTTTGACCGCTACTATCAGATCGCCAAATGTTTCCGTGACGAAGACCTGCGTGCCGACCGTCAGCCCGAATTTACCCAGATCGACATCGAAACCAGCTTTATGGACGAAGCCGACATCATGGGTATGACAGAAACCATGATCCGCAACCTGTTCAAAGAAGTGCTGGATGTGGATCTGGGCGAGTTCCCGCACATGCCTTACGAAGAGGCCATGCGCCGCTTTGGTTCTGACAAGCCGGACCTGCGTATTCCGCTGGAACTGGTGGACATTGCCGACCAGCTCAAGGATGTCGAGTTTAAAGTATTCAGCGGCCCGGCCAACGATCCAAAGGGTCGTGTTGCCGCCCTGCGTGTGCCCGGCCAGGGTGCCATGCCGCGTGGCCAGATTGACGACTACACCAAGTTTGTCGGTCTGTATGGTGCCAAGGGTCTGGCTTATATCAAGGTCAACGAGCGCGCCAAGGGTCCCGAAGGCCTGCAGTCACCGATCGTCAAATTTATCCCCGAAGACAACCTGAACACCATTCTGGACCGTGTGGGTGCAGTGGATGGTGATATCGTGTTCTTCGGTGCCGACAAGGCGCAGGTAGTCAGCGATGCGCTGGGCGCACTGCGTATCCGCCTTGGCCACGATCTCAACCTGCTAACCTGCCAGTGGGCACCGATGTGGGTGGTGGATTTCCCGATGTTCGAGGAAAACGACGACGGCTCGCTGAGCGCATTGCACCACCCGTTCACTTCACCCAAGTGCACACCGGACGAGCTGAAAGCTGCGCCAGGTACTGCACTGTCGCGCGCTTATGACATGGTACTGAACGGCACCGAGCTGGGTGGTGGTTCCATCCGCATCCACAACAAGCAGATGCAGCAGGCCGTGTTTGAAGTGCTGGGCATTGATGAAGACGAACAAAAAGAGAAGTTCGGCTTCCTGCTCGATGCGCTGCGCTTTGGTGCGCCGCCCCATGGTGGTCTGGCCTTTGGTCTGGACC
>CAZMLX010000185.1:0-4357 GCA_964567275.1 uncultured Thiopseudomonas sp. | reverse complement strand
CGCATCAAGGTCAACGGCCTGGTGGCCAGCCTGGGCATGCGGGTTACGCCAAGAGACAGCATCAGCGTGGATGGCGAGGCCGTCAAGCAGGACCGGGAAGCGGCCCGCCTGCGCCGGGTGATCCTGTATAACAAGCCGGAAGGCGAAGTCTGTACCCGCCGTGACCCGGAAGGCCGTCCAACCGTGTTCGAGCGTTTGCCACGGCTGAAAAGCGGCCGCTGGATCAACATTGGCCGGCTGGACATCAACACCACCGGGCTGCTGATCTTTACCACCGATGGCGAGCTGGCCAACCGCATGATGCACCCGTCCTACAACATGGACAGGGAATATGCGGTGCGGGTGCGGGGTGAAGTCACCGATGAAATGATCGAGAACCTGAAAAACGGCGTCATGCTTGAGGACGGCCCGGCCAAATTCACCGACATCCAGGCGGCGCCCGAGGGCGACGGCTTCAACCGCTGGTTTCACTGCGTGGTGATGGAAGGTCGCAACCGTGAGGTACGGCGCTTGTGGGAGTCGCAGGGGCTGGTGGTCAGCCGCCTGAAGCGGGTGCGTTTCGGGCCGGTATTTTTGACCTCGGCGCTGAGCGTGGGCCGCTGGCGGGAAATGGACCAGCGCGAGCTGGACATTCTCAGCAAGGAAGTAGGGCTGGAACCGGTGGCGCTACCTGAACAGAGCCAGAAAACCCGTGAACAGCAGAAACGCCAGGAAAAACGCCTGAGCAAGCCGGTGGCCCGCCGGCCCGGTCGTAAAAAAGAAGGTTGATTGCAAAAAGGCCGCTTATGCGGCCTTTTTAATGGGTGTCGCAGATCAGTCAGCCAGGCAAACCCGGTTGCGGCCGGAGTGTTTGGCGCTGTACAGGGCGTTGTCTGCCCGCTGAATGAAATCGTCCTGCTGTTCGGCCGGAGCCAGAATGGCCATGCCCATGCTGGCCGTCAGGCGGATGATCTGCTGGTCAAACTCGACCTCCAGCTGTTCGATCGCATGGCGCAGACGCTCGGCAACCAGGCTGGCCTGGGCAGCATCGGTGTGGGGCAGGGAAATACAGAACTCTTCACCGCCGTAGCGAAACACCGCATCGACTGAACGCAGCCGGGCAGAAATCAGCCGGGCAACCTCTACCAGAACCTTGTCGCCACCCGCATGGCCGTACGTGTCGTTAATCAGTTTGAAGTGGTCGATATCAAACATGATGACGGCCATCGGCTGTTGCATGCGACGGGCCGTTTCCATGTCGCGCTCCAGTGTTGGGCGCAGGCTGGAACGGTTGCGCACGCCCGTCAGCGGGTCGTGCAGCGAGGCATGCAGGGCAGCATGATACTTAAGTGCGTTGCGCAGCGGGAATACCAGGTTGGCTGTCAGGCTTTCCAGGCTGACCAGCTCGTTTTCACTGAGCGGGGCGCTGTGCAGAATGCTGAGCATGCCCAGTTGCTCGTTTTTCAGCTCCAGGTTGTAATCCATGCGGAACACAGGCTGTGCTTCAACCCGGCCGGACTGATGGGCAATATGCTGGTGCGCATTGCCAAACTGCAGACCCTGGAAAGCAACCAGCTGTTGGCTGACGGTATAAAAAATGTCCAGAATTTCAGCCAGATCCAGTGTGCCTTGCAGGCGGTTGCGCAGTACCTGGCTGATCTCGGCATGAGAAGGCCGAATGTCTGCCAGCGAAGGGGCCGCAGGACGAGGCAGGCGGCCGGCCAGTGCGCTGGAGAAATCAAAGAGCGGGGCAGCTTGCTGAAGGATCATGGCAGTTCACCAACTGGGTAGTTTGTTCTTGCCGATACTTAAGCGAGTTCTATGCCAACTTTTATTTTTATTTATATAACAATGAGTTGTGTTTTATTTTGACTGCTGGCTGACGTGCTGATGCCAAAGTGCCTGTTTTGTGACGCTTTGGCATGCCGTGTCATTACTGGGCGTTCAGCGCCTGCCCGTTGACACCCTGGCTGTCCGGGCCCAGCAGATACAGGTACACCGGCATGATGGCTTCGGGCAGCGGATTGGCTTCCGGGTGTTCGCCCGGATAGGCCGCTGTACGCATGGAGGTGCGGGTGGCGCCGGGGTTGACGCTGTTGGCCCGTACGCAGGTTTCATCCAGCTCGTCGGCCAGCACCTGCATCAACCCTTCGGTGGCAAACTTGGACACCGCATAGGGGCCCCAGTAAGCACGGCCCTTGCGGCCCACACCGCTGGAGGTAAACACAATAGAGGCATCTTTAGACAGCTGCAGCAGCGGCAACAGGGCACGGGTCAGACCAAAGGTGGCCTGCACATTCACCTGCATCACCTCGGCAAACTTGTCGTCGGCAATTTGTTGCAGCGGCATGCGCGGGCCCAGAATGGAAGCGTTGTTGAGCAGGCCGTCCAGTTGGCCAAACTCGCTTTCAATCATGGCACCCAGTGCGTCGAATTGCGCGGCGGTGGCGGTTTTAAGATCCAGCGGAATCACCACCGGCTCGGCATGACCGGCCGCCACAATATCGTCATACACCTGATTCAGATTGTCTTCGCTCTTGCCCAGCAACAATACGGTAGCGCCGTGGGCGGCGCAGGCTTTGGCGGCGGCAGCACCAATGCCGCGGCCGGCACCGCTGATCAGAATGATGCGGCCCTGCAACAGGTCGGGAGCGGCGGTGTAATCAAACATGAAAAATCCTCGGTCAAGGGTCGATCAGGGCCAGCACGGCGTCGGCCAGCTGGGTGGACTGTTCAATAAAATGGTCGGCGCCCCAGAGCCAGGGATGGTCGTCAGGGCGGTGATAGCCATAGCCGACCGCCAGTGACGGCATGCCGGCAGCCCTGGCCGCCTCGATATCACGGCGGTCATCGCCCAGATAAAGCGCCTGCGCCGGCGCCATGCCCAGCTGTTCACAGGCCAGCAGCAGCATGTCGGGCGCCGGCTTGGCCCGTGCGACCTGTTCCGGGCAGACCAGCACCGCCGCACGCTGCGCCAGTTGCAGCTGTTCAATAATGGGGCGGGCAAACTGCAACGGCTTGTTGGTGGCTACACCCCAGGCAATCCCGCGGGCTTCCAGCCGTTCCAGCAGCTCGGGCAGGCCGTCAAACAGGCGGCTGTGCCGGCAGGGGTTGTCACGGTAACGCTGCAGAAAGTCTTGCTTGTGTGGCTCAAAGTCCGGGTGGTCGACGGCCATGTCCAGCGCCAGGCTGACCATGGCGGCGGCGCCGGCAGACACCTGCTGACGAATCAGCGACGCGTCCAGCGCTGGCAAACCGGCTTCGGCACGCATGGCCTGCAAAATGGCGATAAAATCCCGGGCGCTGTCGAGCAGGGTGCCATCGAGATCAAACAGGACTGCCTTCAGCATCATGGCGTTACAGCGGCTTGCTGCAGTGCAACATATAGTTGACGTCCACATCCGCTTCCAGCTTGTAACGCTTGGTCAGCGGGTTGTAGGTCAGCCCGGTGATGTCATGAATGTCCAGCCCGGCATGGCGGGCCCAGGCACCCAGCTCGGACGGGCGAATGAACTTTTTATAGTCATGGGTGCCGCGCGGCAGCATGCGCAGCAGGTATTCGGCACCCACCACCGCCAGCATATAGGCTTTGGGATTGCGGTTGATGGTGGAAAAAAACACCTGGCCGCCGGGTTTGACCAGTGTCTGACAGGCGGCAATGATCGAGGCCGGCTCCGGCACGTGCTCCAGCATTTCCAGGCAGGTCACCACATCGAACTGGCCGGGCATTTCCTCGGCCAGCTGTTCGGCGGTGATTTGACGGTAATTGACCGTTACGCCACTTTCCAGCTGATGCAGCTTGGCCACCGACAACGGCGCCTCGCCCATGTCAATGCCGGTGACTTCGGCACCCCGATGAGCCATGGCCTCGGCCAGAATGCCGCCGCCGCATCCCACATCCAGCACCTTTTTGCCGGCCAGCGGCGCCCGCTGGTCAATCCAGTTGACCCGCAACGGGTTGATGTCGTGCAGGGGCTTGAACTCGCTGTCACGGTCCCACCAGCGGTGGGCCAGGGCTTCAAACTTGGCAATTTCCAGGGGGTCAACGTTGCTCATGGAAGGGGTCCTGTCAGTTTCGGGCACAGGGGTGCCGGCGATAAATGCTGCACATGATGCCAGTTTTCGCCGGGTTTTGCTGCAACAGAGGTCAAGCCACACACCGTCATTCCGCGCGCAGCGTAGCGAAGTCGCGGAATCCAGAAGCAACACAGCCCGCGCAAAGTACGACCTGAGTCACATCCGCACGAGAGGACAGGGCTATACTCAGCCCCATTAGCGCACAAGGAGCAAGCATGACACCCCGGACTTCATATCAGCACCGGCTTATCGAACTGTTGGTCTGGTGGGAAGGGCAGATTCAGCCATCCCGGCTTATGGC
>CAZMLX010000184.1:0-4367 GCA_964567275.1 uncultured Thiopseudomonas sp. | reverse complement strand
CGCTGGCGTGGGCGTACCCGGTCTGTCCCTGATGGCCCGTTACATCCGTGGTAGCAATATCTACATGGGTCAAAACGTCAAACGCGGTAACGAGTGGGAGCGTGATACCGATATCGGCTACGTAGTGCAAAACGGCACCTTCAAGGGCCTGGGCGTGAAACTGCGTAACGCTACCGTTCGCTCTGATACCAGCGTAGGTAAAGTTGACGAAAACCGCATCATCGTCAGCTACACCCTGCCTCTGCTGTAAGTCAGTCCGAGTCACCACAAACCCGCCTGTTGGCGGGTTTGTGCGTTTTGGCGCTGCGCCCTACAATACCGCTTCATTCTTGCCGGAGACTCCCATGGACTGGCAGCAACTGCTGAACCGTGAACGGCTGGGCAAAACCAGTCACAGCGCCGACGAAATCGGCCGCAGCCCCTTTCACAAGGACCACGACCGGGTGATTTTCTCCGGCGCCTTTCGCCGGCTGGGCCGCAAAACCCAGGTGCATCCGGTGTCCAGCAACGACCTGATCCACACCCGTCTAACCCATTCACTGGAAGTCAGCTGTGTCGGCCGTTCGCTGGGCATGCGGGTCGCCGGCATGCTGGGTGATGCCCTGCCCGACTGGAGCGAGCCCAGCGATCTGGGCATGATTGTGCAGTCGGCCTGTCTGGCGCATGACATTGGCAACCCGCCCTTTGGCCACTCCGGCGAAGATGCCATTTGCCACTGGTTCCGCCAGGCCCGTGACCGTGGCTGGCTGGACGGCATGAGCGCCGCCGAGCAGGCTGACTTTCTCAATTTCGAGGGCAATGCCCAGGGTTTCCGGGTGCTGACCCAGCTGGAGTATCACCAGTTTGACGGCGGCATGCGGCTGACCTATGCCACCCTGGGCGCCTTTCTCAAATACCCCTGGACCGCCGACCATGCCAGCAGCGGCCTGTTCCGGCTCAACAAGTTTGGCTGTTACCAGAACGAGCTGCCACAGCTTGAGCGGGTAGCGGAAAAACTGGGGCTGCCCCGCCTGGGCGCCCAGCGCTGGGCCCGCCACCCGCTGGTATACCTGGTGGAGGCCGCCGACGACATCTGCTACGGGCTGATTGATCTGGAAGACGGCCTGGAAATGGACCTGCTGGATTACAGCGAAGTGGAAGCGCTGCTGCTGGAACTGGTCGGCGACGACCTGCCGGAAACCTACCGCCAGCTGGGTCCCAAAGACTCGCGCCGGCGCAAGCTGGCCATATTGCGTGGCAAGGCCATCGAACACCTGACCGAGGCCGCCGCCCACGCCTTTGTCAGCCAGCAGGATCATCTGCTCAATGCCGCAGTACCGGGTGATCTGGTACAGCACATGCGCGACCCGGCGCGCTCCTGCATTCTCAAGGCCAAACAGCTGGCCCGGGAAAAAATCTTTCAGGACAAACGCAAAACCCTGCACGAAATTGGCGCCTATACCACCCTGGAAATATTGCTCAACGCCTTTTGCGGTGCGGTACTGGAATTTCACAGCGGCCAGCCGCTGTCGTTTAAAAACCAGCGCATTTTTGATTTGCTCGGCAACAGCGCTCCCCGCCCCGACTGGACCCTGTACCAGTCATTTCTGCGCATCATTGACTACATTGGCGGCATGACCGACAACTACGCCACCCAGATGGCCCGGGAAATGACCGGCCGCTCCAGCCCGACCTGAAAGCGGCGCACAAAAAAGGGCCGCACAAGCGGCCCCTGGCAATTTTCTGGCACGAGGTATCAGTCGGCGACTGTTGTGACAGTTGCCACCGCCTGGCTATGGGCAGCAGCCTTGTCTTCGGCCTGTTCCAGCAGGGTTGCAAGCCGCACCAGCTTGCGCTGCAGGCGCTTGTTCTTGCTTTTTTGGCGCAGCAACGGCCACCAGAACGTCAGCGCAGACAGCAGGGCACCCAGAATAAAGGCCAGCATGATCGCCACCGCCAGCGGCATCTGCGGACTGCCGTGGCCGAGAAAGCCCAGCTCAACGCCTTGCCGGTTTTCAAGGGTAAACAGAAACACCACCAGTGCCAGCACCAGGCACAGCAGGGCAACCAGCACCCGTTTGATTTTTTGCATGATTGTCCTCGACGTGCTGCGAGCCACGGTCTGGCTAGTCATTGCCGGCTGCATCATTGACCCGTTCGCGCAACTCTTTGCCCGGCTTGAAATGGGGAACCTGTTTGGCAGGCAGCTCGACCGCCTCGCCGGTTTTCGGGTTGCGCCCCATGCGGGCGGCACGCTGACTCAGGGAAAAGCTGCCAAAGCCGCGCACCTCGATCCGCCGCCCTTCAGCCAGGGTCTGGGTCATTTGCTCCAGCAGGGTCTTTACTGCCAGTTCAATATCACGCACTGACAGCTGATCCTGCAGGCGTGCCATGCGCTCAACCAGTTCGGATTTGGTCATCAAATGCCTCGTCTTGATAGAAAATCAGGTTGCGGTGCATGCTTGCACAGATTTTCCCCAAGGTAAACACCTGCTTACGCAGGATCTTCATTTTTTTGGTGTCTATGCTGCCTTAACGATAGAAAGCATTTTCACGAAAACTGTGGTCAGTTACATCACTTACGCCCTTGATTTCGGGAATTCGTTCACAAAGTGTACGTTCAATGCCTTCCTTCAGGGTCAAATCGGCCTGGCCACAGCCCTGACAGCCACCGCCAAAGCGCAAGATGGCAATGCCGTTGTCAATGTCCACCAGGCTGACCTGGCCACCGTGGCTGGCCAGCCCCGGGTTGATTTCCGTCTGGATGTAGTAATTGACCTTGTCCTCCAGCGGGCTGTCCTCGTTGACCATGGGCAACTTGGCGTTGGGCGCCTTGATGGTCAGCTGGCCACCCATGCGGTCGGTGGCAAAATCGACTACCGCATCGGCCAGAAAAGGAATGCTGGGGCGGTCAATCCAGGCAGTAAATTCGGCAAACCCGATCACCTCATCTTCCGGGTTCTGGTCATCCGGCTTGCAATAGGCCAGGCAGGTTTCAGCGTAGGGGGTTCCGGGCTGGGTAATAAAGATGCGCACACCAATGCCGGGGGTACTCTGTTTTTTCAGCAGGTCGGCCAGATAGGTTTGTGCGTCTTCGGTAATGGTAATAAGGCTCATAATGGCTCCTCACAAGAATGTGCGCAGTGTACGCATATTCTTGTCTAAAATAAAGACCTAGCGATTTAGTGGGATATTGACAGCTGCTGCCGGGCTTTCAGTCAAGCCAGCCCGGATACTGGCCAGAATGGTCCGGATCAGCCATGCAGGGCTGATGCGCCGCCTCGCTGACACACAGGCTTACGCCCAGAAACCCGGTGGTCTCTCCCGCTGCCAGCCAGCGTGGCAGTCCCGCCGGAATCTGCACCCGGTCCCCCTTTGCGCAGTGCAAGGCATGAACATGCCCGTCATGATGCAGACACAGCAACGCCTCACCTTGCAGGCACAGCAGCTGTTCATCGCCGGTCAGCCAGTGCTCGCATCGCACGCCGCTGCGCCGCTGCAACGCAGCCGGGCCGCCCAGGCGTTGCACCCGGGCGCTGGCAAAGCGGTGGCCTTCGGCATCGGCACAGGCCGCCAGAATGGCCTGGTCATTTGCTTCGGCCTGGCTGGCGTCGATGGCATGGCGGTCGAGCAGTACCCCCAGTTCACGCAACTCGCGGTGGATATCGTCCGCATGATTCAGCAGCCGCACCGGTTGCTGTGGATGGCTATGGTGGTACACGCAAAGATAATTCATCAGGTCTCCGGAGTGGATAAAGGGCGCATACCGGCCCACACAATGGCGCAGGCCAGCAAGGCCACCAGACTGGCAACGGCAAAGGTGGCGGCTGCCCCGGCCGGACGCCACAGATAACCGGCATAAAGGGCTCCTGCTGCGGCGCCAACACCCGAGCAGGACACATAAAGCGCCTGCCCCATGCCCTGGCGGCCAACCGGGAACGCCGCCTGTACCGCCTGCATCGACGCAGTATGAAAGGCGCCAAAGGTGGCGGCGTGGAGCAGCTGGATCAGCACCAGCCAGGCCATGTCGGCCGCCAGCTGGCCCAGTAACAACCAGCGCACTGCTGCCAGCAGAAAACAGGTCAGCAATACCTGGCGTACACTGAAGCGCAACAACACCCGCGGCATCAGCAAAAACACGCCAATTTCCGCCAGCACTCCCAGCGACCAGAAGCCGCCAATCAGGCTGCGGCTATAGCCCAGCTCGCCCAGGTAGATCGACAAAAAACTGTAATAGGGCCCGTGGCACACCTGCATCAGGATCACCCCGAGGTAAAAGCTCCACACCGGCCGCCGGCACAAGAGCTGCCAAACGCCCTCGCCGGCCCGGCCTGTGGCCCTGGCCTGCTCCGCCGTGGCCGGTACCAGCAGGCTGCCCAGCCAGATAC